>NZ_JAWONS010000148.1:0-48172 GCF_033342255.1 Clostridium boliviensis
ATTTTTGTGCATATTTACCAACAAAACTACAGAATTAATATGATTAAACTACTTTAATAACTTGCTGTAAAATCTCAGTTTTTCATCATATACATAGCCATTCCACATCAGCACATGGTTGGAAGCATGATTTTCCTTTTCTGGTTTCACAATAATTTGTCTGGCATTTTCCACCGTTTGAATGGTATTGGTCAGAAGACTGACAATTTCCTTCCCGTACCCTTTGCCCAGATAAGCTTCATCTCCAATTAAATAATCAATCGAGAACGTATCTCCAGAAATAGTTACATTATACCAATCCTCTAAGTCCTTTGCATCATAGCAGTCGTAATACTGGCAAAAACCAATGGGGCTTTTGCAATCCATGACGATGAAGTGGTGTATCCATGAATACAGTTCATTGCGTTGGTTGATTTCAGCAAGCCACTCGTCTGCGTCATGATACCATTTTATAATATAGTCTTTTTTTAGCCATATAGCCAGCAAGTTTACATCTGCATCATTGAAGGGACGAAGAGTCAGTTCTCTGTTTTTCATTATTAAACCTCCTTTTAACAGCTGTATTTATTATAACGTGTTTTTTGATTCTTCACAATCCCATAGACATCTAACTGCAGTAAAAAAGCTGCTTAAATAATCCAGAAATTTTCATTGCAGACAATCCGTCTGTATGTTTCGAATTTTGACCATTTATTATGGAAAGCAATTTTATTGTCAGGTGTCAGATTCTTATATTCAGCCAGACAGTTTAACAGATCTTCAGTGGAACGAATTTTTAATGCAAAGCCTCTCTCATCAAGAACCGGCAAACCTGTATAACCATAATCATCAAGACTTATGATATCCTGTATTGTCTGGTTTCGCACCAGAACTGCCACAGAATCATCCAAAGATATTACATCAAAATAGCCCGGATACAGGAAACTGTCTCCCGAAACAGGAACGAAGTCTCCCTGGCGGTACGTGATCTCCTTTGTTTTCTGTCTGGAAAGGAAGGCATTCTCCAGATTAAAATAGAACTCTTCAAAAATATATCCGCCTGCCCGCAGCCCGTCTTTTTCAAAGTACGGTTTATCTTCATCGCCCTCCACATGCTCCACCACGCCGCAGGCTGATGTCATATGGCTGACTCTGTCAATTAAAATCAGTTCCCCCAGAGTCTTATTCCTTTTAAATTCATCAACCGGAATTTTTTGGGATAATTCAATCAGACAGGAGGCAATCTCATTCTTACCGATCTCCTTAGCAGGCAAATGTTCACCTGTGTTTATATCCACCCGGTAATCAATGCGCTTCACCACAGCGGGAAGCATTCTTGTTCCCAGCTTCAGCAGATAATCATTGCCTTCCTTAAGCGGTGCATCGTCCATCCATAGAATGGAAGCTTTCACATCTTTGCTTACCGGCAGCTGTTCCTGATCCGTCAGAACGCTTCCGCGGCTTACATCCACCTCTCTGTCAAGCTGTATGGTAACCGCCTGGCCTGCAGATGCCTGGTCAGATAACCGGTCTCCCACCAGAATGCTCTTTACCTTTGCTGTCTCATTACCGGGAAGAATTGTAAGGCTTTGTCCGGCTGAAACGGTTCCTGATTCCACCTGCCCCTGAAAGCCCCGGAATTCGTGGTCAGGACGGCACACCCTCTGAACAGGCATATAAAAACCATTTCCATCCTCTTTTGTAATTTCCGTCTGTTCCAGACTGGCAAGGAGTGTCTCACCCTGATACCATGGCATATGTTCTGATTTTACAGTTACATTATCCCCCTGGGTGGCACTGACTGGAATTATGGTTACATGTCTTAAGGACAGTTCCTCTTTAAGAGCTGCAATACTCTTACTGATCTCTTCAAACCGTTCCTGACTGTATTCTGCCAGATCCATCTTGTTGACTGCGAAGATGAAATGACGGATTCCCATGAGGGAACAGATCCTTAAATGGCGCCTCGTCTGTACCAGAACGCCCTGCTTTGCATCCACAAGAATCACTGCTAACTGGGCAAAGGAAGCCCCTACTGCCATATTTCTTGTATATTCCTCATGACCCGGTGTATCCGCCACGATAAAGCTCCTTCTCTCCGTTGTAAAATAACGGTAAGCCACATCAATGGTAATCCCCTGCTCCCGTTCCGCCATCAGTCCGTCTAAAAGCAGGGAATAATCGATCTCACCGCCTCTGGAACCCACCTTGCTGTCAAGCAGCAGCGCCTTTTCCTGATCTGCATACAGCAGCTTGGAATCGTAGAGTATATGCCCGATCAGAGTGGATTTTCCGTCGTCCACACTTCCGCATGTAATAAATTTCAGCAATCCGTTCATTAGAAATAACCCTCCCTTTTTCTCTTTTCCATACTGGCAGCTCCGCCGTCTTTATCAATCACACGGCTGGTCCGCTCTGATTCTACGGAGCTTAGAGTCTCTTCAATAATCTGATCAATGGTAACTGCTTCTGAAAGAACACCGCCGGAAAGAGGATAACAGCCCAGTGTCCGGAAACGAACCTTTTTAAGCTGGGGAACCTCTCCGGGACTCAGACGCATCCGGTCATCATCCACCATGATAATATCATGATCCCGGTAAACCACTGGTCTCTTAGCTGCAAAATACAATGGAACAATGGGAATGTTTTCCTGTTTTATGTATTGCCAGATATCCTTTTCCGTCCAGTTGGAAATAGGAAATACGCGGATACTCTCTCCTTTATAAATTTCTGTATTATAAAGCTTCCACATCTCCGGTCTCTGATTCTTGGGATCCCAGGCGTGGGAGGCGTTACGGAAGGAAAAGATCCGTTCTTTTGCCCTGCTTTTTTCCTCGTCTCTCCTGCCGCCTCCAAAAGCTGCTGTAAAGCCATATTTATTAAGGGCCTGCTTTAATGCCTGAGTTTTCATGATGTCAGTATAGGAAGAACCGTGGTCAAATGGATTGATTCCCCGTGCAACACCATCTTCATTAATGTATTCCAACAGCTCAATCCCCAGCTCCTTTGCTGTCCTGTCCCGAAATTCAATCATTTCTTTAAACTTCCAGGTGGTGTTGACATGGAGAAATGGGAAAGGCGGCTTCTCCGGATAGAATGCTTTTAACGCCAGATGGAGCATGACGGAACTGTCCTTTCCGATTGAATAGAGCATAACCGGTTTCTCGCACTGGGCCGCTACTTCTCTGATAATATAAATTGCTTCTGCTTCCAATTCATCAAGATGGGATAATCTGCTCATAATAATTTCTCCTCTAATACTTATTCGAATTTTTACCGTCCACTTCAATGATGCGTTCGGTTCCGTCGGGTTTTATGATTTTCCAGAGAAGGCAATCCCCTTCCTCTGACACGTTCATCACAGTTCCATTTCCTCCCAGATCAGCTCCCAGGTAAAAATCAATGGCTTTAAACCGGCACTCCTTCACGCAGGAGGCACAGCCCCAGCAGTCCCTGGGATATCTGATAAATGCTTTGCCGTCTTTTTCCTTTATGAGACTGCCCGGGCACACCCGGGTGCAGGCAAGACAGCCCACGCATGACTCTTTAGATATCCGTATGCTCATATCTGATCTCCTTTCCTACGTCCCGCAGCTTTAATATCAGCCTGCCGTCTTTCATTGTGGAATTAACAAATTTACGGTAAGCCTCATCTGGCCTGGGAAAATCCAGATTCTCCTGGAAGGAATGCCACCTGGTTTCCTTGCGATACTCAAGGTGGGCGATGACAGACTGGCATACAATCAGGCGTTCCTTCAATTCATAGACAAACATCAGCTCATGCATATCGGAGGCATTTAAATATCTGGTCAGCTCCGTGATCTCCTTTATTTTTTCTTCCCCAAGCTTTAACTGCTTTTCATTAAACTGATAATCAGAAGAGATCCCTCCTGCATACTCATCCATCACCTTCTGCATTGCCTCCTCCAGCTCCTCTGCTGTAAAAACAGCATCCGGGCCATTTAAAATACTTTCATACTCCCGGATTTTTTCATCTGCAAAGCCTGTAATCTGTTCTGAGTTCTCAATCCTCCGGCCTTTTTCTATAATATCAAGTGCGGCAATTTTCCCCTCTGCCAGAGCTCCGGTCACATACTTCTGGGGACAGCCGCCTGCTGCGTCTCCTGCTGCATATAGACCTTTAAGCGTTGTTTCCCTGTTTGTATTAATCCAGTATCCGCTTGCAGTATGGCCTCCAACGATATAAGGTTCCGTTCCCGTTATCTCCACATCCTCTTTTCCAGGTGTTGTATCATTTTGCAGCCATTTAAGAGTCTGGCTGGGAGCCATATTTAAGTATGCTTTCAGTAAATCCTCCTCTGTATCTTTGTCAATTCCACTTGTGCGAAGATAGCAGGGACCATTGCCAAGCTGGTTCTCCCTAACGGTTCCATATACCCGTTCACTGGTGGTAATTCCGTATTTATCCTCATAGATTTCACCCCTGGAATTGATCTGTCGTGCCCTGACTCCCTGGGCGATTGTTCCGGTGGGTGCAATGGTGTCTTTGCATCGGAGAGCGATAAACCGCATTTCAAACGATGTCATTTCTGCACCAGCTTTAATCCCCATGGCATAACCGGCTCCTGTATTAAATGGGGGATACCACATCTTATGGCGGGAAAATCCCGGGTTGTTGGGTTTATAAAGTCCAGCTGCACCACCGGTAGAAACAATGACTGCTGCTGCCCGTATTTCGTAAGCGGTGTATTCTTCCATATGAAATCCCACGGCTCCCTTTACTTCATTGTTATCAGCCAGCAGATCCGTTATATTAACATGCTCTAAAACTGTGACATTAGGTGCCTGCAATACGGCGTCAGCAAGTATGGGCTTTATATTTTCTCCGTTAATCTTAATATTTCGTTTTCCTCTGGTTACGTAATTCCCCGATCCATCCTTTAAAATGACAAGGCCCAGGCGTTCTAAATCAGCTGTCACTTCATTGAATCTGCTGGCTGCCGTTAACAGAAGATCTTCTCTCGCAATGCCTGCCGCATCCTTCATTGCGTAATCCACATAGTCTTTGGGGGTCTGCCCATCTGTAATATAGGCATTGATTGCATTTACCCCTGCTGCAAGACAGCCGCTCCGCCTGATCCCGGCCTTTTCGGCAATAATAACCTTTAAATCCGATTTTCCTGAAAGAGTAAGCGCCGCATAACACCCTGCTGTCCCTCCTCCTATAATCAGAACATCTGCAGTCATAACTTCCCGTTTCAACCTTATACTCATCTTTAACTCCTCTGTCTGCTTCTTTTTTTATTTCAGAATGTGACAATATTGACTCCGTTTAATAATGAATTTTCCAGCAGATACGCTTTTTTGTCATCGTAAGCATAAATCCGGTAAACAATTACATTCATTTTTTCACCAATGGAAACAGGGCGCCTCTCCAGTGATCTGCGGGTTGTAAGGGAAACTCCATTTACATTCAGCCGCACCTCCAGGTAGTTTCCGCGAAAGGAGATATCTTCAATGGTCCCTTCCTGGGAATACTCCATCACATCCTGAAATTTTGAATTGTCACTTTTAAACGCTTCCACGAACTCGGGCCGTATAATCGCTCCTGTAAAATCACCTTTTTCAAATCCCTTCAGCCTGTGATACACATCCATTCTCGCGGACTGACCAATAAATTCGGCAACAAAGGGAGTTGCAGGGTTTTTATAGATCTCAGACGGACTTGCGATCTGTTCAATTCTTCCCTGATTGGTGACTATGATCTCATCTGCCACCTCCACCGCTTCATCCTGGTCATGGGTAACAAAGATACTGGTAATACCTACCTTGTGAATCATTTCCTTTAACCAGCTGCGAAGTTCCTGACGCACCTTTGCATCAATGGCTGCAAATGGTTCATCAAGCAGCAAAAGCCCCGGGTTTGGTGCCAGTGCTCTGGCAAATGCAACCCTCTGCCGCTGTCCGCCGGAAAGCTGATTAGGATAGCGTTTGTCTAAACCCTCCAGACCGGTTAAGGTTAATAGCTCCATGACCCGTTCCTTAATCAGCTTTTTATTAATTTTTTTAACCTCCAGACCAAAAGCGATATTTTCATAAACCGTCATGTACCGGAACAGTGCATAATTCTGAAATACAAAACCGATTCCTCTCTCAGCAGCCGGGAGATTATTGACTTTCTTCTGATCAATTATGATATCTCCGGAGTCCGGCGTTTCAAAACCCGCAATCATCCTTAAGATTGTTGTTTTTCCACTTCCGCTTGGTCCCAGAAGAGCAGCCAGCGTTCCTTTTTTCAGGCCGAAATTCACTTCCTTTGAAGCCTTAAAATCTCCATATGATTTTTCAATATTTTTCATTTCTATGTACATAAGACCCTCCTGACTAAACCTCTACGCCTCTTTTCCATTCTTTTTTGCCTGATGCTCCACCACATTCCGTATGATCAGCACTGCAACTGCCATAAGAACCAGAATGGAAGAAACAGCAAATGCCGAAGTAATGGATTCCGATGAACTGGAAAGATAAAGGGCATCGATTTCAAGAGGAAGAGTAAATGTCTCTCCTCTGGTTTTTGACAAAGCATGGACGGCCCCAAACTCTCCAAGCGCCCTTGCAGTACAAAGGATCACACCATAAAGCAGTGCCCAGCGTATATGAGGAAACGTAATCTTACGGAATATGGTAAATCCCCCCGCCCCCATCAGTGCTGCCGCTTCTTCCTCCTCTTTTCCTGTAGAAAGAAGAACCGGTATGATTTCCCTTGATACAAATGGAAATGTGACAAATACAGTAGCAAGCACAACCCCGGGAATGGCAAATACGATCTGGATATCTGTTCCGAGAGCCTCATTCAGCCTGGCAATCAGACCGCCGGCCCACCCCATTCTCCCGAATGTCATTAAAAAAGCAAGCCCAGCAATAACGGGAGAGATGGAAAACGGAATATCAATGACTGCAGAAAGAATCTGCTTACCCTTAAATGAAAATCTGGTTATCAGCCATGCTGCCGCAATCCCAAAGATAGTACTCACTGCGGCTGCAATTACAGCTGCCAGCACAGTGACTCCAAATGCTGATTTTACTAAAGGGGTTGCCAATGATCTGAAATAAAATCCCATTCCCTCTCTCAGTGAATTGGCGATGACTGAAATTAATGGCAGCACCAGCATGAAAAAGAGAAATACCCCGCTGATTCCAATAAGAATCCATTTACTTTTTATTTTCATCCATTTCCCCTCCTATAAGCAGCTGGTCCGCTTCGCCTGATGCACCTGAATCATATTTACAAACAATAAAACCAGAAAAGACAGAAAAAGCATCACCAGAGCAATCGCCGTTGCTCCAGGATAATCCACATAATTGAGTTTCTGCATGATCACGTAGGAAACCACCTGTGTCTGATTCCTGGCGTTGTTTCCGGAAATATAGATCACGCTGCCATACTCCCCCACTCCTCTTGCGAATGCAAGACCAAATCCGGTTAAAAGCGCAGGCCCCAGCTCCGGAAGAATCACCCTTCTAAACGTATGAAACCTTCCGGCCCCCAGAATCGCTGCCGCCTCCTCATACCGCGGGTCGAGGGTCTCAAGAACAGGCTGAATGGAACGCACTACAAAGGGTATTCCGATAAAAATCAGAGCGATGGTAAGTCCGGTTTTCGTATATGCGGCTTTTACTCCGAACAGTCCCAGAAACCGGCCCATGATCCCCGTATCTGAATACAACTTAGACAGGGTGATTCCTGCTACTGCCGTAGGCAGGGCAAAGGGAAGCTCAATGAGTCCATCCATAATCCGTTTGCCTGGAAACTCATAGCGTACCAGTACCCAGGCGAGAATCAGTCCAAACACACTGTTGATAAATGCAGCAAAAAGGGAACAGAACAGGCTGGTTTTAAACCCATTTACCACATTGGTTTTTGTAATCAGGTTTATAAATTCATGTGGGGATAACTGAAAAGAATATACCAGCACTGAGGCAAGAGGAATGAGTATAATGCCTGAAAGCATGAATAGAGTGATCCCCATACTCAGACCGAATCCCGGTATGACTCGCCGGCTTTTTCCTGTTAGAGCTGACTGTTTTGTCATGTGATTTTCCTCCCTCTAATTGCTGTAAATCTCATCAAAGATTCCACCGTCTTCAAAAAAAGTTTCATAAGCCGTATCCCAGCCGCCAAAATCATCAATAGTACAAAGGTTTACATTCAGATCAAACTTTCCGGAAAATTCAGAAAGAATCTTCTTATTTAAGGGTCTGTATCCATATTCTCCGATCAGCCTCTGTGCTTTATCGGAATAAAGATATTTTAAGTATTCCTCTGAAACCCTTTCCACCCCGTCTCTGTGAGCGTTTTCATCCACCACCGCCACACCGGGTTCTGCTAAAATACTGACACCGGGCGTAATAATTTCATATTGATCCGGATACTCTTTCACCGTATTGATGGCTTCATTCTCCCAGGCAATCAGCACATCTCCCTGTCCGTTTTCCACAAAGGTAGTGGTGGCTGCCCTGGCTCCTGAATCCATAACAGAGACATTCCTGTAAAGGTCTGCTGCAAATGATTTCATTTTCTTCTCATCTCCATGATAAGTGACCTTTGCATACTGCCATGCAGCCAGGAAATTCCAGCAGGCACCGCCGCTGCTCTTGGGATCCGGGGTGATAATCTCCACACCTGGTTTTACCAGATCAGACCAGTCCTTTATCTTTTTTTCATTCCCTTTTCTCACCAGAAACACTATTGCAGAAGTATAGGGTGATGAATTCCCCTCAAATTCCTTAATCCAACCGGAATCAATCAATCCTGACTTTTCAATCATGGCAATATCATGAGCCAGAGCCAGAGTCACCACGTCTGCTTTTGCTCCTTCTATCACCGAACGTGCCTGACCTCCCGACCCTCCATGGGACTGGATTACCTTTATTCTGGTCTTATAGGTATTCCAGTAATAAGATTCGAAGATCCTGTTGTATTCCTGAAAAAACTCTCTGGTTGGATCGTATGAAACATTGGTAATTGTAATTGTTTTAACGTTTGCCAAACCTGTCTGCCCCGCGCATCCGGCAATCATTGCTGCTGCGGCCAGCAGTATAAGAATACCTGCACCCGTTTTTCCTCTTTTTCTCATTCATCAGCCTCCCTATGTTCCGTGCGTTATCTGGAAGTTTAATCCCTATTTACATATTTGTAAAGTATGTTATTGTTTTTTCTCTAACTGTATGGTAGAATTTCCTTATCTATTCCATTGGAATCATATTTTTTTCCTTATATATCATACATTACAAGTATGTAAATATGAATATTCGTATTAGTCAGGAGGAAGTCATGTCGATTAAAACCTTAATTATTTTTGTTACGGTTTATAAGGAAGAAAGCATCTCTGAGGCTGCAAAGAAGCTGAGTATCAGCCAGCCGGCCGTAAGTCAGGCAATCCGGGAGCTGGAACATGAATATTCCATCCGTTTATTTGAACGGGCTGGAAGAGGCATACAAAAGACCAGCGCTGCCCGCCATTTATATGAATTTGCTTCCCACATCACATCTCTTTATCAGGAAATGGATCTGGAGTTTAAAAAGAAGGATCAAACCACACCGCTGCGGATCGGATTTTCCACCACCATCGCAGCATGCCTGATGCCTGATATCATTCACTGTTTTACAGGAAACAATTTGGTCCCTGCACCTTACATAAGTGTTGACACTTCTGACAGGATAGAAAATGAAATTCTGGAAAACAAGCTGGATCTTGCTCTTACAGAGGGAATCAGCAAATCAGATAAAATACTGACGGAACCCTTTGCAAAAGAGCAGTTAATCCTGGTCTGCAGCCCTTCCCATCCGTTTGCCCGGATGCAGAAAATCACACTGGAGGATTTAAGAGAAGAACGTTTTCTTTTAAGAAAAAAAGGCAGTCAGACCAGAAAACTGGCTGAATCTGCCTTTCACCTCCACGATTTAATTCTCCGTCCTGTCCTTGAAAGCACCAGCAATGAAGCAATTATATGGGGAGTTCATTCAAATCTTGGTATTGCCATACTGCCGGAACGCCAGGTGTCCGGATATTTGGAAAAGGGAACACTCATCGCCCTGCCTCTGCAGGGGATTGAACTGAAACGGGAATATCAGATAATTTATCATCAGAATAAGTATTTAAATCCGGAAATGCTGCGTTTTATGGAACTGGTAAAAAGCGAATCAGAAAAGCCCCTCTCCAAACGGTAAGTCTGGAGGGGAGCCTTATGCATTGAATCCAAAAGGATTATTTTATTAGTATGTAAACAGCTGTACCCAGTACTGTGTTCCGGCACTGTTTTGTAAATTGCCAACACCGATATGTGTAAAGTTTTTATTTAAGATGTTAGCCCGGTGTCCTGCACTGTTCATCCATGCATTCATTACTTCTTCCGGAGTCTGCTGTCCCCAGGCAATGTTCTCGCCTGCGCCCTGGAAGTTAACGTTCTGCTCTCTTAATGCAGTAGAGAAGGAGCTTCCGTTTGGACGTACATGCTCAAAGGAGGTCTGAATTTCACTTGCTCTCACGTTAGCTGCTTTTTCCACATTTGCATCAATGGTAAGAGGTGCAAGTCCAGCTTTTGCTCTTTCTGCATTTACCAGATCTACAACCTGCTGAGTATAAGTCTTGTTGGAAGTAGAACCGTTATCGGTATTTCCATTGTCGGTGTTTCCGTTATCGGTATTACCGTTATCGGTGTTTCCGTTGTCGGTGTTTCCGTTGTTGGTATTACCGTTATCGGTGTTTCCGTTATCGGTATTTCCATTATTGGTATTGCTTCCGTTTCCATTATTGCAATTTTCATTATAACGATCGTTAAATGATGACCAGTCGAAATTATTTAAATTGTTTATATCGTTTAAATTGATTCCAAACTGCTGAAGCTTTGCTTTTAAATCACTGGCATTGCCGGAGCCATAAATTGCAGTCACGTTTCTTCCGCCATAGCACTGTCTGAAAGAATTATTCACCGCTGCGTTTGCTGTTAATGGAAGCATGCTTGTTAATGATAACGTAATCAATCCAATTGCTTTAAGTCTCTTCAATGTTATTTCCTCCTTATGGGTTTGTTACAATTTTATTACATTTGTGTTACAGGAATATGATAGCACTGTTACTTCCATTTTTCCAGTGGTAATAGATGGTAATTATTTTTCCATTTTCCAAAATCGGAAAAAGGAATTTTCCAAACTCATTCCAGTTCTTTGTATACATCTGTCAAACAGCCCAGAAAATACCTGCTTGCTGCAGGTAAAATCCATATATTCTTAATTTTTAAAGTAGTTTTTCAGATAAACAATCTTTACCAACTATTTGCATCAGTTTTCCTCCTCCAATATCGAATATTAATCCAAATCTTCCATTCCTTTGATAGATTTTAAAGTCCCAATAAATATAAAAATTAAAACTGTAATTACTCCGACACAAAAATAAGTATGTATTATTGTTAAAAATGGCAAAACTATTGCCAACAGAAAAGAACCTACTGGAATAGATGAGCAAGCCATGGCATTAAATATACTTCCAACTCTACCAAGATACTCGTTTGGAGTATTGGCCATGAAAGTCACTTGTACTGACATTCCGATAAGAGAGTTAATAAATCCAAAAATGCATAAAACAATTGCATAAACTATATATCGTAATGGAATACAATCAATCTTACCAATAAACATTAAGCTGAAGTAAATAATACCAATTAGAATCCCACCAAAAATTAATATATCTTTATTTGAAATTAATTTCTTGAAATATGCAAAAAAGAAACTTCCCATAATTAACCCACAAGTCATAAAAATGCTACCTACCGACATCGCATTTATACCCAGACTAAGGCACTCATTAACATACGCTGCTTGTAGTTTTTCCAATGGAACAGATGTTATATTAAGCAGAAAACCGATAATACATATTAAAAAAACCATCTGATTATTTTTGAAATACTGTATACCACTGTAAAGATCAGTACAATAGTTCTTTATATTAATATTTGTATGATCAATGTATCAGCCGCGTTTAAGTCTGGATTATACATTGGCAGTACTTTCTTTGATGTCACATTTATAGCAATACTAATAAACAGACTTCCATTCCGCGATATTAGAGCTGTCGAATTTAAACGGAGGTCCGAGAATTATTTCTGTACCGCCGTCAGAGGCTTCTATTACCTGGTAATCTCCCATTTCTCCTGCCTTAAACTTGTCGCCGGCTTTTCCTGTAATGTTTCCTTCTACCAGAGCCATAGAGGTATATGCTCCCAAAGAACCTACGTCAAGAGGATTCCACAGATACATATATGGACAGGAATGTGCTTCATCATCACCTATGTATTCTGCCATTTCAGAAGGAAGTCCAAGACCTGTCAGCTTTACCTTTGATTTCTCGTCCTGAAGGACCTTGGCTGCTGCATTGATTCCGACTGTAGTAGGAGCACAGATCACCTTTAAATCTGGATATTTTGATAAAAGAGCCTGTGTTTGATCTGTGGATTTCTGAGGTTCATCATCTCCATATGCCACTTCAACCAGATTGAGTTTCGAATACTTTTCTTCCTTCATAACCTCTTTCATGGATTCAATCCATGCATTTTGATTGGTGGCCTGAGAGGTGGCGGAAAGAATGGCCCAATCTCCCTCGCCGCTGGAGATATCATAGACCGCTTCCATCAATGCCTGACCGATTTCTTTGATTCCTGCCTGATTGACAAACGTCTGCCTGCTGTCTTTATTGACCTTGGAATCCAGACAGGAAACTTTGATTCCTGCTGCCATTGCGTCCTCTAAGGCCGCCTGCAGGGCATTTTCATCATTCCCAGCGATGCAGATGGAATCCACACCTTGAGAAATCAGCGACTGGATAACGGAAACCTGCGCATCAGCCGTAGCAGACTCGGGATGCTTTACGATACAAGTTCCTCCTTCTGCTTCAATGACCTTTTGAAATCCCTGAGCAATCTTTTCATTATAGGGATTTCCTGCTGATTTTGTGATGACCGCATACGTCTTTCCAGAGGAACTTCCTCCTCCGTCCTGAGCCACCGATGACTGTTTTCCCCCAGTCTCTGTTTTCCCCGAGCAGCCGGTAAGAGTTCCAAACACCATTGCCGCACACAGGACTCCGCAAACCATTTGTTTTCTCATCTTACGATTACCTCCCTTTATTAAGAATAGTTTTATACTAAAACACCCCCGGTGTCTTGTATCACAGTTGTTTCCTTTTCATATTTTTACCAATTTCCGGTATCATGACTGCCAGAATCAGCAGTGTTCCCAGAATCACCAGAATGACCTGAGGATTCATATTGATCTGGCCTAATCCGATTCTTAAACAGATGATGATAAATGCGGATATGATGGCACCGATCAGCTTTCCTTTTCCCCCGGCCGTTGAGATTCCTCCAAACACAGCCATGGCGATTGCATCCAGTTCAAAACCGCTTCCCGTGGTGGTATTGGCGCCATACAGCACGGATACAAGAAACATGGCACTGATGCCCGCCATCATACCAGCAACGGAGTACACCAGAAGACGTATTTTCTGAACATGAATTCCGGAAAAATAAGAAGCTTTCCGGTTGCTGCCAATGGCATACAGCTTTCTCCCAAATGTTGTTTTGCTCAACATAAAGGTGAAAATGATCGCCGCAATTATGACAACAAAGAAAATATAAGGAACGGGACCAATTTTTCCTGCTATGGCGCGAAAGCCCTGATTGTTTTTCAGGGAGACAGAACCTCCGCTGCCCAAAGCAATCTCCGCAACTCCACGAAAAATAATCATGGTAGCTAACGTAACAATCATGGACGGCAGTTCTGTAAACAGGGTCACGGCAATGCCGTTAAAGAGTCCGCAGGCGGTTCCTGTTAAGATTCCAATCAACAACACAATGGGAAACGGTACCCCCGCATTGCCTGCGAGACAGGCGGTAGTTGCTGACAGACAGACCGTCGCTCCAACCGACAAATCGATTTCACCCAAAATCAGAATATACGCCATAGGAAGCAAAAGGAAGACTTCCGTTAAATACTTTGGCATCTCTCGAAGTACATTCACTGGTTTGTAGCTTGGTGAAATAACCATACAAAACAGATTTACCATGAGAAACAGAAGAACCAGTACACCTTCCCAGCTTAAAATCCTTTTTTTCCAGTTTTGATCTGACTGCGCAGATATGCTTCTGCCTGATTTTCCCGCCATTGCTACATCTCCCTTCTTTTTAGATTTTTCTTCTGCATCATACGCTGAGCCACTACATTTAAAATAATAACGGCTAAGATTATAACGCCCTTTACCGTATTCTGTACGATGGAATCAATTCCAACCAAAGGAAGGGCCTTTGCTATGACCGCTAAAATTAAAGATCCCAGTAAAGCACCGGCTACGGTTCCCCGGCCGCCTGACATGCTTACCCCGCCAATAACACAGGCGGCGATTACATCCATTTCTTTTCCGTACAGCATGTTTGGCTGAGCGGAGGAATACACAGCAACCGACAGAGCACCGCACAAACCGGAAAGCATGCCCATAACCGTATAGACAATCAGTTTAATCTTCATGGTATTGATCCCGGATATGGCCGCTGCCTCCGGATTGCTTCCCACTGCATAGATCTTTCTTCCCGTTCTCGACCATTTCATGACCGCAAAAAAGATGATATAACACAGAAGTACAATGAAGATCACGTTATTTAAAAGTCCTAGACCAAGTTCTTTTTCCAGGGCAAAATTTTTAAAGTCACCCAGATTCTCTGCACTCGCCCACTGGCTTTTGGCTATCAGATAAGCAAAGCCTCTGTAGATATACATAAATCCCATGGTCGCTATGATTGGAAGCACTTTTCCTCTTGATACCACAAGCCCGATTGCGGCGCCGCACAGGGCACCGATTAATATGGCAATGAGAAACAGCAGGAATATATTATGTATTACATTATACTTTAAAAGCATTCCCACAGCCATACCGGATACCGCCAAGGTTGAGGTAATGGAAATATCAATGCCTCCGATGAGCAGAACGCACAGCATTCCTAATGCCATGATCATAATGACCGCGTTATTCTTTACCATATCCTGAAGGGATTTGGCAGTCAGGAATGAAGGGCTTAAAATCTGTATGATGATGCATAAACCGATGAGAACAAGGAGCAGGCTGGCCTCTCTGGAGCCTGTGATCCTTTTTATCAAGCTATTTTTTCCCATTAGTGCAAACTCCTTTCCGTATCCTTTTCGGATTTTTCCATGGCATACTGAAGAATGGATTCCGAAGTCGCTTTCTCACGGGATAATTCTCCGGAAAGTTTGCCGTTACACATCACCAGGATCCGGTCACTCATACCGAGAATCTCCGGCATTTCAGAAGAGATCAGAAGAATGCCGTAGCCTTTTTTTGCCAAATCACCCATGATCTGATATATCTCCGCTTTTGCTCCTACATCTACCCCCTTGGTTGGTTCATCCATAATGACCACCTTCATCTCCTGGCTCAGGGCTTTTGCCACAACCACCTTTTGCTGATTTCCTCCGGAAAGAGAGCCTGCCGGATCAAAGATAGAAACTGCCTTGGTATCCACTTCTTCCAGCAGCCCTTTTGCTGTTTCATCTTCCATCTTTTCATTGATCACACCACGTCTGGAATACTTCTTTAAACCAGGTAGGGTCACATTGCGCCCAAGCCCCCAACTAAGTATCAAGCCCTCTTTTTGACGATCTTCCGGAAGCAGCACAATTCCTTCCTTCATGGCATCAGCTGGTTTTTTTATGAGCAATCGTCTTCCTTCTAAGTAAATGTTACCTGCGTCCGGTTTTGTGATTCCGCAAATGCTCTCGACCACCTCTGTCCGGCCTGCTCCCACCAATCCGGTAAGTCCCAGGATTTCCCCCTGATGCAGCTTAAAACTGATGTTCTTAAAATATCCGGTCCTCGACAGCTTTTCAATGCGCAAGACTTCCGGACCTCTCCGGATCTCCGTCTTTGGAAAAAGATCTTTGATTTCACGCCCAACCATGGCTCTGATCAGATCAGAATTGGTTATCTCATCGGTCTGGTAAGTACCGATGTACTTAGAGTCACGAAATACTGTTACCCGGTCAGCCAGACGGTACATATCCTCAAACCGGTGGGAAATAAAGATAACCGAAACTTTGGAAGCCTTTAGCTTATCTACAATCCGGTATAATTCTTCTGATTCATTTTTTGTCAGTGCTGCGGTCGGCTCATCAAGAATGATGATTCTCGCCTGTGTTGAGAGCGCCTTTGCAATTTCCACCATCTGCTGCTGAGCAACACTTAGGTTTCCCATCTCATCAGAACACTTAAAATCTGCATTCAGCTCCTTTAACAGCTTATCTGCTTCCTGATTCATAAGCTTCCACTGAATGATTCCTTTTTTTATCATTTCATGACCCATAAAAATATTTTCCGTTACGGAAAGATCGGGATAAGAAGTGGGGTGCTGGTAAACTGCCGCGATTCCGGCTGCCTGGGCATCTTTCGGCCCCTTAAAATCCGCCTCAGCACCGTCCAGAAAAATCATTCCCTCTTCCGCTTTATGGACTCCTGTAATCACTTTGATGAATGTGGATTTTCCTGCCCCATTCTCTCCCATCAATGCATGGACCTCACCTTTTCTCAGATTAAAATGAACCTGATTCAAGGCTTTTACCCCAGGAAATATTTTCGTAACCCCTTTTAATTCCAATACATTATCGGTCACCTTTTCTTCCTCCCTTCTCAACTGATATCAGTTTATCATTGGCAGGCTGGAAGACAAACGGTATTATTTTTTGATATGGGTAATTTATTTTTGTGTTTTTATTTAACATGATTTATTTTACTATTTTTCCTTGTTTTCTTTCTTTATTTAGTTAAAATAGAACTATATTATTGCTGGTTGGGGGTACTGCAATGAAATTACTGATTGTTGATGATGAAGAGCTTACACGAATCGGTCTGATCAATTCCATTGATTGGGAGTCTTTGGGAATCTTTACGCTGTTCCAGGCCGAAGACGGCGTAAGCGGACTTCGGATTGCCAGAGAAGTCAGACCGGAAATCGTTTTAAGTGATGTGAGAATGCCCAGAATGAACGGGATTGAGCTGGTGGAACGGCTGGAGAAGCTTCTCCCCAATTCCACTTTTATCTTTATGAGCGGCTATTCCGACAAAGAATATTTAAAGGCCGCCATACGCCTGAAAGCCATAAACTACGTAGAAAAACCGCTGGATCCCGCAGAAGTGGCCGCTACCATAAAAGAGGCTTATCACTGCGTCAGACAAAATATGAAAACCGTAAAAAATGAGTTGTTTTATTCCAGAGAAGCGGACTCATCTTTTGCCGCTGCCCTGACTCAGCCATATAAAGACAGCAGAGAAACCATTGCTGTTTTGGCAAAGGAACTGAATATCAAACTTACGCCTTCCTTAAGTGTTACCTCCTTTGTTGTAAAAGTGGAGCAAAGCCGGGCAGATTTAAATCACATGAATCAAATACTGACCGATCTGGAAATATTCCTTTCCTATTCCTGTAACAGAGTTTACTATATTTCAAAATACATCCAATACCACATTTTTCACATCGTATCTCCTGCACCGCCTTCTTCCCCGTCCATGGATCGGATCGGTGCATTTTTAAAAAACTGCTTTCAGCAGACATGTGCATTTTATATCAGCAAAGGAGAGACATACACCGGCATCTCGAAAGCCTACGGATCCTATGCCAGCGCAGTTTCCCTTATGCAAAGCAGTTTTTTCTTTGATTCAGGCACCTATTTTAAACCTGAAAAAAAGATGACCGTAAACACAGAAAAGCCAGGCAATGGTTCTTATGACCGTTATGTTTCCCTCCTTTCAGACGCTATCTTATCAAAGGACTTAAACACGGTTAAAGATTTGCTTTTACAGCTGCATCATGAATTTTATCAGCAGATAAATATATTTCCCCATGAAGCAAGAGACCTGTATTATAAGCTTTTCATGGCATTAGAAGACTGCCGCCAGCAGCTTCGGCTGGCTCCGGCAGCAGAACCGGAAAATGCCATGAAGCTTCTTGAAATCTGTTTTAGTTTCAATGAGCTTCATGAAAAGCTGAAGCAAAAGACAGAGCTGCTCTTTGAATCAGCCAGGTCCTATATGCCGGATAATTCCACTATATTTCTGATAAAAGATTACATCCACACTCACTATCATAATGATTCTCTATCGGTTCGCGATATCGGCAATGAGGTCTTCTTATCTGCCTCTTACGTATGTACCTATTTTAAAAATGAAACCGGGCAGACCATCAATCAGTATCTCACGGAATACCGGTTGAAAAAAGCAAAGGAACTTTTGGCGGATCCTGGTTATCAGATTGCCGATATCTCTTTAAAAGTAGGTTACAGCAACGGAAATTACTTTAGTAAAAGTTTCAAAAAGCTGACTGGCTTATCACCATCTGATTACAGGGAGAAAATGCTGAAATGAGACATCCGATACGAAGGGCAAAGACTTATTACAACAATATGATGCTGCAAACAAAATTCACCATTACCCATCTGCTCATTACCACCATTCCCATGCTGGTTATGTTTCTCTTTTTTTACGGAAAACTCTACAATATGGTTTTAGCTTATACAGTCCGCTCAGAACAGACAGCCTCTGCAATGACCATACCACAGATCGATCTGCTCATTGATACCATTCTTACCGCACAAAAAGACCTCGAAGGGCATCCCTATTACCGGAAGTTGTTCCATTCCAGGGATTACCGGACCGCTGACCCGCTCACGGATTCTGCTGATGCCATAGACTTTTGCAGACTGGCGGAAAAAACCATTGATGGAGAATACATAACCGACATACGCATTTACATGGATCTTCCAAATTCCCAGCCCATCTTTTACAAGAAAGACACCAGACGAATCTTCCGTCCTATGAGCGAAGCCAGAGGTGCGTACTGGCATGGTATTTTTCAGGGAAACCGTTCTTATAGCTCACTTTTCTGCCCTGAGTTTTATTTAAGTCCCATAGAGGTAAAGGAATCCGGAGATATGGCCTTTATAACAAAAGCTTCCATTCCCTATAATGAGGATTTGCGCACCTGTTATATTGCCATTTACTATTCCAAGGCCCCTTTTACAAGTCTTCTGAAAAACAATTTATCCAGGGATACCAGTGTAGCCTATATTATTAATGACAGGGACAGCACGGTGGCCACCTCCAATCATGGACTTGCCGGTATTTATCATTTCAGTTATGGCAAGGTCCGGGATTATTTTATGTCATCCGATAACTTTATCATGAAAAAGATTCTGGGAGAAGATGTTTATGCAGGTTTTTATCACATACAAAAAACAAACTGGTTTATGGTTGCCGTCATTCCCACCAAATCCATCATCCAGAAAAGTGTCCTTATTGTGATAGGCTTCTTCTTCATCTATCTCATTTGCATCATAACTGCATTTTTAATTGCAACCAAACTATCTCATTCCATCACCAACCGGATTTCCTCCGTCATTCTTCAGATGTCCAGAGTCCGCTCCGGCCCTCCCACCCCTCTGCCTGATTCTGTGTATCACGATGAGATCGGTGGATTGATTGATACCTACAACTATATGACCAGAGCCATGAATCAATTGATTGCGGAGCAGAACAAAGCCGCTGAAGATTTAAGGCTTGCCGAGTTTCACACGCTCCAGGCTCAAATAAATCCCCATTTTCTCTATAACACCATGGACATGATCAACTGGCTGGCAAAACAGGGGCGAACCGATGAGGTATCGGAAGCAATTGTGGATCTTTCCCGTTTTTACAAACTGACGCTGAGCAGGAAAGAGACCTTGAGCACCATTGCAGATGAACTGGAGCATGCAAATATCTATGTCCGCCTCCAGAATATGCGGTATCATCAGGTCATTGATCTGGTCAACGATATGCCTGATTATATGATGGACTGCACCATTCCAAAGCTGACCTTTCAGCCAGTGGTGGAAAATGCAATTCTCCACGGCCTTTTGGAAAAAATTCCAAAAGGAGGAACCATTGTTATTACCGGATGGCTGGAAGAGAATGCGGCTGTGATCCTGATTTCCGATGACGGGGTGGGAATCCCTGAGGATAAGCTTTCCGGTCTTTTATCCGGAAAGGGGACCAGCAAAACCGGAACAAACATCGCCGTCTTTAACACCCACCGCCGTCTTCAGATCCTTTACGGTCCGGAGTACGGCCTAACCTATAATAGTGTGCCTGGAAAAGGAACGGAAGTGGAATTAAGGGTCCGTACTGCTGTAATTCCATAAAGCTGTGAATCACTGGCGATTACCTTGTCCGGACTTTCACTGGCGGCACGCAAACCTTAAAAGGCAGGCTTGAGTATACAAGCCTGCCAACTACCTTATCTCTGTCACTGAAATTAATAAAATCTTTTATATAATTCTAATAAAGCAAATGAAGTCACTACAAAAATATCTTTAAAAGCAGTCAATCGCCATGCATTTTTCTTATCTGCAGGAAAAAAGTTTTTTGGATTATTCTCATCATATTGAATCATTCTTTCCTGATCAATTTGTAATAGATCTTCTTTTTCCTCATATAAATCGAATTCTTCTTCGTATACTATCCCATTCACAATATATCTATAAGTAGGATAATACTCCATATCTTTTATGAAATAACCTCGTTTATGATATTCTCTTATACTAATGATTGTACCTGTCGTTTCACCTTTATACTTTTTATAACCATAATGTTTCATAATTGCTCTTGTTAGATCCGCACAACCAACAATAACTATAATTAATATTAAAACTGTTCTCAGCATAAATTCATTCCTTCCCTAAAACTAAATTTAAATATCTATTACCTGGCAGGCTTTCTTTCAACAGTAGATTAACATATTTTACTTAAAATTCAACCCAAGTGCTAAAATTGTACATGTTAGCTTCCAAAATTCGACAAAAAACAGGTTGTCTTTACTTTTGGAAGGTCAATTGCATTAAAGCCTTAATGTCGCTTTATCCCTGATTCAGATGATTCAAATATGTAATGATACATATTTTCCTGCATAAATAAAAAACAGACACCTTTCGATGTCTGCCTTCCGTTATTACATATATAACAATGATACAAAACTTTTCCAACAAAATCTTTAAACAATATACCCAATTCTCCTATATTACATAATTATTCATATAGTCATTCTTATGAATCAAATCTGCGATGGTAATCCCGTCAAAGTAATCATTAATCAGCTTATTAAGTCCTTCCCACATCTCCAGAGTCTGACACTGGCTGGCTCTGTTACAGTTATTGGTCTCCCCTTCCAGACAGGATACAGGCGCAAGAGATCCTTCTGTTAACCGTAAAATGCTTCCCACGGTATAAAGCTCCGGGTCCTTGGCAAGCTTGTAGCCGCCGCCTTTTCCTCGTAAAGAGATAAGGAGATTATTCTTACTTAAAATAGAGACTATGGATTCCAAATACTTCTCTGATATCTCCTGCCTTTGGGCAATGTCCATCAGCGTGATAAATTCTCCGTTATTGTGCTCTGCCAGATCAATCATGAGTCTGATGGCATAACGGCCTTTCGTTGAAATTTTCATATGCATAACCTCCTATTCATAATTTACCACAAGGTTAATATGTTTTTCAAGCCTATTTCTAATTTTCTTTCTGATTTTCTTTTTTATCAGTCTTTTTTTCATCATAATCATCCAGGAAATGATGAACAGCTCCAGCCTTTTTATAAGCAATGATGGTGCTTAAATTAACATTCTCCACACTTTTAAATAAATTGCCTTCAATATAGGGGTTGGTCTCCTTCAGCTGACTGATCAGATTCTTAATCTCCACCCTCTTGGAACCGGTATTTCCATCTGTCCTGCATGTGGTGCAGGTATCGGTAAACCGGCATGCACACTGGATGAAATGAAGGTCATTGTAATCCCGCCACCGTTTGATATCATCTTCTCTGATGAGATACAGCGGGCGGATCAGCTCCATACCTTCAAAATTGGTGCTGTGCAGCTTTGGCATCATGGTCTGGATCTGGCCTCCGTACATCATTCCCATAAGAATGGTCTCAATCACATCATCATAGTGATGACCAAGTGCAATCTTATTGCAGCCCAGTTCCTTCGCCTTGCTGTATAAATGACCCCTTCTCATTCTCGCACACAAATAGCAGGGGGACTTCTCCACTTCATAGACTGCATCAAAAATCTGTGTTTCAAATACGGTAATGGGAATATTTAAAAGTCTGGCATTGTTTTCAATCACCTGACGGTTTGTTTCGTGATAGCCCGGGTCCATAACAAGAAATACCAGTTCAAAAGGAAACTTGTTGTGGCGCCGGATCTCTTGAAACAGCTTCGCCATCAGCATGGAGTCCTTGCCGCCTGAGATGCACACGGCTATCTTGTCATTTTCCTTTACCAGTTCATATTCATTGATTGCTTTTGCAAATTTACTGAACAGTTCTTTATGGAATTTCTTTCGGATACTCTTTTCAATCTCTTCCAGCCTGCCCTGACCCTTTTCTTCTTTCTTCATGGTCTGAATGAGCCAGGCTCCATACCCTCCTGCCAGGCTATAGGCCATATATCCTTTTTCTCTTAAAGTCTCAGCCGCTTCCTCGCTGAGCACACCCTTTAAGCAATACAAAACAACCTTTTTTTCTTTAGGAAGCGTGCACTCATCTGTTGATAATGCTTCCATATCCATGTGAATGGCGCCCGGGATAGCCCCATGCTGATAGGCTCTTTCCTCTCTGATGTCCACCAGAATATACTCTGCCTGATTCATCTGTTCCAGCTGCTGTAATGACAGGCTGCATTCACAGGTATCCATGTATTCTGAACCCATATCCTTATCTCCTCATTCCTTTTACGCTTTCTGCTGCCCGGCTGCAAGATCTTTAATCACCTCACCGGCGATAATCAGGCCTGCAACAGACGGCACAAATGACAGGCTGCCGGGAATATCCCGTCTCTCCGTACACTTATGCGCAGCACCTGGAGGGCAGATACAGTTTGTCCTGCAGCTGATGGACATATCCTCGATGGGCCTGGTTGGCTTTTCCTTTGAATAAACCACTTTCAGCTTTTTAACTCCCCGTTTTTTTAATTCTCTTCTCATGACCTTTGCAAGAGGGCATACAGATGTTTTGTAAATGTCAGCCACTTCAAACTGGGTGGGATCTAATTTGTTGCCGGCTCCCATACAGCTGATAACCGGAACGTCAGCCTCTTTGGCCTGCATCACAAGCTGAAGCTTGGCTGTCACCGTATCCACTGCATCCACCACATAATCATAGTCCTGAAAGGAAAAATCTCCTGCATTTTCAGGCAGAAAGAAGCACTTGTGCATCTCTACCTCAGCATCCGGATTAATCTCTAATATCCGCTCTTTCATTACTTCAACTTTATATTTGCCAACCGTTTTTCTGGTGGCTATAATCTGCCTGTTAATATTGGTCAGACATACCTTATCATCATCAACAAGAACAAAGGAACGGACTCCGCTTCTTACCAGAGCTTCCACAACATATCCGCCCACTCCGCCAATTCCAAATACTGCAACTTTCGCTTCTGACAGACGCTTCATAGCGTCTTCCCCCAGTAACAGCTGGGTTCTGGAAAACTGATTTAACAAATGAATCTACCTCTTTCTACATTTTCTGCCTGTTGGTATAAAAAAACACACTTCAAGTAATTATACTTCGAAAAGTGTGTTTGGGCAATTCATTTTTACTGGATATGGTTTTCTCCCAATAGAAACTGATTTATTTAATAAAACGGTCTATTGCTTTGTTTAAATCCTCAATCGCCTGCTTGTCTCCTGATTCCACTGCGTCCACAATACAATGTTCAATATGATCCTTGATGATCACTTTTCCAGTCTGATTCAGTGCTGATATAACAGCCGATAGCTGGATCAGAACCTCGCTGCAGTCTCTCTCATCACTGACCATGCGTTTTACAGATTCCAAATGTCCGATCGCACGGGACAGCCGGTTTATAACCACCTTTGTATTCGTATGCTTATGCGGGTGTCCGGGTAAATGAGAATGGGTATATTCGGTACCATCCTCTGCCTTATGTGTGTGATATTCCATGTTCTCGTTCATATTTGCTACTCTCCTCCATACTCTTCTATTGTACTGCAAATTTCATTTTTTCACAAGATTTTATGAAAATCCTTAAGTAGTGGAGTTAGTGGAGGACGATGACTCAACAACTAACATAAAAGCAGATATAGTATTCACATTTAAACGATTGCAAAGTAATTCTATAATAATTTCATCATACACCTATTGATTTCAAGCATTCATCTTCACCAATTCGTGCCTTCTTATGTGCATTCTCTAAATCAATATTATAAAAATCGGCAATTCGAATTACCTGACCCAAAATATCTGCTAATTCATCTCCGATTTTCTCATCAAGGTTATCGGGTTTTTTAACACATGTCGCATAATAATTTTCTTTAAGCATTATTAATTTGGCTAAATCACCAACTTGTTTAGAAAGTTCGATTGTCGCCCCATTTATCCCCCCATGGTTTACCTTCAACTTTTTCGAATCGCTTATAAATATCCCTGTAAAGTTGAATTGCTTCACTAAATGTCATAAAAGTTTTCCTCCAAATTTATAGTAACGCAAAAACTTGGATTTCAAGAAGAGGGTCTTTCTCCCCAGTTCTTAAAAATCAATGGAAAATGGGAAGATCACCTTCATATGGTATTATTAAACCATGAAATCAATGAATAAGAGGCGGTTGTAGAATGGCTGGTTTTCAGTCATTGGCAAAATTTTATTCATGACCGAATACTCAACCATAAGAGCAATGAACGGAGTCGGCAATAAGCTTGCTCCACAACTATAAATTTCTCCATATTTATTACGCACGAGTAATGGAATTGTACAAATAAATCTATAATTTTCTTAAAATCTCTTAAAATCAAGAGATCTATTTCCTATGTCCTTTTTTATCTAAACATTTCTTAAAAAACCACTAACCGATATTACAGCTAGTAGTCTATATTAATGTTCATTCATTTTGTGGAAATACATATTCCTTGATGCAAGTAAAGTCTTGATTCTCAACATAATATACCATATTTGCTTTTTTATCAAAAACAAGAGAGAAAACTGTAATCCAGTCTATTCCGTTCTGCTTCATATCACTTAATAATTCAAAAGCCTTACTTACATCAAATGTAACATTCTGATTTAATACTTCCTTTCCTTTCTTATATCGTCCACAGGAAATATTATCCTCTTCATGAACATCAAATATAGGGTCATTTGTCATTATTTGAAACTCACCATCTCCCAACTCTCTATATCTATTTCCTCTTCCAGGCTCAATAATCCACACATTTCCCTGTTCTGTACAGATCATGTTATGGGTGCTCAAATCTGGAACATTTACAATTTCTGTCTGTGATAAATATACTTCCAAATTTTCCACATCGATTTTTCCGTCAATAATTTCAGATAAAAATTTTGATGTATGTGTAATACCTGTGGATCTTCTGTAGCAACCTTTTCCATTGGAATCAACACAGAGATTATTAAAGAATACGCCTGACCTATGGATACCAAAGCTCGGTGTCTTGATTTTTCCTGTATCAATATATACAATAAACCAATCTTTTTTTCTGGTATTTACGGTATATCTCATCCCATTATTATCAAAGTTCATGCCTATCAAACAATTGTCTTCTGTCTTTTTAATAAAGCTAGTACACATAAATTAATATCTCCTTTTATACGCATTCTCTTGTTCAACTGGGAAATTCCTATTTATTTATAGAATATAGAGATTTTTACTAACTGTCAATATTAAATTTCCAATGTACAATAGGGTAAAAACAGTAAACGGCGGGCGCAATGTTCATTAGAAAACATGATCTTTTTTGACTCCTTCTTTACTTATATACAGCCGTAAAATCCACCAGCTCCACATCATGATCCTGCAGCCACTGTTTCACAGCAGGATCACAAGCTGTCTCCAAATCCCTGCATCTGGCTGTTGTCAGGGAAGAATAATCCAGAATATAGGCATCCACATATCCCGGATGGAGATGAATGATGTTAAATTCAAAGGGACTGGTAAGAATCCCGAACCGGTCTTCAAAAAAATCCTGGGGCGTACAGCCTCTGTTTAAAATCTCCATAGCCAGAGGATTGCCTGCCATGATTTCATGGACCGGATACCATCGGCTCGTCTCAACTTCCGGTTCTGTCATGCAATGAATTTGAAATTCTGCAGCTGCCTCATGGAAGGCTTTGCTGATATTATGATTAAATACGGAATGCCCCTCAAAATGATTGGGAAGATGTCCGGTCAGCTCCTGAAACCGTTTTATCTGAGCAACAGTTTCCTTATAGCAGTCCTCAGCAGTAACCACGATATCTCCCACACATTTCTGGTCGGACTCATCCTCCCCTTTCCATTTATAGGAGCGGTAAAACTCCCCATTTTCATCAACAAGTGACGGAATTAATTCAGGATTACAAACCGGCTTTCCCTGAACGAAATTAGTATGTAGAACCAGATTTGCCTCCGGTACCTCCTTTCTTGCAAGCTCTACACCGTGAGGAGCAGCTTCCATATTACTCATAAGGGAAAGAACCGTTACAATTCCCTCTCTGTAAGCATTCACAGCTCCATAGTTATAACCTTTACTGAAGCCGAAATCATCGGCTGATACAATCAGTTTTTTACTCATGCGGCATCTCCTCCCGTCCCCATTCCTTTAAGAAATCCGGATTAAAAACAGGTCCCTCTTCCATATCATATACTTTTCTGCCTGAAACAAAAGTTGCCGCAGCCTGGTAATGATCCGTTATGACTATAAAATCAGCATCTTTTCCTGCTCTTATGGAGCCTTTGTTTTTGTCAAAACCGTACATTCTGCAGGGATTTAAAGAAAACATAGGCCAGACAGATTCCATCGGCATCCCAAGCTTTTCTGTCAGCACACTTACGCCGTAGAGAACAGGCTGGCTGGACCCCATCAGACGTCCGGTATCCGTAAGCACAAATCCGCCTTCTGATACATGAATTGTCATTTCCCTTTCAAATCCTTTATAGCTGCCTCTGGGAGCACCGGAAAATGGTGTACAGTCAGATATCATCATAAAATGCTCCGGTTTCTTGATCCTGAAAAAAATCTTTAACATCTCCGGGCAGATGTGCATTCCGTCACAGATCACTTCGCTCATCACATCTTCATTAAGAAGCGCTGCACCCAGCCCTCCCACATCTCTGTGATGCATGCCGGTCATCACATTTCCTGTATGAGTAGATACGGAAAAGCCCTTTTTATAAGCCCTTTTTGCATCTTCATAATTGGAGTCACTGTGTGCAAGAGCAAGGGTAATACCTTCTGACAAAAAATACTCAATTACCGGATCGATTCCCGGTATCTCCGGTGCCAGGGCTACCAGCTTTAAAAGTCCCTTTCCATCACAGACCATCTGCCTGGCAGTTTCCATGGACACCTCCGGCCAGCCAGTCTTAATTCCCTTTTCTCCTGTACGGTTCAGCCACGGTCCTTCACTGTGTATCCCCAGTATCTGCGCCCCTTTTATATTCTCTGCCGCCGCATCCGCGACAGCAGAGATCATAGATAGACCGGCGGTGGGGAAAACACCGGTAACACCCTGGGATGCACAGCCTTTTAAATATCCGGCTACTGTTTCCTTTGTTCCGTTATCCATCAGACCATAGCCGCAGGTTCCGTGATTGTGGGTGTCAAAAATCCCTGGTATAATCCTCATGTTTCCATAATCAATCACGTCGTCTTCGCTGGTCCTGGTTAAAAACTCTTTTATTTTCCCTTCTTCAATTGCAAGGAATCCATCCTTTAAACCATCCTCCATATAGATTCGTTTAGATTTAATTATCATTGACTGTCCTTTCCTGATCAGAAAATCCCAATAAAGGCTCCAATAAAGGCAATTGCAAAAATTCCGATGATTAACTGTACGGGACGTCTTCCCCTCTTAATAAGACTCATTAAAAACAACACTAGAATAATGCTTAAAATTCCCGGGAAGATGGAGTTTAACACATCTCCCACAACTACAGAAGTCTGCCCCATCTGGATATTCCAGTTAAGGGGAACGTTAACAATTCCGGCTGTCATGGCTCCCACCATCATAACTCCCAGTATTGAGGCCGATTTTCTAAGTGCAGGCATTAGTCCGGAGCTGAAAACCTGATCAATAAATGAGGTCCCGTATATATATCCGAATTTTACACAGAAATACTTTAATACAGACTGTGTCACGCCATAAAGCAGAATAAAGATGGGAACTCCCAAAAAATTCCCCTGAGAACAAAGTCCGATAGCAACTCCGGCAGCAATAATTCTAAGACAATTAAAGAACAGGGAGTCAAACATACCGGCGGTGGGCCCCATCAAAGCTGCTTTTATGCTTTCAATGGTCTTTCCGTCAACAGAATTCTTCTCTTTATGCTCTTTCTCCATGGCATAGGATAATCCGGCAATAAAGGAGAACGGAACTGCATGGGTATTAAAAAAATTCTGATGCCGTATATAGGCTTCCTTTTTTCCATCCGGATCGTCCTTATACACTTCTTCTATAGCAGGCTGCATGGTAGCCGTAAAACCATTGGCCTCCATCTTTGTCATATTAAAGGACAGGAATGTCAAATGAGAACGGATAAACATGGATTTTAATACTTTCTTTTCTGTATTGCCCAATTGTCTCTTTTCCATTAGAAGAAATCCTCCTCTTCCTCAGATGGCTTCTCTTCTGCTGCCATCCTCATATTTTTCATATCAATCAGCTGCTTCTCATAGAAGAACATGGTGATTGCAATCGCAGCGCCGATTATGGCGATTGATAAGGAATCCATTTTCAAAATCTTTGCCATTATATATCCCACAAAGAAGAAGCTTGCCACTTCCTTTGACCAGATCATGGAAATCAGAATTGCAAATCCTACTGCAACCATCATGCTGGATGCTGCTGTAAGACCAGTCATAAAAAATGGAGGAAGTGCCTGGAACGCCTGGTTCAGACCAGTAACCCCATAAGCAATACCGAGGAAAATAATGATAATATTAGGCAGAGGGGAAATAATTCCTGAGAAAATAAGGTTTTGTACAAGGAAGTTTCCTGGTTTTTTAGTGACTGCAAGCTTCTCCCAATAAGGTGCCAGTGCGGAGCCCACTGATAAGAAGATACTTGATAAGGAAGCCATAATTGTACCGATGGGAAGAGCAATGGCAAGGCCCGTTTCTAAATCAGAGCCGGTCAATACGGTATAACAGACGGCAATGATACTGGCGGAAAGAGCATCTGCCGGAACGGAACCTCCGATGGCTGAAATCCCCATAAATATGGACTCTAAGGACGCTCCCATGATAATACCGGTCTGAAAATCCCCCAGTAATAATCCCAGTATTGGCGCTACCACGATGGGGCGGTTCATACACTGCCATGACAAAATATAAGGATCCAGAACATAGAAAAACCAATATGCAAGGGTACCAATGATTGCAACTGACATTACAGACATAATCAATCCCTCCTTAACTCAATACTTTTAATAGTTCTTCCGGAATATCATCCGGAACCGTCTGGTAATTGCATTTAATGCCTGTTTCAATGACCTTCTTTAATTCCATCATCTCAGTTTCATATGCATATAAATTTTTACGGTAAGTTTTCCTTGACTCCCCTTCCGCTTTTGGTGCGACTCTTCCATAATTGCCTACATTCACAAGAGGGATATCCGGAACAAGTGTCACCACCTTAAGCAATGCGGATGGATTGCTGACTATTACCAGAATCTTATGATCTGCTGCTTTGGGATTTTTTAAAAGTTCAATGGCTGCGTCCACATCCTTAATTGCGGTTTTGGCGGTGGGAGGAGCTGCCATCATCAGGGATTTCTGAATCAGGGGATTGGCTGCCGCTTCATCATCAGCCACCACAATCCGGTCCACCCCCGTATGCTGGGACCATTTAATTGCCACCTGTCCATGAATCAGTCTCTCATCCAGTCTTATCATTACGATCATCGTTTTACCCTCCTTTTAAAAAAAGTCCTCCTCATCGGAGATTGTCTCTTTTTCCAAATCTACAATACAAAGCATTTCTCTGCTCTGGGCTATTAATTCCTCCAGTTCCTCTCTTGATATACGTTCTCTGCCTGCAAGCCCAATCAGGAGTGCCAGATTTGCACCTGCAATCAGAATGGTATCCGGCCTGTCAAGAAAAAGACTCATGGCCTGGTTTACACTGCTTCCATAAAGGTCAGAGATGAGTAAAACCTGTTCTCCATCTTTTACTGTTTTAAAAAATTGCTCTAATTGCTCCTTAATAGAACGTTCATCTACATATGCATCAAAAACAGTAAGATTATCGCACCTGCCATATAAAATCTCCATGGAACTCTGAAAACCGCTTGCCAGATGACCATGCGATGATACAAATAGTTTCATTTCCCTCTCCTCCTTTGTTAATTCCATTATATTACTTATACTTCCTTTTTTCTATGCTCACGTTTGTCTCTAATAAGTGAAAAGCACTAATTCTAGACCTGAATTAGTGCAATTTTTCGCATGGAACCATTATTCATATTTTAAGCATTTTTCGATCATCTCAAATAATACGGGACGTCTCCGTTCAGAAAAGGCTTTCATATTGGAATATTCAGAAAACAACTGTCTGAAACTGTTTTCTAATGCCTTCACCCTCTTCCAGTCCTCCTTCCAGTCCGCAGATAGAAACAGCAGATACTCCACCTCTTTTCCCCTCCATGAACCGGTATCAGCCAGACAGTACAGTTCGATACACTCTTTTTCACAGAGAGATGCCGGAACATAGAGCATCACAGATTTAGCCGACAAATACCCCATATCATAAAAACTGACCCTCTCCATAAATTCTAAAATCCGCTCCCTCTCTTTTTCCGTCTTTCCGTGACGGAATGCAAGGAACTGAAAAAACTGAAGTTCATCGGTATAACGGTAGTTTTTAATGATTTCTATTTGTTCCTCACGGGGGATAAGCCCCTCCGTCTGATAAGCCTTAATTAAATGCCGGTTAAAGAGCAGATCCATTTCCTTTTCGCTGCTTATGGTACGAATGACACAGCAGGGAAGATCATAATGATACGCGATTTCGCTGGTATCTGTTAATACAGCATCGTACTCTTCCTGATTCATCCCCCGTATCTCATACAGCTCTGCAATCGTAAATGAATCAACCAGACGTTCATATCTGCTGACAATCCGTTTCTGGAGGATCTCATTCAGACCTAATCCATTAGAATTAACCAACAACAGCTTCTGAGGTCTGATATTATACTCCGTCAGTGAAATTCTCTTAAAAAACAGGGAAGCCATCTGGGAATAGAAAGAAACTGAAATTTTAATATCCAGCCGATCCTGCAAAAATCCGGCTGCTGTGCAGGCCAAAGCTGCTGCAACAGGGCTGTGAAAAGCCTGATTTTCATAATCATACCAGAAGCGGTACAGGCTCTCCAGTCCAAAATGAATGCTGATAAAAAGAGAAATCAACAGGTTTAATAATTCTTTCCTGGCCCATGGATAACGGATCAGATCAATGTTGCAGATATCCTTCATATATGACTGAAGCTCTGTCATCATCTCCTTGGCATCTTGATAATAGAGAGCGTATTCCGTCTGCGGCTGCTCTACATTCCACATATCCCTGCAGGACATCAGATACACAGCCAGAAAAACCGTCTCTTCCTCCGGTAGATCAAAGCCGGCAAAACCGGCATTTAGCTTCCTATAGATCTCACTGGCCACTGAAATCTCATCTGTACCTTTCAATTCCTCTTTCCAACGATCAGGAAGTTTTATCCGGTAACCGGCATTACACCGGTTTCTGACGATAATGAAGTAGATCGCAAGACGCTGGGTGTTTGTATCCGTCACCTTGATCCGGGATTCTCTTAATACCTTTAAAAATACGTGCCGGATCTCCTGGCGTTCCTCATAGCCGCACTGTGTCCATTTGGCATATTCCATTCCCGCATTGTCCAGTAAAACTTTATGAAAATGTACCGCAAACAGCTCTGTCATCGCCATCCTCATATGGTACTCCGTACCAAACGTCCGTATCCCAAGGCCTGGCTTGCTTTCCGTCTCCAGATGATAGCTTTTTAAAAAATTCATCACGCTGTTAACAGCTTCTCTGATGGCACTTCTGGACAAATAGAGTTCGTCCGCTATGTCCTCAATCTTAGCATATCGGGAGGAAGAAACCAGTTTTCTTGCAATATATAGGAATCTTGCATTGTCATCGGAACCAAAGTTATTGGTCAGACCGGACTGAAGCGAGAGGGGTTCAATGTACCGGTCAAACAGTTCCCGGTCCCTGACCCGTATGGAGTACCCTTCATTACGCTTGGCAAAAAGCTCCGCTCCGTACTTTGGCAATACAGACCTCACTTCTATCATTTCATACTTAATAGTTCGGGCACTGACAGACAATCTTCTGGCCAGTTCATCGGTGGTTAAGGGACCTTCACTGACTGCCAGCTGGTAGATAATGCTTTCCTGTCTCCGTTTCATACTCTCACCTCCTGTTTCATTCCATTATATCAAAAATCCTTCATTTCAGCATGAAATTTTAACGCAAAAAAGGAATGGAGCAAAATAACTGATTCCTTAGTTATTCTACTCCACTCCGTTCTTTATACAAGCCGGTATATCATTTAAACTGTATAAAATTATCCCAGCTTGCTGCGAAGCCAGCTTTCGTAGTGCTCCTGGATTCCATCTTCTCTCGCCTGATTTTCAAAGCTTTCTGTCTCTGTATCCACATCATTCATCTTATCTGCGGGAAGGGCACGGGCAGCAAACGCATAGGCAGCCTGATCTTCTTTCTCTATATGACGTTGTAACAATGCCCCGTATCCCACTGCATTGGAGATGATATCCAGCTTATGGTCTGTGACGGGATTTTTTTCATATTCTTCAATTGCTGCTTCCAGCTGGGTCAGATGCAGTCTTCCCAGATCGTGTTCCACCAGCATTCCGTTGCGGATCAGCTTATCAGCAACAGGCCCCATATTTTCCATCATAATCCGGAATAAGATTTTCTCTTCCTTCCCATGATGATGCTTGTCCGCATAATTTCTGCCAAAATCGATGCATTCTCTAAGAAGGGCTCCATCAACTTCTCCGCCTTCTACAATTCCTGCACATATTTTTCTTAAAAAACCGTTGAAAGCCAGAATATTTTCATGTTCCTTCATTAAAATATCGATTCCATTCATTGGCGGCTCCTTAATTCATACTCCTGATTTCCTGTATGATGAAATTGTACACTTAAACCTTCAAACATCCCCTCAATCAGGGCTTCTCTCAGTTCATAGTAATAGTTTACATCGCCATGGATCATATCCCAGTATGGTTCATGTATTTCCACAGCCTGATGATAAGCTAACAGATCTGATTCTTCCTTTACCAGCTGATTGACTCTGTCACAAGGCATTCCGTTTAACAATGTATTTTCCAGATGTTCATAAGCCTGTTTTACAGATATATTCCCTTCTGGTCTGCGGCTTTTGCCAAATTCCTTCACTGCCTGTTTCATCGCGTCAATACGTGCCGGATCTTCTTCCAGAAGAGTGGTGACTGCATAAGCAAGACGGTTTTCCACCAGGCTGACACGCTCCTGCAGCCATCCGTGAATGTTATCCGTATTAATATTATCCTCTAAATTACCTGTTTCCAGAGTTCCATATCTGGAATCCATCCTCTCTCCTAATCCATCTGTCCAGCCCTTTTCTTCTGCTAAAGCGACAATCGCATCTGTCATAGCGTTCTGAAGCAGGATTTTATTATATAACCAGATGTGAATTGGTCCTAAAAATGCACTCATCTCATTCCTCTTTTCTCTATTTGTTTAATTGCTCCAGCACTTCATCTGCATCAAGTCCGTGAACCATGCAGGCATCCTCTAAGGACTCCATCTGTGAAGACGGACAGCCAAGGCAGTGCATTCCGCAGCCCATTAAAATCTCTGCTGCTTCCGGTTTACTTCTTAAAATTTCTCCAATATACATTTCTTTCGTTATCATTATTTCTTCCTCCTGTTAATTCAATATTAGTTGATCGGTTATTTTCTTTAAATCTTCCTTTGGCATGGGGATTAGAGAAATATGATACTTCTCTTCCAGCATTGCCGGCATCTTACGTGTAAGGAATTCATGCATTGATTCATAATCTGGTATTGTGATAAAAGATCCAGCCTGTCTGGTGCAATTTATGATCTGATTCATCTCTGCCATTTCCGCCACCACCGGAAGGAGATCTTCCATTGTTAAATCATAGCTTATGATAGACAAAGCTTTGTAAAAGAATTCATTTATTTTATCACTTTCATATCCCTTTCCCATGGCAGGATGGGCATAAACTGCAATTCCTTTGATGCCAGACAAGATCAGGAATTTAAAAAAACGGATCTCTTCGTCGCAAGTCCAGACGTTTTTTATGTCATAATCTGAAGTATTACCACAGACACTTTTACAAGTGGCACAGCCCGGGGCAATTCGGTTTTTTTCATTTCTGACTTTTTCAAGCATATCTTCCACAGCCTGGTCATTAAAACCAGCATCTTTCACTGTTGTAATTAAACCTTCCATCAGAAGTCTGGTTACGGCTGCCTGGCGGATATTCATTTTACACGCCTTTGCCAGACCGATGAGCGCCCCAGTCAGTTCATTCTGAAAACCGGACATTTGATTTTTCATCTTTTGCATTCGGCCTTTCTTTAAAATACTACTACCAATGACATCTTAAAACACTCCTGGGCGTATACGGCATGAGGCTTCTTCGCCGGCATAACTAGTGTCTTCCCTTCATTTAATAGATATTCTGTACCATCTACGGTGAATTTTCCTGTTCCCTCTAAGACAGTGACCATTGCATCTCCATTGGACTCATGAGTGCTGATCTCTTCGCCCTGATCAAAGGCGAACAGGGTAACGCTTACGGACTGATTCTGAACCAGGGTTTTACTTACAATCTGGCCATTCTGGATCTCAACTAAATCTGCTAATTTAATTACTTCTTCCTGAGCTATATTTTTCAAGAGTTTCTCTGACATTTGTCTGCCTCCTTAATTTGTTCTTGTGTTTATATGAAGATTATAATATAATATTATCATCATTTCCGTTGTTTCTACAACATTTTAAAATTAATATATGAAAAATGGGATAAATTATACACAGGAGGGCAATTCATATGGAAGAATTTCTTCATGTTTTAAAAAAATCCAGCTTGTTTTCAGGTGTCTCACCTGATGAAATCAAAAGCATGCTAAAATGCTTATCCGCCCGGATGAAGCATTTTAAAAAAGATGAATTTATAATAAGAAGCGGCGATTACATTCATTCGGTGGGAATGGTACTTTCCGGAACAGCGTTAATTATTCAGGAAGATTTCTGGGGAAAGCGAAGCATTATTTCAGAAGTCATGCCTGGAACTCTGTTTGCGGAAACCTATGCCTGTATTTCTTCTGTCCCCATTGAAATGAGCGTAATCGCTGACTCTGAGTGTGAGATTTTATTTCTGGATTTTAATAAGATTTTAACTGTGTGCACCTCTGCCTGCGGCTTTCATACCCGCCTGATCCAGAATTTTCTGTCTGCCATAGCCGGCAGGAACCTGGTTCTCACAAAGAAGATGCAGCACATGTCAAAAAAGACAATTCGGGAGAAACTGCTTTCCTACCTCTCAACGGAATCCTTAAAAAGCAATTCCTCCACCTTTGATATACCATTTAACAGACAGCAGCTGGCAGATTATCTTTCCGTAGACAGGAGCGCACTGTCCAATGAACTGAGTAAATTACAGGCAGAAGAAATTCTTACCTTTTCAAAAAACCGGTTTACTCTAAAGGAGCAGGGACCGGAAGGATATCTCTAAATCATAGTCCTGACTTTGGAATCGAGACTGTAAAACAGCTTCCCGAATCCTCTTTACTTTCTGCTGTTACAGTGCCTCCGTGGGATTCCACAATGGACTTTACAATGGCAAGACCGATTCCGGCACCACCTGTTTTTCGGTTTCTGGATTTATCTGTACGGTAAAATCGTTGGAATATAAGAGGCAGCTCTTCCTCTCTGATTCCTATACCGGTATCCGTTATTGTCACAACTCCATATTCACTGGTTTCACTGACCTCAATCCGGATACTGCCGCCCTCTGGTGTATACTTGATTGCGTTAGAAAGCAGATTGGAGAATACCTGCCCCAGCCTGTTTTTATCTCCATCCACAAAAACCGGTTCCCCCTTGATGCTGAGAGCCAGTTTCTTTTTGTTAATTTCTCCTGTCATATTTTCCGATACTGTCCGCACTGCCAAAAATAAATCCATGGGATTCTTGCTCAGACTGAAACTTTCCCCTTCAATTCTGGCCAGCTGCTCCAAATCGGCAACTAATGTTCCCAGACGTTTCACTTCTTCGTGGCAGCTTTTAAGACGCTCCGGTGTCGCCTCCCACAAGCCCTCAATCATGGCCTCTAAATGAGACCCCAGCGCGGTCAGAGGAGTACGCAGTTCATGGGCAACATCTGCAGTCAGCTGCTTGCGAAGACGTTCCTGATCCTTCAATGCTCCTGACAAATGATTAATGGCAATCCCAAGATCGTCAAGCTCCCTGATCCTGGTGCCTGGCTCAAACCGGAGCTCATAATTGCCTTTGGATATCTGCTTTGCAATATAGGCGGTTTTTGTGACCGGACGGGAAATTCTGCTACCCAGAATACACCCCACAGCCACCGCACAGATTCCGGACATTACCCCTATCACAAGAAGAACTGTATTCATCACCTGAATAAAGTTAAAATCTGCCTCATTCATAAAAAACGGACCATAATACTTAATGGAGACTGCTCCTGTCTTTTTCCCATCCCGTTCCAGTTCATAGGTATGATTAATGAATCCGCCTTCTGTTCCCCGTTCCTTCATGCGTTGTGAGATTTCATCCATGATCTGGCCGCAGAGACTCATGTCATGATTCTGCGCATCCCATACTACATTCCCGTCTGCATCGTAAAGCTTTATAATATATCCGTCATACAAAGAGTTCATGCCGATTGCATGAACGTAATCCTGTTTCCAGCTTCTTTGAAAACCATCATACTGTTTTCCCAGCTCTTCAACAATATTATCCCGTCTTTCCTCACCGATTCTGGTTATATATTTTTCAAACTCCCAGTTAATCAGCCAGTTGGAGGCAAGTCCGATCAGTGCGATGGTTACAAGAAGTGTCAGGAGAATGGTAAGGGAAAGCTGTTTTCTTAAGGTTTTCATATCAATCAGCCTCCAAACTTGTATCCCAATCCCGGAATCGTTAAAACATAGGCTGGGTTTCTTGGATCATCCTCTATCTTTTTTCTTATATTCTTAATGTGGCTGTCAATCGCTCTGTCATAACCGGCAAAATCCTCACCCAAAGCAGAATCAATCAGCTCATCTCTGGTAAATACTTTACCTGGGTATTTAATCAGTGCAGACAGAATCTTCATCTCGCTGGGTGTCAGAGCCATACTGATTCCCTTTTTCTTTATCTCATTACGTTCAAAATCCACAACAAGATCTCCCGCTCTCCAGGAATTGCGTTTTACGAGAGGTATGAGATCGCTTTCGGTGCGCCTTAGTACGGCTTCCACCCTGGCATACAGTTCTTTTAAGCCAAATGGTTTCATAATATAGTCGTCTGCTCCCAGTTCCAGTCCGCTAACCACGTCCTCTTCCTCTACCCTTGCAGTCAGCATAATGACAGGGACACGGGATTTTTTGCGGATAATCGTGCAGACCTCTTCTCCCGATACATCCGGAAGCATTAAATCCAGTATAACAAGAGAAATATTCTCTGAATCAAAAATTTCAAGTGCCTTTTTCCCGTTTTCGGCAGGGAATACCACAAATCCTTTACTTTCCAATAGCATACATACCACTTCAAGGATTTTCGGCTCATCATCTACTACCAGCACTTGCCTGCTGTTTTTGTGCATTCTTTCACCTCAATTTAACGGAGCTTTCCGGTATGAAAGACGGGAACCGGACATTTTCCGGTTCCCGTCTTTCTTTATTCTACTACATCGTAGCCCTGATCTTCAATCTCTGCTTTGATTTTTTCCACAGATGCTTCCTCTGGGTTGTGGTCCACAGTTACTGTCTTCGCAGATAAATCAACCGCCACATTGGAAACTCCGTTCAATGCTCCTACTGCACCGGTAATTGCCTTTACACAATGTTCACACGCCATTCCATCTACGTTAATTACTGTCTTTGCCATATCATATTCCTCCATGATTTTTTATTGTATATTAAAAGGCTTTAAAAACTTTAAGACCTCTACTTTTTTCCCGTTCTCCATAACGGGAACAGGAGCATAGATCCAGCCCTCCACCTTTTCGGGATTAACACCAGCAGCTATAAATGGTTCCGGATTAAGAACAAATACAATGTCTTTATCCTGTTCCTCTCCGGTTGCTGCACTGGTTTTCATATTCTTTGCCCATTCAAACATATTTCCGCCGCCAAGCTTCACTCCGAAGTGATCCATATCCATATGGTAATTAATCAGACTCCTGTCATTATAAACCATGCTTTCATATGCATCAAGAGCAGATCCACCATCCTTCACATAACCGCTGTTATCAAGTTTCAGTCCTGCCGTAATAAAATCGCCGCTTACGTCATATTCCTCCGGCAGCTTTTCCGTATCCAGTCCTGCAGCAATAAATGGGGCTGCATCTGCCTGAAGCATCACATCAAAACGGGAATCAGAATTATTTGCGCTGTTCCAGATAAAACGCACACCGCCGTCAGGAGCGGTCAGGGTAAAGTCTTTCCCTTCGCTTTCCTGGCTTGCCTGATCAGGAATTGCCTTTAATACCTGCTCAAACGACTGTATGGATCTTTTTCCTACTACATCAAGGGTACCGCCGGCGCTCTCAACTGTCAGAAACACAATTGCACAAACCACCAGTAAACCTGCAGCAATCGCTGCGATTGCTTTCTTATTATTCATCATGTTTCTGTCACCTCTTTCCTGTCTCAGGTTTAAATCTCTTTAACCGCAGTGCATTGGTCAATACGGATACAGAGCTTAAGCTCATGGCAGCTGCCGCAAACATGGGGTTTAAAAGGGGGCCGTTAAACAGCAGGTGCAAAATTCCCGCTGCAATGGGAATTCCGATTACATTATAACCGAATGCCCAGAAAAGATTCTGTTTAATATTGCGGATGGTATGCTTGCTTAAATCAATAGCAGTGGGCACATCCATTAAATCCGAACGCATCAGAACGATATCTGCCGATTCCATGGCAACATCTGTACCGGATCCAATGGCAATTCCGATGTCTGCCTGAGCAAGTGCCGGAGCATCATTAATTCCATCTCCAACCATCGCTACTTTCCGTCTTTCAGACTGAAGTTTTTTCACCTCGTTGGATTTATCCTGAGGAAGCACCTCGGCCAGTACCCGGTCAATCCCTACCTGTTTTGCAATGGCTGCTGCAGTCTTTTGATTATCACCGGTAATCATCGCTACTTCAATTCCCATTTTGTGAAGCCGCATAATAGCTGCGCGGCTGGATTCTTTCACCACATCTGCAACCGCTACAATTCCTGCCAAAGCACCATTTACTGCCACGTACATGGGGGTTTTCCCTTCTTCTGCCAGTTTATCCGAAATCTCTTCCAAACCTGCAAGGGAGATATTCTGTTCCACCATCAGTTTCCTGTTTCCTGCAAGAACCTCTTCTCCTTCCAGCCGGGCTTTAATTCCCCGTCCTGTGAGTGAATCAAACTGCTCTGCCTCTAAAAGAGAGAGTCCTGCTTCCTTTGCTCCATTTACAATTGCCTGCCCCAGTGGATGTTCGGAACCTCGCTCCGCAGATGCAGTAAGCTGGAAAAGGCGGTCTTTGGAAATTTCTCCTGCAGTAATAATATCAGTAACTTTGGGCTTTCCTTCTGTTATAGTTCCTGTTTTATCAAATACAATGGTATTAATTTTATGAGCAGTCTCTAACGCCTCTCCGCCTTTAATTAAAATACCGTTTTCTGCACCTTTTCCAGTACCTACCATGATGGCAGTCGGTGTAGCAAGACCAAGAGCACATGGGCAGGCGATTACAAGGACGGAAATAAAGATGGTAAGTGCAAACTTTAAGTCTCCTGCTGTACCAATGTACCAGGCAATTCCGGAGAGAAGTGCAATCACACATACCACAGGAACAAAATATCCGGATACAATATCAGCCATCTGTGCAATGGGTGCTTTGGATCCCTGTGCATCCTCCACCAGCTTGATGATCTGGGCAAGCGCTGTATCACTTCCGATTTTTTCGGCCCTGAACTGGATCACACCTGTGGTATTGATAGATGCGGCATAAACCGGATCACCTTCGTTTTTATCCACCGGCATACTCTCACCGGTGAGCATAGATTCATCAATTGCCGTGTGACCGCCTAAAACAGTACCATCCACCGGAATTTTATCGCCTGGCTTTACCAGAATAATATCACCGATTTCCACCTCGTCAATGGGAATTTCCTTTTCCTGACCATCTTCTAGAATAACCGCTGTCTTAGGTGCAAGGCCCATCAGTTTTTTAATTGCTTCACTGGTTCTGCCTTTGGAAACAGCTTCTAATGATTTACCAAGAAGAATCAGGGTAATGATTACACCTGCTGATTCATAGTAAAGCGCATCTACTGCTTCAAAATGACCGTTTGCAATCTGAAATGTATTATAAATGCTGTATAGAACAGCCGCTGTGGTTCCGATTGCAATCAGAGAATCCATATTGGGGCTTTTCTGAAACAGTGCCTTAAAGCCAATGGTATAAAATTTATATCCCACACCAATTACAGGTGCCACTAAAATCAATTCTGCCAGAGCATAGGTAAGTGGATAATTCATGGGTGCTATGGCTGATGGAAATGGAAAGCGGATAAAGCTGATCATAGGTGCCATTGCAATATATAAAAGAGGAAGAGAGAAAACCGCAGAAATAATGAATTTTGTCCAAAGTGTTTTTATCTCCCTCTGCTTTCTGGCTCTGTCTTCGTCTGCCGCATCGGCTTTGTTAACCTCCAAAGCCTGATAACCTGCTTTTTCAATGGCGCTTTTAATTGCAGATAGTCTTACCTTTTGGGGATCATAAGCTACCGTGGCTTTTTCTGTTGCGAAGTTTACAGAGGACTGTTCCACACCTTCCAGTTTTCCAATGGCTTTCTCCACACGTCTGGCACAAGCAGCACAGGTCATTCCTCCGATGGGGATGGTGACATCGGTATTAGTCGATTTTTCTGCCACCTCATAGCCAATTTTCGTAACCGCCGCCTTTATATCAGATAAATCCAGATTGCTGTTTTCATATTCCACAAACAGCTTTTCGCTGGCTAAGTTTACAGATGCCTGATTGATACCCGGCAGCTTTCGCACCGTCTTTTCTATTCTTTGTGCACAGGCTGCACATGTCATACCTCTTATATCTAATGTTTTATTTTCCATATTTTCACCTCTTACTATTTGCTGATGCCTCTTGAAGTTTTCGAGTACTCATGGTATTATTATGGCAGATATTACGATAATTGCAAGTATGCACTTTTTAGTGATATAGTACCCAAAAAGATACTAAAGGAGGAATCATCTATGCCACCAATTGAATGCGCTGGCTATAACTGCCCGGTAGATGCCACCTTAGATATGATCGGCGGCAAATACAAAGCCCTGATCTTATGGCACCTTATTGACCATACATTAAGATTCGGAGAACTAAAAAAACTGATCCCGCAGGCCACTCCAAAAATGCTGACTCAGCAGTTACGGGAACTGGAAGAAAATAATCTGATTGTACGAAAGGTTTATCCTGTGGTTCCCCCTAAAGTTGAATATTCCCTTTCAGAACTGGGAACCAGCATACGCCCCATTCTTGAAGCCATGTATAATTGGGGAGCAGATTACTTAAACCAGAATGGTCTTGTCGTAAACTGCTCCATGAAATGTCCCGATTAAATTAGTAAGATTTCTTCCAGTTGGCAAATATCTGTCTGGATTCCTTTAAAAAGTCAGAAGTGATCGTAATGGATTCCTCTGTTACGGTCTTATTCTGATCAAATATAGGCCATGGATTGCAGCCGCCGGCTTCTACTTCCACCCGGTCCATGGGGAATCTGTTTCCGCAGTTTTGGCATACCAGAACATCACCATCCTGTTTGTAGTATCCCCGTCCCGAATCGTAACATACCTGACAGGTATTAAAAGCAGTCCGTATGGAACCATCCGGCGCTTTCACTGCCACAACCTCCATCTTTGTTCCATCTACTTCCACCGGATAGTAAGAAGCTGTACTGGAAATCTCTGATACCGGTATAATAAGGTCTGCCGGAGCCTTGGCAGTATCCTCAGGCGCCTTGCTACTGGTACTGCATGCAGACAGAACCAGTATGGCCATCCCTGCTGTCAAGACTGCTGTCAGACTTTTTTTAACCGCAGACATCCTGTTTCCTTGTTTATTTTTATTATCTTTGTTCATTCTGATTCTCCTCTATCCGTCATTTTAATCCTGCTTTTCCCTGCTTCTTAAAAAAAACATTCCCACAATCAGGGCAGCAGCAGGCAGAATGCAGTGCCAGTGACTATACAATAAATCCATGTGCAAATCTCCTTTCCAGTCTTAATGTTTCATCCGCTTATCCACAGCAGGAACCACCGGCACCCTGAAATGTATCATCAGGCCAGATCATGGTCTGAAATTTACTTACCTCATCCCTGACTGCGTTTGTATCAACATTTTCCAGATCATCCACTACCTTGATATATCCATAAAATGAATTATCCCCTGTAGAAAAGTCAAAGCTTTTCTCCGGTGCGAAGTATAAAGTATTTTCTCCTTTTTCCAGATAAAGCATAGTCGAATAATCAGGGATCAAAAGATCGGTTCCGTAATCGGTGCCTGTCCGGTTGTCTGTGAGTGTCCATTCTACATTCACACCGGATTTTACCACTGCAACGGCAGGTTTAAATCCCTGATCAGTCAGTTCCAGCGTAATTTTTTGTACTGGACTTCCATTGTCATCCACAGACTCCTTGGCAACAGCCACCTCATCCACCGGTATTGTATAACCTGCAGGAACTGGTTTTTCCGGAGCATATTCTTTTAAGACTCCCTCTCCCTGGGCGTTCTCCCCGCTCTCTGTCTCTCCCTGTTCTGTCACGTAAATGGAACCACGGATCATTCCCATCCAGCAGCTATAGGGAATCTTACCGGTTTTATCCGGAGTAAACTCCACCACATTTTCTCCTGTGTGAAAGGAGTATTCAATTCCGTATTCCCGTATGATCATCCGGTTGTTGCAGCCATTAATACTTCCTTGTGGTGCGTCTATCACCCATTTTACCGGAATTCCTGCCTGGACATGAATATTGGGATATCGTCCTGAACTTAAGGTACTGTTAATTACCTGAACACCGTCTTCGATTTTTATTTCTTCCGTTCCTTGCTGATTCTCGGCACCATTACTTACAAAGCCGGGCAGGAAATCAGAAGGCTGAAAGCCTGACAGACTGATCCCCTGTGTAAACATGGATAAACCCAATACCACGACCAGAACTGCACCTGCAGTCATGACTCTGTTTGTAAATTTCTTTCCCAGAACCGTAGATAAAGCGCCTAAAGTGAACATCAAAGGAACCGTTCCAAGGCTGAATAAAAACATGGAGAGCGCACCGGAAAACGGATTACCGGTTGACAGTGCATAGATCTGCATGGCCTGAAGCGGCCCGCAGGGCATAAGCCCATTTAAAAGTCCGACTACAAACGGACTGCTGCTCTTTGCTTTCTCATGACTGATTTTTGCTGCAAAAAACTTTGGCATCCTGGGATTAAGCCTGCGAAGCCATGGAAAAATCCCCAGCATGTTAATTCCCATAATCACCATAAAGATTCCTGCAACAAGTTTTAAAACACCCTGAAGTGTATTGGAAAAAGTCACAGCAGCACCCAGCCCTCCTACCAGAAAACCAACTGCAGTATAGGAGATGACACGACCCAGATTATAAAGAAACGTGGGACGCAGGGCTGCAAAACGGCCCTGATTCAAATCGGACTCTCCGCTTTTTGGAATGCACTGAGACAGATTAATTCCGCCGCACATTGCCACACAATGAACTGACGTAATCAAACCAATTAAAAAGAGCATCCCATATCCCATTGTTTCGTCAGCCAGCTGACTGGGAACGAGTAAATTTAACAGACCGGTCTGTTCCAAAAGCATATATAAAGAAACAATAATAATTAAAACGCCCACAGTCCTGTGAGCATCCCTTCCCGGGTTTGCCTGATCTGCTAAAACGGTGTAGCCTAAGTTCTCTATGATTCCGGTTATACTCTGATAGGAAATGATATCCGTATCAAATGTTACAGAAGCAGTACCTGCGTTGTAACTCACTTCCACTTTTTCGATTCCAGCTGTATTACGCAGTTTTTTTTCAATTTTATTCTGGCAGCTGATACAGGTCATTCCGCCGATACGCAATTTTTTGGTTCTGACTGCTGTTCCCATTACGCATCCTCCTTTTTATAGTTCTGAGTAAAAGAATAGCAGGACTATTTGTAAAAGTTGTGTAGATGGTTGTGTAAAAGCAAAAAAAATACGCATCTCCCGTGAATTCAACGTAAGAGATACGTATTTATATTAGTTTATGCTTCCAGCTTTATCAGAGCCTGAATTAACTCCTCACATATTCCTGAAATGTCCTTACCGTCTGTTTCTATTATAATATCCGCAGCTTTCCTGTAGATGGAAGCTCTTTTCTCCATCAGTTCTTTTATATATTCCACATTCATATTTCCATTCAAGATGGGGCGCTCATCGCTGTCTTTCACCCTCTCTAATATGGTCTCCGGACTGGCTGTTAAAAGTACAATTCTGCTGTTTTTCTTTAGATTCACTACATTCTCTTCCCTGATAACCGCGCCGCCGCCGCAGGAAATAATCGTCTGCCTGCAGTCCTTTAAGTTTACGATAGCGCTGCTCTCACAGTTACGGAAATACTCTTCTCCATATCTGGCAAAGATTTCCTTAATGGGCATCTTCTGATCTTGTACAATTCTGGTGTCCACATCCACTTCATTCATCCCCAGCATATCTTTTAAATATTGGGATACCGTACTTTTTCCGGCCCCCATAAAACCAATGAGGGCAATATTATAATGAAACAGGTTCCTGCTCTGCACACATTTACTGTTTTCCTCAATCTGACGGAAAATTCTAAGGAGTTCCTCTTTATAACTAAGTTTACCAATTGCCTGAGACAGAGTTTTCTCTCGGTCTGCTTCCTGATCCGGTTCAAGTATGGGAAGTCCACAGGCTTTCTTATAATCGATCATCTCCCCTATACAGGAAAATCGTTTCGTTAGCAGTTCCAGAATCTGTTGGTCACATTGATCTAAATCTTTTCTCATTTCAATCAGTTTTCTCATTTTACTTCTCCCTAAAATATCCGTTGGTATAATTTTTTACATTATACATATGCTATGGGACATTGTAAATAAAAACTTATGTCTTTTCTTTCAAAAATCGAATGTATTCATCGCCCCATTCTCCTAATGCAATCAGTACCTGATCAAATTTACTGCCGATCTCACTTAAAAAGTATTCTACCTTGGGTGGAATCTGAGAATACTCTTTTCGGACAACCAGTCCCTCTTCTTCCAGGAATTTTAACTGTCTGGAAAGTGTGGTATGAGTAATCTCCTCCGGCATCATACGCTTCAGTTCATTAAACCGCACCGGACCATCCTTTAATAAATATAACAGATAGATGGACCACTTACCGGAAAGAACTTTCTGAGAGGTAACGTAAGGACACAGGCCAAATAAATCTTTCTTATCCATATAGGTATCCTCCTTGATACTAGGTATCACAAAATATCGTAGTTTACAAAATTATCATACTAGGTATAATGGTCATGTGAACAAATTATAGCATGAATATCTGAAAGGAGCAAGAGTGATGAACGAAATCCTCAATTACTTAAAAGAATGCGGAACTTTTTACCTGGCAACCACAGAGGGAGACAAACCCCGTGTACGCCCCTTTGGTGCAGTCTGTGAATTTGAAGGCAGACTTTACATCACAACAAGCAACCAGAAAAAAGTATTCGCTCAAATGCAGAAAAATCCAAAAATTGAAATTTCAGCTATGAATAAGGGAACCTGGATCAGACTGGAAGCCGAGGCTGTATGGGATGACCGCAGAGAAGCAAAAGCTGCTATGATGGAGGACAATGAGGCTGCACTTAGCCGTATGTATTCCGTAGACGATGGTATTTTTGCAGTATTATATCTAAAGAATGCGACTGCAACCATTTTCTCCTTCACTTCTGAACCAAAAGTAGTTACATTCTAAACCATAGCAGAAAACGGCAGTTATAAACTGCCGTTTCTTAAACAAACTTCTGTTACTATAATTTGAATTTCTCCACTTCCTGAGATAGTAAGTGTGCCTGAGCTGCCAGCTCTTCACTGGAAGACGAGCTTTCCTCAGCAGTTGCCGCATTCGTCTGAATGACTGCAGAAACCTGGGATAGTCCCTGATTGATCTCATCAATTACCGCTGCCTGCTTATAAGATGCCTGTTGAATGTCTCCGACAAAACGTCCCACAAGCTCTGATTTCTCTCCAACTGAAAGCAGCAGCAGTTTTGTTTCCTCCGCCAGCTTTTCGCCTTCAGATACAATCTTTACTGAATTTTGAATTAAATCTGCAGTCTGTTTGGCAGCCTCAGCGGATTTGCCTGCAAGATTTCTAACTTCGTCAGCTACAACCGCAAAGCCCTTCCCTGCCTCACCTGCGCGGGCAGATTCCACAGCTGCGTTTAATGCAAGAATATTGGTCTGGAAAGCAATATCCTCGATTACTTTCGTTATACTGGATATTTTATCTGATGCAGTCCCGATATCCTTCATCGCACTGTTTAATTTCTGCATATATGAATTGCCTTCTTCCAGCCCTTTTCCCGTATCAGCAATATAAAGTGTGGCTTTCTTTACATTTTCTGCATTCTGCTCTGCTTCCTTTGCTATACTGCTGACGGATGCACTCAGTTCTTCTACTGTAGCTGCCTGTTCTGTGGTGCCTGATGCAAGCGCCTGTGCTGCTGATGCCACCTGGCCGGAACCAGCGTTTACCTGATCTGCTGCCACACTGATGGAATGCAGGGTCTGGTTTAAATCGTTTCGTATTTTCTGCAAGGCAAGACCTAGTACGTCCTTTTCGGAACGCAGCGGCACCTCTGTAGTAAAATCCCCCTTGCTGATATCTTCTGCCGCATTTACCTGCTTCTTTATACTGCCGGTCATCTGCATAAAGGCCTTTGCAAGCTGGCCCGTCTCATCTTCCGTATCTATTCTGCCTAAATCGACATCTACGTGGCCAGAAGCAATACGGTCTGCAGCTTCCACAACCTGTTTGATGGGACGGCTGATCATACCGGAGATTCTGCTTCCTAAAACAAGACCAGCGCATGTACCGAATAATGCGATCATTACCAAAATAACAGTGAGCACATCAGCAGTGATACGATTTTCGTTGTTCGTTTTATGCGCTTCATCCATTCGGTTATCGATGAGAATATCAAAATTTTGAAACATCTTCTGAATATTATCCGTTTCTTTAAACAGCTGGGTATATGCTTCGTCTCCTTCCCCATTTCTGGCTTCCACAAGACAATTCAAAACTGCCGGCTCAAATGAATTATTAAACAGTTCTACAGATTCATCAAGAAGTGCCAGGGAAGCAGAGTTAGTGACTGTCTCACGGTACTTTTCTATATTAGTCAGGAATTTTTCCTTATCACTTTGAAACTGCTGTTCCAATTTATCCAGCTCACCGGTGTTTCCTGCCATGATAATCATAGTTCTGGAATCGATCCGAAACTGATACAGTCCCTCAATGGCACCAATCAGGTTTTCAACCGGCGCCGTCTGCTTTTCATATAAATACGTGTCCATCGCACTGATTCGGAGAAGTCCGGCTACGCCCGCGACACCCACTAGAAGCATGATCAGTGTGATACAGCAAAAGCCCGTCAACAGTTTTCGGGAAATGCTGTAATTTTTAAAATTCTTCATTTTTTACCTCCCTGTTTTATCTTTCGTATTTGAATCGAATGCCATTCG
>NZ_JAWONS010000149.1:0-661 GCF_033342255.1 Clostridium boliviensis
ATTTCAAGAGTTGGAGGAACGGACCGCCTATCTGGAGGCGGAGCGGAAGCGCCTTTTGACCCATGTTTCCCACGACCTGCGCACGCCCCTCACATCGCTCCTCGGCTATGCGGAGGCCCTCCGGCGGGATCCCGATTTGATGGATCGGGAGCGGGAGGAATATCTGTCCGTCATCGAAGAAAAGGCCCGGAGATTGACCGCCCTGATCAATGACATCTTCGATTTGGCCAAGTTGGAGGCCGGCGACACCGAGATCCGCCTGCGGCCGTTGGATGTGTGCGAGCGGGTTCGGGAGTCGGTGCTCACCTTTTACCGGGAGATCACGGAGGCGGGGGTGACGCCGGATATCCGCATTCCCGAGGTGTCGGTCCGGGTCCTGGCGGATCCCTATGCCACGGAGCGGATTTTGAACAACCTGATCGGCAATGCCCTCCGGTACGGCCGGGAGGGGGGCGTGATCGGCGTGGGAATCCGCCAGGAGGAAAAGCGCGTCTGGGTGGAGGTGTGGGACCGGGGTCCCGGCATTCCGGAAGCGGATCTGCCCCGGATTTTTGACCGCCTCCACACCGGTGACACGTCGCGCAATCCCCATTTGCGGGGGAGCGGCCTAGGATTGGCCATCGTCAAGCAGTTGGTGGAGAAGCAAAGGGGGGAGGTCCGG
>NZ_JAWONS010000150.1:0-364 GCF_033342255.1 Clostridium boliviensis
ATGCTGATTTGGTTCGGGATTCTGGTGTAAACGCCGAAAACCCTGCCTTCCGGCAGGGTTTTCTGATTGAGATGCGATTTCGCCCGCTGAGTGAAGGTCGCTTTCTCCCTTCAAGTGTTGCGTCTGCCAACCGTTTCAACCCCCGGCGACTCGGCGGGGGGTTGTTAGGTTACAGGAAAAATATCGCGATGGCTTTGAAGGTGATCCAGGCGAGGAGGGCTGACATGGGAATCGTAAAAAACCAAGTCAAGATGATTTTCCCGGCTACTTCCCACTTCACCTCTCGAAACCGTTTGGACGCTCCGACACCCAAAATTCCCGAAGTGACCACGTGCGTCGTACTGACGGGAAAACCGGTTACAGT
>NZ_JAWONS010000151.1:0-373 GCF_033342255.1 Clostridium boliviensis
ATTTTTTCATTCCGCTTCCTCCCGTTCCTTTCTGGAGAACTCGGCCAATCTCGTTCCGATGCGATCCTCCAGATCTTTGAAGGACCCTTCCGAAAAACCGTTTAACAGGATCGCGTAGGCGAGCTCCTCACCGTCCCGGGTGCGGACATAACCGGCCAGGGCGCTGACATGGGTCATCGAACCGGTCTTTCCCCGCAGGTTGTCCGCCGCATCCGTATCGCGCATCCGGTTGCGCAGGGTTCCGTCGACCCCCGCTACCGGCAGCGACTCGACAAAGGTCTCTTCAATCGGCTGCTCGGCCACCGCCGTCAGCAGCGCCACGATCTGTGCCGGAGAAATCCGGTTGTACCGGGTCAGTCCCGACCCGTCCCTC
>NZ_JAWONS010000152.1:0-331 GCF_033342255.1 Clostridium boliviensis
TCACCCGTACTTACGGTCGGGATACGGTGGACAACTTGGCGCTGGAGGGCTCCCCGTCCCCTACCGCCCTCCCTCTGCCTCCGCCGCCGCTGCCTCCGCATCCGCCTGCAGGAGCCGCTCTTTTCCGTTCCACCGGTAGCGGATCACGGTGACGTAAGGAGCGTTTTTCGGCCGGACGAGTTCGCAGATCGACAGGCTGGAAACGGTGTCGTAGTCGCCCCACAACGCCTGGGAATTCATGATGTAATCGAAATCCAGCTCTTCCAGCAGGTCGAACATGTCGCGGATATTGTTTTCGTCCACGCCGGCAAAAGCCTCGTCCAGGGAAATG
>NZ_JAWONS010000153.1:0-816 GCF_033342255.1 Clostridium boliviensis
GGAACCATCCGCGATGTCACCGATCAGGTGGCTCCCCGATTCCGGAGGATCGCCGAGGAGGCCAGCCGCATCCTCGATATCCCCGTCGTCGGCTTCGATTTCCTCGCCCCCGACTTCAGCGGAGAACGCTATACCCTCATCGAAGCCAACGAGCGCCCCGGTCTGGCCAACCACGAGCCCCAGCCGACGGCGGAGCGGTTCATCGACTTTCTCTTTCCGGAAACCCGGGAGAAAATCGGCGAGCAGGCCGGTTGAGAGCGGGGATCGGAGGCCGGACCTCTCCTGATGCCAGGCCCCTTCTCGGCGAGGAGGGGCCTTCCCTGTAAGCAGGGCTGGAGCATCCCGAAGCGGGCCGGAATCCGGACCAGCGGCTCCGATGGCGGTCAAAGGGCGAACCCGTCCGCAAGCCGAAACGCGGCAGAAACGTGAACAGCCCCCACCCCTTCACTCTCCGGTGGATAAGGGGTTACAATGGTGACGATAGTTTTGCCATGCCGCCGACAGGGGGAATCCCTTTGCACACCCGTCGAAGCATTGTCTGGATCGGTGCAGGCGGACTCAGCCTGCTTATCGGAATGCACTTTCTGCTGACGCTGCTGTATCTGGCTCCCGACAACCTGTTAAAACGACGTTTTTCGGAGCCCCTTCAGCAGTACATGGATCCCCTCTTCGCTCAAAACTGGCAACTGTTTGCCCCCGACCCGGTTTCCCAGCACCGCTCCCTCGCCGCCAAGGCGAAAGTGCGCGACCCGAAAACCGGCGAAGTCCGGGAAACTCCGTGGCGGGATCTCACCGGTCCCCGGGTCCGGGAGGTGT
>NZ_JAWONS010000154.1:0-694 GCF_033342255.1 Clostridium boliviensis
ATTCATACACCGCATCCCCGATATAGGCCAAAAGGAGCGGATTCATCTCCCGCGGCTTTTTGGGAAGCCGTTGGTCCGTCATTCCGATCATCAGCGTCAAATCCCCACTTTTTTGCTCGTTTTCATCTCTAGGATGCCCCGGTTGCTTCCCCCTCAGGACTTTCGCCGCCAACGGACCCCCTGCGGCGTATCTTCCACGATGATCCCCATCGCCATAAGCTGGTCGCGGATCGCGTCGGCCCGGGCGAAATCCCGCCGCCTCCGGGCTTCCTGGCGCTCCCGGATCAACGCCTCCACCTGTTCGTCCGACTCCTCCTCCGCCTCGGTTTCCACCAGACCGAGGATTTCGCCGCCGTATCGCTGCAGCCAATCGGCGACCGCCTGCAGGGAGCCTCGGGGGACCACATCCCGGCCGACCAGTTCATTGGCCAACCGGGCCCCTTCGAAGAGCACACCGATGGCGTTGGCGGCGTTGAAGTCGTCGTCCATCGCCTCCTCGAATTGCCGGGTCAGCTCTTCGAGGGCCTGCGCCGTCTCCGGTGCAAGCGGCCCCTCCATGGCGGCCTTCATTCGATGCTGGAGATTGGTCCAGGCCGTGTCGATCCGCTCGATCCCCCGCTCCATCTGCTCCATCGTTTCCCGGGTAAACTGGATCGGGTTGCGGTAATGGGCGGAGAGGAGGAAATAACGGATC
>NZ_JAWONS010000155.1:0-623 GCF_033342255.1 Clostridium boliviensis
CCAATCCGAAGGCGCTTCGTCGATGGCCTGTTGACGACTCCAACGTGGTTGAGGATGTGACGGCCGTTCTCGGATGCGAAGCCAAGCAAACCCAAAGGCGGTTCCGGGTGGTCACCTTTCTCGACAGCAAAGGGAATTTCATTCGCGTTGCAACCAACCTGGTTTTCTTGTCCGCCGAAACCATTGCCGCGATTTATAAGGAGCGCTGGCAAATCGAGCTGTTTTTCCGTTGGATCAAACAGCATCTGAATGTGAAGAGGCTGTTTGGAACCAGCCCCAATGCGGTATACAACCAGCTTTATGGGGCCTTGATTGCTTATGTTCTTTTACGGTGGTTGTACCAGGAAGCCAAACCGACCTGGCGCTGTGTGAACCTTTCCTTCACTGACTTTCTCCGTAAACTTCGGTTGGGCCAATTGCCGACTGAAGTTGCTTATTCCCTTGTTCAATTGCTTTCTACACGACGATGCCTATTACTAAATATTGGATAATCAACAGACCTGCCTCTACTTTCTTTTTTGTCCCGTTTATTAAGGTTACCCATTCGCCATCCCAGGTCCTTACTTTATTAACGATTTTACCATTTTTATTCGTAAAAGGCTTTACTTTTCCAGCATTGGGAT
>NZ_JAWONS010000156.1:0-294 GCF_033342255.1 Clostridium boliviensis
CCGCCCAGCGGGCTCCGGCCACCCGGACGAAGGATGTGAGCGGAGTATCTTTGGGGGCATAGACGATATAGTACGCGTAGTCTTCTTTTTCATCCGGATGACGACGAATCAGCAGCCATCGCTGCCACTGTGGAGCATCGGGACAGTTTAGAGGATACCGGACCCACTCATATTCCCGGGGTCCTTTCGCGCCGTTTCCACAAGAAAGACGTACCCAAGCGGTTTCCTCGGTTCCAAGAGCCAAATCCCGCACCCGGTGGGTCTTCCAACCGATACAAACCGATTCCTTGGCCG
>NZ_JAWONS010000157.1:0-268 GCF_033342255.1 Clostridium boliviensis
CGCTTCCAATACCGCCCGGTTGGCCATTCCGGCGGTTCCCTCCGTCTCCATTCGCCCCCGGTCCATATGATCTCCGACATCCACGACGATCCACGCCTCTTCCCCCCGGCCCCCTTCCTGCATGAGCCGGGACAGGAGCGTGGCGATCTTCGGCATCCGCTCAAAGTGGCTGTGGAGATCGTTTGTATGCAGGATGTGCAAATATTTCCGCTGGTTCACAACCATCCTCCTATTCCCGCGAAACACAGCCTGGCCGCTCGCCTCCCCA
>NZ_JAWONS010000158.1:0-356 GCF_033342255.1 Clostridium boliviensis
AGCGCTTGAAGAGCGCAAAAAGGCCCAGCCCAAAAAAGTGAGATTTGATCAGAAATACCACAAGATGACGATTTACATCCTCAAAGATTTGGTTGACCTTATCAATGAGGAGGCCGCAGGAGAAAGAGGCGAGAAAACCCGGATCATTAATGAAGCGCTCAAAATGTATTTCGGGTTAAAGTGAGGATATACCAAACAAAACGGCGCAGCTCTGCGCCTTTTTCTACTGTCCCACCAGCGAGTGAGAGGATCCACCGGCTCCCGTCTCCCGCTGGAGACGGATCCGTCCGCACCGGCCCTCCCGCTCCATGATCTCCCGGGCTTTCTCAATCAAATGGGAGAGGTCATCATCTCCC
>NZ_JAWONS010000159.1:0-441 GCF_033342255.1 Clostridium boliviensis
TTTGTTCCCCGGTCGGCGGCGGAAATGGAAGGGGGTGACGGGGAGTCGCCGATTGCCGGCCGTGCTCAGGCGGTGTTGGCCGCGTGGAAAAGGGATGGCGCTCCCGAACGGGACAAGGCGGCGGAGGGGCTGAACCGCCTGTTCCATCAGGAGCAGGCCGCACTGGTGGAGTATCGCCTCACCCAACAGACCCTTTTTGAGGATGTGGAGGTCCCGGAAGAACCGGACGGTACCGGGGAGGAGGCTGTGAGCGACTCCTGGCGGCTCCGATGGGAGGAGCTTAGGACGAAAACCCGCCGCCTCCTGCTCAGTATGGAGTATGAAGGGGCGCGGGTCAGCCCGTACGCCGTCAGAGCCCGGGTGGAAGAGGCAATCCACCGGAAGGAGCAGATTTTGGCGGAGAAGGACCGGGAGTTGTTTGAGGAGATCATCCTGAACAAC
>NZ_JAWONS010000160.1:0-982 GCF_033342255.1 Clostridium boliviensis
CTGTAATTTTTCCCCATATCCACCCCCTCTCATATGTAAATAATTTCCGAAATCTTGGCTTGAGAGGACTGACCGGAAGGGGGAATGGTTTTATAGCTTCATGGGGCGAAAAAACCGTCAGAGGGTCGTATATTCGGGATAGGAGATCTCTGATAAGGATTTAAGATTGATTTAGGAGGGCGACAATTGATGTCACTGTTTGAGACAGCAATTATGGTGATCCTATCGTTTTATATACTCCTAGCATTTTATCGCGGCGCTCTCAGGTTTGTAGTGGAAATCTGCATGATGATGCTAATCTTGTGGTTTGCATTCTACGGGATATAAAAAAAACCGGGACGTTTTGCCCGGTCTCCTTATATTCTCGTCAAGGGAAAGAAGGAGAAAGCTGAAATGGAGTTTAAGAAGATAAAAGCCGGTGAGTATAAAGCTGTGAGGTGTTTGGGGAGGGTGACGGTGGGGCGCTTATAACCCCGACGTCTTCCCCGCCAACGATAGGCGCACCCGAAGAGAAGCCACCGAGATCCTCCTGCCAAAAGGAGAAACGAAAAATGGATAAGGACAAGCTGGATAAATTAATCGAGGAAGCCCAAAAGCTGGGCCGTCTTGGAGTGTGCTGGGGTTGCGGGATATATAGATTCGTCCGAAATCCGCCATAGGATAAAAAAAAGAACCGGGAGTAACCCGGTTCAACGCTTCCAGTGGGGCCGGAAAGAGCGGATTTCTTCCAGCGCCTTCTCAAAATCCCCGTCGAACCGAATGGCCCGATCATCCAGGTAAATGAGGGCCGGCACTTTCCGGTTCGTCACGCGGGTGACGAAGTCCCCCAACCCGTGTTTATCCAGCCACGCCCAAACCTTGGGAACGGGCTGAGTGGTGAAGATGTAGACCCGGTATTTCCGGGACAACTCTTCCAGAAACTCTTTCGCCCCTTCGCGGGGCGGATCTTCGTGATCTTCCCCCTTCCATCCACTATAATTGT
>NZ_JAWONS010000161.1:0-209 GCF_033342255.1 Clostridium boliviensis
AGGAACACCCTTCGGGTACCCCTTTATGTCCAAAATACGTGGACAATAATAAGGAACACCCTTCGGGTACCCCTTTATGTCCAAAATACGTGGACAATAATAAGGAACACCCTTCGGGTACCCCTTTATGTCCAAAATAAGTGGACAATAATAAGGAACAACACTTAGGGTACTAGTTATGTCAAAAAAACGAGGAAAAGAAAAAGGAA
>NZ_JAWONS010000162.1:0-442 GCF_033342255.1 Clostridium boliviensis
GTACATTTTTGCGGCCGCCACGCAACGCCGCCGACACATCTTCCCGTTGCTCCGGAATAATTCGCAGATCCAGGGCGGCCCCCCGGATCTCGATCCGCTCAACGCCGTCCAGGGAAACCGCATCCGTCGCCGCGTTTCCAAAGGTGAGCCACCTTCCGACGACGCTGTTGGTTAAGGCGCCATAAAGCACCAAACCCCCTAATAGGATAAAAAACAAACCGAACAGCTTTCTCATAAAATCTCCTCTTTAACGATCATGATCCCATTATATCGCAAATGGTCCCGGGCAAATCACAAAGGGCGGCGGGACGCCCCTCCCGCTGTGGATCAGTGTCGGGAGCGGGCGATGTTCCGCCCCGTCTCCTGTCTTTATCTTTTGTCGTCCGGCGGAAAAACGTCCCCCAGCGCCTGCAGCTCGGAGGTGTCTCATCCATCCCGGAAA
>NZ_JAWONS010000163.1:0-297 GCF_033342255.1 Clostridium boliviensis
CCGCCCCACACCAGCGGCAGCCATCACGGAGAAACCCGGATCATCCGCCACGCTTACGGAGAAGGCCGGGAGTACATCCCCCTGGCCCTGCGCTCGCAACAACTGTGGATGGAGCTGGAGGAAGAGGCGGGAGAGAGGCTGTTTGCGAGAACGGGCGTCCTCGGGGTGGGAGCCCCTGATTCCCGCTTCATCCGGGAAACCATCGACGGGGCAAAAATCCACAATCTTCCCCTGGAACGGCTGTCTGCGGAAGAAATCATGCGGCGCTGGCCGGGCATCACGATTCCGGAAACCGAT
>NZ_JAWONS010000164.1:0-872 GCF_033342255.1 Clostridium boliviensis
CACTTGCCATTCATTTCGACACGCGTTTGGTACTCACAGTTATGAAAACGGTACGGATTTGCTTACTCTGAAAGCTCTTCTTGGTCATAAATCTTTGAATTCTACCACGATTTATGTGCAGTTAGCCTCCAATGGTGTTGGGGGTGCTTTAAGTCCTTTTGACTGTATGGAGGTTTTTCCTCATGCATAAAATCCAGGAAATATTTCAATCTTCTTATTCCGAATACTGTGATCTTTACAATCCAACGGAAGTTCAAAATAAAGCGGCTTTATCTATTATGAATTGTAAGTCAGGAAATCTTGGATGCAACATTTCTATCTGTGAAGACTGTGGTCATTCAGAAATACATAATAATTCCTGCCGCAATCGGAATTGTCCTTGTTGTCAGTCCATACTGAAAGAACTTTGGATTGATGCCCGTAAAACGGAAGTGATTGATTCGCCTTACTTCCATGTCGTATTTACCTTGCCTGCTGAATTAAATCCTCTTATTTATTGCAATCAATCCCTACTTTATTCTCTGATGCACAAATGTGCATCAGAGACACTATTAGAGTTATCTGCTGACAAAAAATATCTGGGAGCTACTCCTGGTATCATTCAGGTACTTCACACCTGGGGGCAGAAACTAAATTTTCATCCTCATATTCACTGCATTATTACTGGAGCCGGATTAACTAAAACGAAACAGCTGCGAAAAAGTCAAAAGAAGTTTTTTATACCCGTCAGAGTATTAGGAAAGATGTTCCGTGGGAAATTCCTCAACCAGCTGCAATTACTGAATGAAAAGCATAAACTTCATTTCCCCAACCAATGCCCTAAGCTAAAGAATTCCTACGAATGGAATGAATTCACATCATCTTTATATGAT
>NZ_JAWONS010000165.1:0-24734 GCF_033342255.1 Clostridium boliviensis
GTTTTCCCAGCTTCCATCAGCTCCCGGTGTGATGTAGGTTCCATCACCGTTGTCTATATAGGTTCCGGTTCCTCCGGGGATTATGTGGATCTGACGATCATCATCGGTTCCTAGCTCACCATCCGGACCTCTCCACCAGTGATCTGGATTTTCCCAACTTCCACCGGCTCCAGGTGTAATGTAGGTTCCGTCACCGTTGTCTATATAGGTTCCGGTTCCTCCGGGGATTATGTGGATCTGACGATCATCATCAGTTCCTATGATTCCATCCAGGCCATACCACCATAGTTCATCGTCCGCTGTATTCCACCTACCATCTGCTCCGGGTCTTCTGTATGAACCATTTCCATTATTAATCCAGCTGATAGACCAGTGACCATAATAAGTCTGATCCCCCAGTGCCGCCAAGGTAGTCTCCCTAATTCGAATTCCACCTACAGTTTCCGTATACCAACCCAGGAATGCATACCCTGTTTCATGTAATATTGGCAGATCCCCAATTGGAAGGGCATATGTTACAGTCTTATCTTTCGGATCACTTATTGATTCTGAATTACTCTTGAAGCGAATCGTATACTGGTTTGCAATCCATTTGGCCTTATATTCCATATTTCCAGCCTCTACCCAGCTTTCGGAGTTTATTTTCTCTCCACTTTCATTAAACCAGCCGGCAAAGGTATATCCCGGTTTCTCTGGCAACGGAAGTGTTCCCAGCTGCATGAAATAATCCCGGTCTATTTCCACTACTTTCTGTTTTCCATCTGCATCTATATAAACAAAGCGGATTTTGTATGAATTGGCTTTCCATTCTGCGTGATAGGTATATCCAGCCGCTCCGGAATCTGGTCGAAAGATTGTATGAGGATTGATTATGTTATGATCTTCATCATACCAGCCGTTAAAGGTATAGCCCTTTTCTTCAGGGATCGGTAAACTGCCAAATTCCTGATCATATTTCTGATTAATTGTAAAGGTTTGTAATGATTCTCCATCCGGCTGCTCCGTCTTTGAAACAAGGAGGACCTCATAAGTTACCGGCTCCCAGCTACCGTAATACACGACATCCTTTGCCTCTACCATGGAATGTTCTGTAATCTTCGTTCCTGATCCATTTTTTCCTGTCCACCAGCCGTTAAATTTCCAGCCATAGATTTCCGGCGCTGGAAAAGTCCCCAGCTCTGTATCAAAGGTGTGATCTTCCTTTTGTTTCCCCCCGGTCCACCTTACGTGATCCGGATCAAAGGTTACTTCATATGTATTAGGAGACCAATGAGCATACACGGTCACATTTATAGATGGCATCTGATTTCCACTGTAGGAATAGCTGCTTCCACCTGACGCACTGTTATACCAGCCATCAAAATGATATCCAAGTCGGGTAACCTGATCCCTTCCGTCTTTCAGTACCTGGTCAAAGGATTGATCAAAGGAAATGACTACTTCCTTTTTGGGCATTCCCTCCAAAGTTCCACCGGTTCCATCTAAAGTTAATAAATATCCATTAATCGAATACTGGGCGGTAATTACCACATGATCCTGGATATTGGTAGTAGGCTTGTCCCAGCCGGTAAAGGTATAACCGATTCTCTCAGGGGCTGTCGGTGCTGTTGCATCGGCTCCGATTGCCACCTCCTGCTTATCTAAAACTGATTCATCCCAATCTTTAAATACAACCTCGCTGGAACTTCTTTCCCAATGAGCATAGATATTTAAATCTGTATCCGGCATTTTATTTCCGCTCTCCGGATACTTGCTTCCTCCGGTTTTATCTGTATACCAACCATCAAAAGTATAATATTTTCGAGAAGCACTAGCTTCTCCATCTACAAGGGCCTGATCCAAGGAAGCTCCAAAGCTTACACTTTGGTTTTTACTCTCCTCGCCAGCCAGGGTTCCACCATTACCAACCAAAGTCAATTTGTGGCTGTTTATGGTGTACTGGGCTGTTAAGATTGTATGGTCTTGAATATCGGTAGTAGGCTTGTCCCATCCGGTAAAGGTATAACCGATTCTCTCAGGGGCTGCCGGGGGCGTTGCATCTGCTCCGATGGCTACTTCCTGCTTATATAAAACGGAACCATTCCAATCTTTAAATACAACCTCACTGGAGTTTCTTTCCCAATGAGCATAGATTGTTAAGTCTGTGTCCGGCATTTTATTTCCGCTCTCCGAATACTTGCTTCCTCCGGTTTTATCTGTATACCAACCATCAAAAGTATAATATTTTCGAGAAGCATCGGCCGTACCTTCTGCCAGAACTTGATCTAAGGAAGCATCAAAGTTTACACTTTGGCTTTTACTCTCTTCACCGGCTAGGGTTCCACCATTACCAACTAATGTTAATTTGTGGCTGTTTATGGTGTACTGGGCCGTTAAGATTGTATGGTCTTGAATATTAGTAGTAGGCTTGTCCCATCCGGTAAAGGTATAACCGATTCTCTCCGGGACTGTCGGGACTGTCGGCGCTGTTGCATCAGCTCCGATTGCGACCTCCTGCTTATCTAAAACTGATTCATTCCAATCTTTAAATACAACCTCACTGGAACTTCTTTTCCAATGAGCATAGATAGTTAAATCATTATCTGGCATTTTATTTCCGCTCTCCGGATACTTACTTCCTTCAGTTTTATCTGTATACCAACCATCAAAAGTATAATAGTTTCGGATTGCACCAGCTTTAACATCCATAAGAATCTGATCTATCGACTCATCTGGTGCAATAGGCTTTTCAATTGTTAATTGATCCGATAATCTTCCACCATTACTGTCCAAAGTTAGAGTCTTAGAAACTATTTCATACTGAGCTGTTATTACAGTATCTCCCTGAATATCTTTGTATGACTTATCCCAGCCAATAAAACGGTATCCTGCTCTTTCCGGTTCTGGGGGGACTGCATCCTGCCCATAATCTATCGTCTGCTCACTTAGTACTGAATTATCCCAGTCCTTGAAAGTTACTTTGTTTTGCGAATTCGCCCACTGAGCATATAATTCCCAGCTGTTTAAGATACCATTAACAGTGTAATTACTAACAATATAATCTTCGCTCACTAAGGTTCCACCAGTCCTAGCCGTGTACCAACCTTTAAATACTTTATCGCCATTCGTTGGCACAGCTAAACTCCCAACAGGTGAATCAAATTTTCGTGATGCTGAACTGAGCGCTGATGTATCAGAACTGCTTGTGTTTTTATATAATTTTATATATACAGTCAAAGGTTCCCATATAGCATATACCGTGATATCACGGCTTTCTGGCACATAATATGAATTAGACCCCTTATAAAATGTTTTACCTTTACTATCCGGTTTTGTATTCCACCACTTAAATTTATATCCTTTTCTGGTTGGAGGTGTTCGATCCGCAATGTTGGTATATATCTGATAATACGTATAATCTGCCGTATACATTGTGTAAGTATACGGATTTGGTCCACCCTCATATTGGTAATCTAATGTTATTTTTGTAGGATACCTTGACCACTGAGCATATAGATTAAAATCACGGTTAGGCATCAATGTTTCCTCTGTTACCTGGGTTCCGCCATAATAATAGGTAAACCAACCCAAAAAATCTAATCCTTTACTGGTTACTTCAGGTAGCTTGCCTATTGGCTTATCATAAATCATGGCGAATTTTGATGGATTGCTCTCACCCGAAACACGCTTGTCAAAGATTACATAGTATGTAATTGCGTCCCATACCTGATATATGTCCTGATCATAGGGCTCTACGCTCCTAAGATTAGAATATTTTGCATCCGATGTGGATGCCCAACCTTTAAATGTATAACCAGTTCTTGTTTCTACCAAACCCTTTGTGTAAATTTGAGAATCAATTATTTGTGAAAAATATAAACTGCTATCATATTGAATCTCAATTACTTTGGTAACATCCTGACCATCGTTGGAATGCAATGTTACCTTGACCATATCGCCTTCTTGCTTTGGGTACAAATACAAAGTACTGTCTTTGTAATAGTTTTTAGAATCAAATGTCTCTACGCAATCCAGATCCACATCAGGCATATTTGTACCAGCCGAACCATACCATGTACCAGTGTAATGAAAACCTGTCTTAGGTGCTGGCAAACTTGAGGAATCCACTTCTGGAGGTGTTGCTTTTCCCTTTGCAACAATAGTTTCTGTCTTAATAATATTGGCACTAGAAGAGTAAACATCCCGGTATATAATGGTAATATTGGGGAGTTTTTTATATTGTGCTTTTATAACCATGTCTTTTGATACATTTGTAAAACTATTATCCCACCCAACAAAATCCATACCATCTATTTCAGGTGCTTGTGGCGGTATGGCACTGTCTCCGGTTACCACGCTTTGTGGCTCTCCAATGATCTCCCCATTGTAATCTAAAAAAGTTATAGTATTTGTGTTTACCGTATAATTTGCGTACAATACCATATTCGAATTAAGAGTGATAGATCCATTGTAATGTGTCCCAGTGCCATGCTTTCCTGAATACCATCCTGCAAACGTATATCCTTCCAGTGTGGGGACCTCATAATCCTCCAAGTCTATGACTCTTCCTGGATTACCTACAATTAAGTACCAGTTACCAGCATTACTTCCGTGGTATAAAGTCGGATAATATTCCTCGGCAGGCTGTCTTAATAATTGAAGAGTATAGGTTCCGTTTGGTTTCCACATACCATACAGATTTCCTAAATGTCCCGCATCTCCACGTCGAACTTGTGTCCCAGCTTTAAGGAATCCACCTCCATATAATAACCATTTTTTATTTTGTGGGTGGTCTATAACTGAATGATTACCAAATGGCTCTCCGCCTGGATAATTATAGTAATCTGACCAACCTAAGAAAGTATATCCGCTCCAACTTGGTGTCCATAAAGTAAATAAAGTGTCTGCCGTATCATAGGTCCCAGGACTATCTGTTTTATCTGCTACGGATACGTTGTCATTTATAATCCTCATACTGCTATAATATAATTTTTGTAGTGCCTCACTTGTTGCCAAGCTTGTCATTAACAGATTACGAATATTTACTACATTTCCTTCATTATCCGAATCATACCAATTTGGTTCTTTTACAGTTTTTGACTCATTTAGTATTGTTCCATAGAAATGATATCCCTGGTCATCTTCCGCTCCAGTCAAATGCCAAATGCTATAAGAAGAAGCGTCCCAGTTTTTAAATCCTCCTATGTTTTCTTTGTCATATTCTTCAATGCTGAAACTGTCAAAAAACAACCTCCAGGATAAATCTACCCAAGCTTTCTTATCCGGGACAACACTTTTAAATATGTATGGAGCTAAACTGTAATATTCCTCATCCAAGTTAATGGAGGAGGTAAGGTCCTCTACAGTTCCCGTCTGATCCGCTTCATACCATAGGGGAAACTCTGCATCACCATCCACATATCCATAATCCCGGTACTGTACCATTCCATTACGATCCTCAAATTTCCAGAATCGTTTTCCAACTTTTTTAACCTTGGAGTAATAATCTGGCACCTCCTCTGGCTCCACCTGTACAAACTTTCTCACGGCTTCCGAAGGGGTGGCCTTATCCCCTGGGTTCTCTGCCTCCGAGGGTGTAGCTTTATCCCCCGGACTTTCTGCCTCTGACGGGGCGGCCGTCTCCGCCACATTTTCCTCTGCTTGTGACGGAGACGCAAGTGCACTTACTGCGTCTAACATTTTTGATCTTGTCATTGCAGTAGCCGCCAAAGATGGCGGCGCATACCCTACTGTAGTTACTGCGATGATAACAGCAAGACAAAGGGATATAATCCTTTTTGCATTACCTCTCATGTTCCTTTCTCCCCTAATTTATTTCCATAATCATTTATCCACTGTATTTGTTCCTGATCCTCCTGCTCTTTGTTCCTGGAATTCACTATCGTCAGAGAGGATAGTGTGATGAAAATAAAAACTACAATTGATGATGCACATATTAAACCAATTAATAGATAAATCAGTATACTCATGATTTTGACACCTCTTCACTTTTAACAGCAGCCACTGCAAAGGCCTTTTTCCAGTTATTCATCTCTTTTTTAAAGCTGCCAAAGTGCCCTGTTGGTATTTTAAATATCCTTGTTAAAACTATTAAACTCAGTTTTATAATCATAAAATAACATATGAAGCGCAGTATCTGATCTGGTGTAACAATAGGCTTTCGATGGATCTCAAAAAACACCAATAAAGCACCAATAATTATTTCAAGTACTGAATTCATTTTTAATCGTCTAGGGGCGCCGGAAAATAATAAACATAATAGCTTATAAAATGTACATAATATAAAGAGACTGATTACAAATTGAGAAAATGATCCTTTTTGAAAATTTACTCCAATAAGCTCTATTGGAACTTCTCTCACTATGCTTCTCAAAATATTACTTTGTATAAAATTTCCTAAATAAAGCATACCTGCCGTACAAATAAAGAGTTCATAATAAATAAGCCACATTAACGCAATGCCATAGAATAAATCAATGATATCTGGAAACATTTCCCCTAACAGTTTTACAATTTTTTTCATCACTCTACCTCTTTATCCCTGCGGGATCGTCATAACCGGTCTGATCCCGATACTTGTCTCTGACACATTAACAGGCTGCATGTTCCCGTCTGTGAGACTGACTGTATAAATCCCTTCACCGTACCAAAAATCATCCAGACCGCCATCCTGCGGAGTCCTTAGATAATAGCCTTTGGAATAAGCTGAAATCTGGGACTCTGGATTATTCATGTCATTCCCATTAAACGTCCATAGATAATCCCGGTATTTTAATGCTTCCTCCACCGATAGGATAAAAATTTTATCCTCCATGGACTGGTAAAGACGGTCATATCCCTTTATGCCACTTTCATTCAGCTGATCATACGTTCCTTTCCTAGTTGCTCCTAGAAAGGATTTCGTGATCCCAACGTAGGTATCGTGAAGAAACAATGAATCAGTAGCATTTTTCTGCAACCACTCCCGTACCTTTGAATATTTATAATTGTTATTGTCTCCAAAGTTCAGCTTTTTGGAATTTCCTATAATGTCGGAACGTATTACGCTATCACAAAGAAACAGCGCTGTTTTTTGACTGTTCCCCATTGCATCTTCATAATCTTCATCAATGCAGCGGAATAAATACATATGACTTCCTATGGTTCTTGCCTGGATATCTCCAATGCTGTAATGTACCTCTTCCGGTGCTTCATCTACCGATTGATAACAAATATCACAGATTCCATCATGATCAGCATCTATATGTCCTGTCGCGGGTAAAATCACTTTCTCCTCCTTTCCACACTTTCTGCACCTTATAATTTCATAACCATTTTCCGTACAGGTTGGTTCTACCCGTTCGATTATTTCATAATCATGACTGCAGGTGCTTTCCTCATAAGTCTTTTCAAACCCTACCCTTACAACCGTGTAGGTATCGCCATTAATAACAAACTCATCCCGGATCAGCTGTGACAGATTCTTAATGTTATTTAATTGATTAAGAATTACGGTTGTAGGAGTATGGTTCTTTGCAATTAGGTACACCTCCATGCGTTCCGAACCGTCCGCCATGGAAACGAGGTTTAAAAGTCGTTCATTGCTCTCTTCCAGACTTTTAGTAATCAGCTGCTGATTGGTAGGCTCTTTCCCTGTAATAGCAAGATCTGCTTCTCTCGCTGTATCCAGCCATTGACTCAGTTTATCTCGTGCTTCCTGGTCCGGATCATCTTCCTCTGGCAGCTTCTCACCCTTTTCAAACTCCACATAATATTTCTGCGTCCCGGTACCGCTTACAACCGTACTCCAGGGACTGGATACCAGGGAATGATAATAATACTTGTCTTTACCAAGAACCATTTCCGGAAAGTCAATTGTTAGTTCCGTATTTTCCTCACTCTGTCCGCTCTGGGATTTAAAAATCTCATTGCTGTGATTATCCTCTTCCACAAAGTACAGCTTCCAAGACACCTTTTTTGCTTCAGAAGGAGAAGCCGGCTCTAATTTTGAATAATAAATATTGACTTTCATTCCATTTGTCGCCAAACGAAAGCCTTCCTTCTGTCCATTGCAAATTTCATACCCAGCAAACTCCGGAAGATCAATCATGATATCCGCATTTTCCAGATCCTTACCAGTTACCACTTTTAAAACCGTTTTGCTTTCCACATCCAGATATTTAATGGTATAGTCAAACTCGGCTTTTGTATCAACCGGCTTTGGCTGCTGTGCATTGGAAGGGGAGGCCGGTTCCTTTTGTGGTTCCTTTTGTGGCTCCTCTGGTTTTCCATCTTGAGGTTTTGCATTGTTTTTTTTTCCTGAGTTGCTATGTCCTGATCCGCCTCCTCCTAAAAACCTACTTGAAGATACTGTCTTTTTTGTTAGTACTGTCTGTATTCCTTTACCAGCTTGATACTGTACAATTCCATTTTCATTGATCCAGGCCCCAGAGCTATTAACCTGAAATCCATCTGGCGTTTTCATGTTTTCATACATTGCACCTTCCGGGTAATGAGGATCAAGGATTCCTGTCAGGTAATAACAGTGCCCATCAATCCATTGCCACCCGGTAAGCATTTTCCCTTTTGTACCATCAGAAATTGGATTCATAAAATACCATTTACCTGCAATCTGTTTCCAGCCTGTTGCCATGTAGCCATTTTCATCAAAGTAGAACCAAGCGTTTTCGATCAGCTTCCAAGTACTATTTGCATAAAGATGATCCGTCTCATAACGCCAGCGATCATCCATTTGCTCCCAAGCGCCATAACTTTGAATTGGAATACTTGTTATCATTAAAAGAACACTTAATAAAAAAAAAATTTTCTTATTATTCATTACAAAAATTCATCACTCCTTTCTATTTGCCTCTTTTTCTACCAAACCAGCCCTTTTTCTTTGGGGAAACTCTCAGATATTCACCTAATAATTGCTCAACAGCCGGGAATTCTTCCGTATTAAAAGGATCAGATCGATATTCAAGGAAATGAACATTCAAGCTATCGCCTTTTGAATTTTTCATCTGCTTCTTGATTGGTTTCTCATAATTTTTATCTGTAAAATTAAAATAAAAATGTAAATGCTTAAGTATTTCATCATCGTATTGCTGTAAAATACATGCGGCATATTCCAACTCCCAGGCTTTACTGCCAGCACAGATTAGTCGTACATGGCACTTATGATATTCTTCCATATTGCAGTCCTGGAAATTTCCAAAATCCATAATGATGAAGTTATAGCTTTTCTCCAACACTTTCTGAAAAGACTCTCTATTGATATCTGGATAATAATCAATCCCGTTCAATGTGAAATAGAAATGATCATGAAACTTTTCACCAAAATCTTCTCTTATTTTTTGGAAAGTGCATGATGGATTAAATTCTACAGCTGCAACCATATACCCCTTTTTACGTAAGCAGCCAGCCAGCATTACCGCACTATGAGTAGTTCCAATACGCTTCTGTACTCCGATGAGTCCGATCATAACCCGGCTAACAGCCTTTACCTCGTTTATATCTATCTCTTCTGTTTTTTTAATATCTTTAAACGCCAGAGCTTCTTTGAAGCTCATACCCTTTTCTGATAAACAGAGTTCCAGACCTTTTTTCATTTCAAGATAATCATTCGTTGCAATAATATTCCAGATACCAAGTGCAAATAGTTGAGATAATAAGGAATCTCCAGCTTGCCGGTACGGTGCAACTATAATACAACGGGTTTCATCATACATGGTCCGATACATCTTAAATGCCTGTAAAATATCTTCATCCAGATCATCAAGTGCGCTTAAGTCAATAACTAGAAACTCAATGTCACTTAATGAAATGATGTTGTTTTTTATGTATTTAAAAAATTCAACGTGGTTATCAGTCTGCTGGCCAATTATGAGTTGCCCACTTTCTTCCACAGTACTTAGGATTGTCTGATGATAAATGGTGCTGGAAATGTAATAAACCATAAGCTAATCCTCCCGTGAACTTTCAAATCTTTGGCATATCAGGATCTCCGCCAGTTTCTTTTTGGATACCGGAATGTATTTGCATAGATTTAAAAGTTTTTCATTCATCTGCTTAGTTATTTCGAAAGCAACAATTGTTGTTGGAAGATTCACCTTGTGACTAAAAACAAATTGCAGCTTCGGTAATTCATTTTCGCTAATAGACGATAACACCTCAATTAGCACCATTCTACATGTAGGTCCTCTCTTCAATACTTTTTCCTCAGCGTTTAAATCTATCCAGTCTACAACATAGTCAGGCAAACTCACTTGTAAAAATATCTTTTTCTTTTCATTCACTCGCCTCCCCTCCTAAAAGAAAATTCAAATTCACCTGTCCCTTCATGAAACCCAATGTCTAAAACAGATTTTCCGACTTTACAGGAAAAAAACGTCTTTTCCCCATCTTTTCGTAAACTTCCTTCAATAACCTGAATTTCCGTTTCCTCAATGCCCTGGGAAATTAGAAACGCCTGGGTTTTCTCAGTTAATTTCTCTAATTCTTCATATGGTAAAGCTCCCTTCTCATCGATCTGATCTGTATTAGTAAAATAAATTGTTATTAATTCACCCTCTTGATACAATTCCGGTTCCACCATCACTTCCTTTGATGTCTGTATCTGTTCCTTCTGATTTATCTTTTCTTCTTTCATGATCCTTTTTTGTACAAAAGAAGTGACCAGAAATACAACTGACAAAAAAATACAGATACATACCGTCATTAACTTCTTTCCTCGTTTATCACCATTCATCATCTACCTCAATGAAAACTCCAATAATTTTTTGATTCCCTTATAATTAGCTCCAAAGGAAATTTCTTGTTTATATGATTTTTTGTATTGTTATCTGATGGATCATTTACAAGGATTTTTCCATCCTCAGTAATTCCGCGGAGTACAATCAAATGCCCGCCTTTTGTAAATGTTCCCGGTCCTACACTTGCAATCACCGGTTTGCCACTGGATAGTGCTGCTGTTAGACCAACAGTACTTCTACCAAGATTTTGACAACTGATTCCCCAATGTGATGCACATGCAGGAAATATATTCCAACTGCTTCCTTGTCCTGATACATAGTATCTGTTGCCTGTCCAAGAAACCACATCTGCAGGTGTCACCCTGTTTCCAATCAAATAGGATATAACCATGGCCAATGAAGTTGGCGCGCAGCCGCTGGAGGCGATTGTTCCATTTCCGTATGCAATACTACTCCACGGCTGCCCTCCACCCTGCTTATACAATGGAATATTCATCCCATTGGCACCATACGCCACATTCCCATCATAAACAGGGCTTCCTCCTTCATGATTTTTAGCACCCTGCCTATCATCTTTATACAGCGTAGTGAAATTGCCATATGATGTAAGATAAAAACTCTGATATGTTTGTTCAGGAAAGTATAAAATGGCAATTTCATCTTCAGATAATATGACATTCTGGATTAAGTAATCATCCCCGTCATTGGAGATCTCAACCCGATTCATTGAATTATAAAAATCAAATATTTTCTCTCGGTCTGCCTTGTATTTTTCTGCTTTATTTTCCTGGTAATTTACGGTTGACAGATAAGCTAACAAAACACAAATCCCTGGTTCATTTACTGTAACATTGACATTGACATCACATTCACTTGTCTCCTCACCTGTTTCCGGATCAACATCTGTAGTTGTATTTTCCTCAATGATCCTATTCGCCTCCGCATTCATTTCATTTGTAATCTCCGCCATATAATCCTCGTAAATGGGGTTAATCTGACCAAATAGTTCTGTTTTGGTTAAATCAAAATCACCACTGATGGAACCATTACCAAAAAGAACGGAGATTGTCATCAGCATGATCGAAGGAAGGAATAGCAGAAAAAGTATCCCAAAAGAAACCCACTTTAATATTTTTTTTAAATTATCGGGTTCTAATGCCAGTTTCGCCGCCAGTTTTATCAGCATTGGATTCACGGATTATCGTCCACCCGCCTTTCCAAACATCTTTAGAAATTCATCACTTACCTCAACCGTTAGGTTTATACGGGTACTGCCTGCCATGAATATACCCTGTCCTCTGTTCTTCGCAGCTAAGATTGCTACTTCTTTCTCTGACAAATTAAACAGCTCTGTTGTATCCTTTAAGTTTTTTCCGTCACACCCCATCAGGAATTTATAACAGGCATTATCCATGAGTGCTTGTCCGTACCGTTTAACACTCTCATCCATAATGTCAACACAGGAATGTGTAATGAACATGAGACCACCTTCGTATTTTCTATCTCTCTTAGATATGTTGCGGAAGAATTTCATCAGGTCAGGGTTTTCCGGATCAACAAATAGGTATCCCTCATCGACCACAAAGATAACCTTCTGTGTTCGATCCTCCGACATTTTCTGCCATGCCCAGGTAGTTATGTTATAAAATTGAGCGTTTCTCACGTTATCATCTGCTTCTAACAGACCAGAGACTACAAGATCAACAAAGTCTGTCTTCGGATCCAATGTAGTATGTCCATCCCATAAATGGCTGTCAGCTCCTTCTCCCGCACTAAATAAAAGATCTTCCAGATTTCTGTAAATATTTTTTAGGTAGCTTTCGGTTTCATCATCAGCCTTTTCCTTAACCAGATGGTACAGATCCTCCATAATTGGAAAATCTTCATTTTTAAGATTTCTGATATCGGTATCCCATGTGATTCCAAATTTTCCGTACAATTCAATCAGACATTTTTCCAGATGAGTCTTGATAGTTGCGGTAAACTCTTTTTTCCCAAAGTAAAGTGAGAAAAAGAATCTTAATTGCTGTATGTAAAGCGCCATGTCTGATACTCCATTACTTAAATCATAAACAAAGTAATCGGACAGCTCTTCTCCTTCATCCAAATCCTCTTGACGGATATACGGAGCCGGTCTGATCTGTAACGGATTAATGCGGCTGTTTAAGCCTGATGCACAATTAAGCACTTCACCATTTATAAACTCATGCCTGGCTAAATCCACATACTCAGTCTCCGGATCAAAAATGATAATTTTAGCTCCAAGGGCAAATTCCATCGTAAGGATATCCTTGATTGCTGTTGATTTTCCTGTACCAGGAAGGCCGGTTATAATCCAATTAGAATTAGTTCTGTCTTTGTTCCTAAGCCAGGTATTCACTCGTATGATTTTTTTATTTCTTGTTTTACCTAAGAAATAACCATCTTTATCATTCAAACCTGAACTGGCCATGGGAAACCCACCAATAAAAGTACTGATTGGCATACTTCTTTCTCCCATGTTGCTCACATTTTCCCTGTCAGGAAGACCAAATGGACTCATGGCCTGATATGCCTGTAATTGCCGGTATTTTAAATTTCTCATATTACACTCAGCAACAGAAACCGAACCGCTTACACGTTTAACCCGCTGATTTAATGTCTCAGAAGAAGGGGATTGTATCAGCAGCATAATGTTTATGTAGCCAACAGGCTCATTTTGAATTCCGATTCTTTTAATCATCTCTTTTAAGTCTTTTACTCCTCTGGCATAACTCTGCCGTTCAGACTCTTCTTTTGCAGTTTCTGCATTGGATTTCAATTCTGATATCCGTTTATTCATGACCTTGATCATACGTGCAGGACTGGTATGACGATATTCGATAACAGTTGCTGTCCCCTCCAGGGAACATAAATCAACCAACCAGCCATAATCCACATGACTGGGGTACTTAGATATGGTGAAAATGGCTCCAGCATTTTCGCCAATATTGATATGACTATTGTCATAATCAATGCCTGAGGGAGTAATAATATTTAATACATTTTCATTTACATCATTAACTACCACAATTTCTTTCATCTCAATAATCCTTTATCATTGGTATAGGTGTAATAACCGGATTGTCCGCCAAACTCATGAAACTTACTTGCTGACTATTTGTAAAAAGATTACATAACTTAAAAATTTCCGTCTCATTAAGTATTTCAGCATCTATGCCTACGCCAGAATATCGCTGTTTGAACTCTTCCAGCCTGGTTAACAATTCTTTTTTCGTATCATTGATATTTTTTTCAGCCCTTGCCCATATCTTAAAATAATGGTGATGCTCATAATTCTCACCAGATGATGATAGCTCTGCTGCTTGTCGTATCATGATTGCTAAAATCTGCCTTTTCCCGTAGTTCGATAATTCCCCCTGATACTGTTTTTTCAAATAATTCTTATAATCATCCAAATCCAACTCTCTGGGGAAAGCGCAGTAATCAAAATCCTTTCGATCCCCTTCAAAAGATAAGGACAGATTTTGCGTTCGAATACGACGCTCATCAATTGCTAACAGATCAAGATTGTATGGGAACACTCTTAAATAACCAAAGAGATAACCATCTTTTGAAAAAAGAAAATTTCCTTTAATATCTTTTACATTGGTAAATTGGTTTGCAGTTAATTCTCTTTCATTGACTATTTGCTTGCTTTTACTCATCTTCCTCAACCTCATGCTCTGCATAGAACTCATTTTTAAAAACATACTGATACTTTTTCTGCGCTTTTTGATAATCCATAAAGATAATAATTTTCTTTATCAGATTTTCATTACTCATATCTCTTCTTATCAGTGTTATAACCATAAAGATAATGAATGCACCAATACTTACTCCTACTATGGTGTTCTGAGCTACCGATAGGAAAATACCGATTACTACAGATATAATAAAAGCAATAGCTATGACACCCACTTCACTCTGTCCGATACCGGATATATAATCATCAGAATCTGGAATCGGAACAGGTATGTAAAGCTCTTTTTCCAAGACCTGATTCTCTTTGTCTTCCATATTCCCTCCCAACTTCAAAAATAATAATGTTTGATTATTCCTAAGAATGTGCTTAAACAAATTGCAATAATTGCCGCAGTCAACTTTTTAGTCATTTTATTTATCAGTTCAGGCACTGCTTCACCTGTCATAATACCTGTCAATATCAAACAGGTGATTCTGGCGATAATGCCAACTGCCATTAAACCAGATAATGCGAAAGTCAGACTCGTTATGAATTTTAATGATTCCATTGTTTTTCCTTTTTATTTTGCCAGTTTTATCAAGTTAGGAAGCATAAATCCAGCAGTACGCCCAGCCCCTGCAAATCCTCGACCGACACCGGAAGAATAGATAAATTTCTCCAACCATTTGGGACCTCGGAGCATAAGAAAAAACCAGCCAAAGGTTATTAACAACTCATTCGACATGACACTTACCGAAACAGTCATGAGTGACGCTAAAAACATCCGGTAACAAAGCAGTTGGAGTCCGTAATATAAAAATGTCACTGCATACGAAATAAAGAAATTACCCCAACGTTCTCGATTGGTTGTTACAAGATCAACGGACATAATTGGTAACATAATTTTCATCAAACTCAACTCTGCTCCTCTAATACCCGCAATAATGCTAAAAACCAAAATGCCTATTACCAGTAAAAATATTATAAAAACAAAAATGAATGATGATGGTGTCCTGGCGATAGTGGCAATAAGATCCATAATTGTGGGTTTTAAATCAATGGTTCCCCCAGACTCCCCCAAATCGGTAGCAAACGCTTTACTAAACTTAAAAAAATAAGTAGCAATAAAATCGTTAGATGAGCAGATAGCAACAGCTTCTGAACATCGCACCAAAATATCAAGTGGATCAGAGTCAGGATCTCCGCTTGTTTCCACCACATAAGTTGTAAAATATTGTTTTACTCCTATTAGTGTTATCAGGGTGATTCCAAGTAAAGTCGTGTACGTGGCTGCATTGATGACCAATCTGTTACTCAAATTGACCTCTGCAACATAGAAAAAAATGTTATTTACAAAATTATTAAAAAAATCCAGCATTCCATTAATCAAATCATAGATTACATCGGTAAAATTACTTAGCATCCAGCTAATTACATTATCCACACCCCCTATCCTCCGTAATAAGAAAGTATTGCCGTTATAACTCCACCGATACAGGTGCCAAGGATTCCTAACTCTAACGTTTGAGTAAATGCCTTTTTATGCTTTGGTTTTTCTTCATCAGCTGCAGTCTGCCATGTAACAACATTTTTAATTGATATTGCAGCCGTTGCTAAGGCCACCAATCCCGTTAAAACTGCGGCCACATCTCTCAATAAATTCTTAGTTCCTGTTACCAACTGTGTACTTTCCAAACTTCCTGCGAATGCCGGAAATGTAAAAATAAGAGTTGCAATAAATGCAATATGTAAAATATAAAGTGTCCTCTTTTTCATAAAGATTGATTTTCCTTTCTAATGAGCGGAACTGAGTTCCGCTCATAGTTTTACTTAAGGTTCCAATTCGATAATGGGCTGTCTGTTATTAGATATTTCCACTCTGGCTGACTGATTCTTCTGTATCTCCGGCAGTGCATCCTGAGATACTTCCTTAACCCAGCCCTTTTCAGCCCATGATTTCGGTACTTTGTTTTTGTATTCCGGAAAGCTCTGCCCAGGCTTTATGTCATTTAATCCTTTAGCTGCCCTGTGGCGGTATCCTTGTTCCGATAACACGTATATATTGTTTCCCTGTGCAACTTTCATGTTGTCGACTGTATAGTCTTCAAGTTTCTTAACTTTTTCAATGGCTTTACTTACAGTCTCACTCATTTCTGATGTGTATTTATGTATTTCAGAAAATGGAAGCTGCAATATTCCGGATAATTTTCCATTCTCCCTTACCGTTTCAACGGCTTCCTTTCCAATAAGTAATCTACCGATATTTGCTGCACGATTTCCCATTTCATGATATTCATGGCTTACTGCATTGATTTTCTGTACTTTTATATCCGCACCATGGGCCATCTTAAGTAAAGAATCTTTTAAAGATTGGAGGACTTCTTTTACTTTAAAAAAACCAATAACTTTATTAAGTGCCACAACCCCTTTTTCCTTAACTGAAGCAAGAGCATTCTTGGTAAATGCAATGATGATTTCTTTCACGGAATTTAATTTCGAACCAATTTCAAAAGCATTCTCCTTTTTTCTTTCAAGTTCCTCTGTCAAAGGATTGCTTTTATTATGTATCTCACCCAATTGGGCTTTAAGATCATTTAATTCAATTAAAATTGAATCATACTTTTTTTCAACGATACTTACGTACTCAATCAATTCCATGTAATCCTGTTTTGGGGCCATAAAATTCGGATCACTAAGATTGTCAATTAAATCTTTTATGCTTTGATCTTCTTTTATCGGATGAGATACAGAATTCACTTCCATAACATTATTTTTGCCCAGGTCCGTTTCATCAATATAATCTCGCATCGCCTTTACAGTGGAATCATTAGGATGATTTTCAGCATATTCGACAAATGAATCCTTAACACACTGATTAATAAAGCGAATATCTAATCCTGTATCCAAAGCTTCATAAACAGCCTCTTCTATAGTTCTTCTTGTTACATCAACCACATCTTTCATGTAATTCTCGTGTATTTTATCCGCTTTGATATCCCTTTCGTCAGGTGCATCAATTTCACTATTTAATTGTTTTTCCATTCCTTCCCTTTCTTCATGAACGGAACTGAGTTCCGTTCATGCATATTAACTATTTTATTGATCCTGAAAATTCTGGCAGATTAATTAGCTTAAAAAACTTATCTGCTGAGCAGCTTCCTCTTCCAACATCTCCTTGTACTTGTTCCATACTCCCCAAAGGGGGATATCCTCAACAATACGCTCCTCTCTCTCCTGTTCCCTTTCGATTAAAATACGTTTATTGGTTTTTTTGTCCCCAAGCCCCCAAATCTTATTAATTCGATACTGACCAAGATCAGGAAGCTCAGTAATCGCTGCATACTCTCCTAATTTTTTACTTAACGCATATGGGTAATCAATTCGTCCGATTTCTTCAGACTTTAGTAACTTACGTCCTGTCATGCTACTGGAATTAGAAATATTCACATCATTACTCTTTGATGATGTTGAAGTACTCGTTGATGCGCTTGGAACTTCTACTGTATAATCCCCTAGACTTTCAGAGAAAGCTTTTAAGGTATCAGGATCGTCAGCCTTCAAAACAATCTTTGTCTCGCAACAGGTTTTAATTGTTCTAAACTCATCTTTATACTTGCTTTCTAATTGCTGATAATCCTGAATATAGAGGTTAGCACGGCAACCACGACTCCGCCCTGCGGATAACAAGCCCCCAAGAATTGGTATATAAGGGAAATTACCAACCTCATCTAAATCATAGTCAGTCTCAATTGGTAGACTAAGCCCATTTTGGCTGGCTGTTTCTACCTGAGCGATATAAATCTGATTTATCAAAATTGATGCTAATGGATATAATGTTTTTTTCTCATCTGGAATCAACATATAAAAAGCTACTTTTTCTTTTCCAATATCACTTAAGCGAAAATCCGATTTTGAAGTCATTTCTGCAACATTGGGATTTGTAAATAACTTTAATGTTCCCATGGCTGATGTGTAGAAACTTGATTTTGTTCTATCATGGGCTACCTGGGCCATAGCAAAAACAGATTTGGCCGGATGCCCGTCTGGAAGAGTTGATAAATACAAAGATAATGGAGTTTTAAATGTAACTGGATGAGGCTGGCACATATACGCCAAAAAGAAATAGACATTGGTTAGATTTCGATATTGTTCTTCAGCCTCCATGGAAACGGCTAAAATAGCTGCTGCAATCGTAGCGGTCTCACCGTTATACCAAAGTGGTTCCCCTTTCTGTTCACCAACAAGTACTGATACCAAATCCCAGGTGTAATCTATGGCCTTTGCTTTATCCTTTGCGGCTAATGCATCTAAAATAGGTTGAAGGAAGTTATAATGAGCAGACTTTTTAGGATTTCGAAAATCAACCGCTATCGGTTTATATCCTAAACTTTTAGCAAACTTATGAGTATAAGCATAAATTTCCCCCTTAACATCACTTACTACAATGCAAAGTCCTGTAATAAGCTGAAGCCAAACTGTTATTAATAAGCTCCTTCGGGTTTTTCCTGCTCCAGTTGCCCCTAATATAAGTGCATGTCCTTCCCCTTGTATGTATCTGATCAATTCCCTACCCTTTGCATCTTTTTTCATTTCAATAACTAGACCGCCGTTACCATCAGGCACTTCTTTTCCAGTAAATACAAACGTTGAAAAAATTGTATCTTTTTCTTTATCTGTTAAGAAACGAGCATTTCCATATTGACCATTTCCTACTGCAACAGGAATCTTAATCTTATCTGTAACCTCGATTTCCTTAACATCCATAATTTCAGCTTTTGGCCTGATAACCAACCAGATAATATATGATGCGTACAACGCCTGAATAATCAAAAACCAAAGTTTCACACCCGTATTCTTTATGAGAAATATCCAGGCATTTAAATAGCTGTAATCCAGCTTCAAACCATCATACTTTGTAATGTGAAATAACCAGTCTGTATACTGATGAATGACATATGCAATGAGCGGGCTGATTAAAAGTTCCACTACCGTAACTCCTATTATTGCACGCAGCCTCTTAAGCTTCTTTTCCTGCATCGTGGTTTTATTTAACGTTGCCACCTAAAAAACAATCCCTCCCTTCTGTACATAAGTAACAAATTTCCTCCTTTCTTTTAACCTTTATGAACGGAACTGAGTTCCGCTCATAAAACTGCGTATAATCGGAAAAATTAACTGGAAAATATTGGACAATATAGTTATTTTGTCCAGGTTAGTATCCACTAAAATAGAAGATGCATAAATTTTAGGAGGATACGTATGAGAAAGAGAGATTCTGGAGATTTAAAGTTTCTAACTCCGCAAGAAAAAGCAGAATTATTTAAAGCTATATCTACAGATACCAGCCGTCTGGCCAACCGTAATAAGGCTATATTTTACCTATCTGAATATTGTGCACTACGTGCATCTGAGATAGGGCTGCTCACCCTAGCAGATTTTGATATTGCGAAAAAAAGCATTTTCTGCCGCAGGCTAAAAGGCAGTAAAAATAACACTCTTAAAATTGTTAATTCAAGAGTCTATGAAGCATTGGAACGCCACTACTGGGAAAGAATTCAAATAAATTCAAGCGATAATCACCTTTTTCTTTCCCAACTTGGTAAACCGATCAGCCGTAAGACATTGGATGTATTAATGAAAAGTTATTGCTCGTTTACACAAATTCCAAATGAAAAACATCACTTTCATGTTTTAAAGCACACACGAGCTATGGAATTAATTGAATATAACGATGTAAAGCTCACAGATGTACAGTGGTGGCTGGGACACCGTAACATACAGAACACCATGATTTATCTGGACTATACCAGCAACGCGATGATTTCACTTTTTAACAAAATAGAAATTATAGAAGGGGGTGAATTATATGGCTGACTTAGAAAAATTAATATTTGAATTGGGAATTACAGAAGAAAATGCAGTAGCTGAAACCGATTGTGAAGGTTTAAGCCAAGAGGTTAGATGGGAGGATCTGAAATGGCAAAAGGAAAATCAGGAAAATACAATAACTCTAAAGAAATAAAACTAACTTCGTTAGAGAAGGTCATGGACTCCAGAAAACAACTCGTTGAATCAATATTACGGAATTTAAAGAAAGATAACCGACTATTGCCTCCAAATTGGAATAAAAGTGCGATGAGACCTCAGAACCCTGTTTCCAATGTATATTATCGGGGAGGCAACCGTTTTAGACTGATGAACGCAGCTATAGAAAACGAATATAAAGATCCCCGTTGGTGTACATATATTCAAGCAAAAGAAAATGGATGGCAGGTACAAAAAGGGGCTAAGGGTGTTTTGTGTGAAAAATGGATATTGAGTAAAGAGGTTGAAGAAGTGGATTCTGATGGAAAAACCTTATTCGATGTAAATGGCGTACCCAAAAAGAAAATGGTACAACTTGACAGGCCTATGGTAAATTATTTCATTGTCTTCAATGGAGAAAATATTAATAACATTCCTAAACTGGAACTCCCTTCCCTTACTCGTGATGAGAGTTACAGGCTTGCCGAAGACTTTATTCAATCCAGTAAATGTCCCATTCATGAAGTGGCCCAAGACAGTGCTTTTTATGATCCCATTCATGACAAAATAGTTCTTCCTCTGAAAGAAAGTTTTCATACCACTAAAGATTTTTTAGGAGTGACTTTACATGAAATGTCACATTCAACTGGCCATGCAGATCGCCTTAACCGTCCTATGATGAACATGTTCGGTACTCCGGATTATGCAAGAGAAGAACTTAACGCTGAAATAGGAACAATTTTTACTAAATGTGATTTGGAAATTGAGTTTGAAGAAATAGGATACATAGAAGAACGGCATAGACAATACATCAAAAGCTGGATCTCAATGTTTGAAGATGATCCCAATGAATTTTATAGAGCCTGTGCCAATGCTGATAAAATCAGCCATTATCTGATTAAAAATTACGAACAGCATCAGGAACTTCAGCAAACCGCAGAACAAATTCAGGATACAGCCTCTCCTGACTATATAAAGAATTTAATGGCAGAACTGAAAAGTAACAACTTTCCCTGCAGCCAAGTTATATTAAGCAACATTCAAAAATTAAATGAAGTTACTGGCTATAAACACCAGCTGAGAGAGATTCACAGCAAATTTCATAATATAGATTCTCTCCCTCATCCAGAGAAAGTAATCATACAAGAACTTGGCCGGGAACTCCAACAACAGGAAGCAATCAGGCAAAGACTTACCTCGCTAAATCCTATTATACCAGAACTTTCATAATTATTAAATACCGGGAGAAAAATTAATGAGAACAAATCAGAAAAAATCAGCTGAAAGTCCAAGAATCAATGTTGCCTTTGAGGTTGAGGCGTATGAGCAGATACAGTTACTTGCAGCAAAGCAGCATACTTCCATGTCAGAAGTCGTGAGAAACTGGGCTTTGCAAGGACTATCCGGAGATCTTAATGCTGATAATATCGGATTGATTACTAATATAATCCGTACTCAGCTCCAGGATGTCATGCGGCCTTCCTTTGAACGTCTGGCTTCATTAAGCGCAAAAACCTGTATTCAGTCTGGTACCGCCGCTTACCTTTCCGCCGAAGCTATATTAAAATTTGTCCCAGCTCCCAGGCAACAGGAAGTGGAAGAATCGTATGAACTGGCCAGAAAAAAAGCAATTGCATATTTAAAAGGACGAACAAACGAAGAAGAATAGATTTTTTTATTTCAATCTGCCACACTATGATAATAGTTTTGTGGCAGATTTTAATTCAGGAAAAAAACAGGAGGAGTTAACATTGCCCCATAATGTATTAATATCAAAAATAAGATGTGGTAATCCTAACAAAAAAAGTACAGCAATCCACAATAAAAACAATTTTCTTTATATTGGAACCAGGGAAGGAACAGATCTTACCCCTTTAGAAGAAGAAAATACCGAAAAATTTGAAAAAGAAATGGCAAAACCAGAAGACTATGTACGTTACATAGCGAAAAGGCCCCATAGTCATGGACTCTTTGGCAACATACCTTTAGATGATATCGATAAAGTAAGTAAAAATCTTTATAAATTGTCAAAACAAAAACGACTTATTTATCGTGGAATTGTTTCTCTTGATCCGAGAGACGCTAAGGATTTAGGATATTACAACAAATCGAAATGGGATGCATATATCCGCTCTGTGATTCCAGATATTGCCGATAAATTTGGTATAAGTGTTGAGAATCTACAGTGGACCGCTGCCTACCATGCAGAGGCCAAGCATCCACACGCTCATTATATGTTCTGGTCCTCAAAGCCAATGGTGCATGATTATTTTATTACTGAACACACACAAAATAAATGCAGGGAGCTGCTATCTGGTAAAATGTTCGAAGAAGAGCGTCAGAATGAAATCCTTAATAAAGAAGCTTCTAAAAACTATATTTTAGATTTTGGTAAGAAATTAATGCCTGACGAAATAAAGCGTATCAGTACCATAACTTCTGGTATTTTACATAAAAAAACAATAATTCCCAAAATTACCGGAGAACAGCTTAATAAAACTACAGAAGAACTAATCAAACTGATTCCTATGCTTCCCAAAAGAGGTCAGCTTGAATATGCTTATATACCTGCGGATGTTAAAGAACAAATCTACAAAGTCGTAGATTCTATTCTAGAAAACAAGACTGTTTTAAAAGAATATCAGAAATTCATGAGTAGCGTAGATAAGATGGCTAAGACCTATTCTCCTTCAAAAAAAGAGTTAGAACATGCAGTTTGGGAAGATAATTCAGAAGAAGATCTTCGTGTAAAGTTAAGCAATATTGTACTTAAAAATATTAAAAAAGAGCTTAAGACCCACTCTAACTTTTCCCAATATGTCGAAACTATACTGAAGCAGTTAACTGAGCCACAGCAAGATCCCTTAGATATCCAACTTGAGAAATTACCAACTCCTGCCCCTACTGTGACATCAGATATTTCTAATGATAATTTTACCGCCATTGATAATGACATTTTATCTTCCGATTTTGATACTTTGGATCATGATCCACTAGAAGAAATCGATTCTCAAGACTTTTCTTCATCTCTTCAATCTGATGAAATTGATGACAAAACAGTTTCTGACGGCTCTGTGCAATTATGTGGAGACTCGCAATCTTCATTTGTTGAAAATGATAATTATTATATTGAATGGGATGTTACATATAAAACAGCTTTAAACGAATTATATAAAACCCATAATTATGAAAAAGCCATAGAATTGCTAAATATCAGTGCAAATGAAGGAAACCTGCTTGCGGTACATGACCTGGGCAAGGTTCTTCAACGTGGTCTCGGCTGTATAGTAAATGAACAATTGGCTGCCACTTATTATCAGAAAGCTCTGCAAGGTTTTATGAACGTATATAAGACAGATGATAATTATTACTTAAGAGAATACGCTGCTTATAGAACTGGTAAATTATTTAATGCTGGTAATGGCATTGAGAAGGATGCAGATTTAGCTGAACAATGGTTTACAAGGGCAAGTAATAATAAATATGCTCAATACTCTCTTGCTAAGATATACATAGATAAAGATATTAAAAATGGAGATCCATTTCATTCAAGTGAAATTATCAGTTTACTGGAAAGCGCTTCAGAAAAAAGTCCTTACGCTTCTTATGAACTCGGTAATATATATAGAAAGGGATTTTTTACTGATCCTGATTCTGAAAAATCATATAATTATTATAATGATGCAATTACAAAATTTAATGAGATGCTTCTATCAGACGCTGATGATTCTTTAATGTATCGTGTTGGAAAAATGTATGAACTTGGATTAGGGACAGAAGTCAATTTACCTAAAGCCATAAAACTTTTCCAAGAAGCCGGAGAATCAAAAAACACCTTTGCTCTATTCTCGCTTGCTAAAATATATTTAAAAAGCGATGATTCAGAGCTTCACGAAAAAGCAGTTCAAATATTGACCGATCTGCACAGAGAAAGACCTGATGACGATATGATCTCATATAGCCTGGGAAAAGTATATCTAAATGAGAAAACTCGCTTTTATGATATCAGTAAAGCTATAGAGTATTTAAAAAAATCAGCTAATTCTGAAAATCAATTTGCTCAATATCAATTAGGTAAGATTTATAGCTCGGAAAATTTTGGAACCCCCAATTACTCTCTCGCCATATCTTATTTAGAAGCTTCTGCTTTACAGGGAAATGATTTTGCTATGTATCAGCTGGGCGTTCTTTATAAAAATTCCGATTTAGACTTTTATAATATTGACAAAGCGATTGAATATTTTAAAGACTCCGCCGGATTAGGAAATCAGTTT
>NZ_JAWONS010000166.1:0-438 GCF_033342255.1 Clostridium boliviensis
TGGGACAGGGAGCAGGGGAACAACCGACCGCCAGCGCGATGGTGGAGGACTTGTGCAACCTGTTCCGGCTCCCCCTTCCGCGTCCGATCCCGCAACGGCGGCCGCTGGTTCTCCCGGTCTGGGAAGAGGGGGGAGCGCGCTTCGCCTTCATCCAGACGAAGGAACGGCTCGATTCCGACATCTCCCATCAGGTGAAGGAACGGTTGAAACGATTGGGAGCCGTCGCTGTGGAGGCCGCTCCATTGTCGGAGGCTGGGGGAAGTGCGTTGGCGCTGATTTTGCGCCGCTGGGATCCGTCTCTTCAGGAGACATTGACGGAGGCGCTGGGGGTGGAGGCGGAACGGGTCGTCTTCCGACCGCTCCTGGGCACGCCGGAGTCCGTCGGTGAAGAACAGGAGGCGAGGATCGGCTCGGCCCCGTGAAGGGGAAGGATGGACC
>NZ_JAWONS010000167.1:0-75260 GCF_033342255.1 Clostridium boliviensis
CAATATAATACATTACACGGCGTCAGGATCTGACGTTCTAATATATGAGGTGAAAAAGATGAAAATAAGAACTGTTGTATGTATCTGTTTATCCGCGGGACTCTTGCTGAGCGGGTGCGCAAAAGGAACTGAACGAATGATTCAAAAAACAGAAAGTACCGTTGATAACACCACTAACGAAACGTTGCCGCCAGCCAGTGAAAGTGTTGTGCCAACCAGTGAATCAACTGAAGAAACCGGAACCAGTCATGTCAAATCAACTGTCCAATTATTTGAAGGAACTTATTTTGATGAGGGCGTTTACAAATATGTAGATCTTCCGGAGACAGAATCACCGTTTGTATATTGTAATATCGAGATCAGCCATATTACTGATACCTCTTTTGATTTTACTATATCCGAAACCGTCATGGCGACCGGTGAGAGTACGGTTATCTTCCCTGCCAGTACAGCTTTTTTCACAGGAGATGGCGGAGAAGCCATTTATGAAGGAAAAGATCAGACCCTTCATTTTGAATTCCCCCATGATCAGGACCTTTATCCTATCATACGTGATATGAAGGTTACCGGCTTACCTAAATTAGAAGGAAATACTTATATCAACAATAATATCCCAGGACATGAAGCCGGATAACTCCACTCCGCACAGAAAGAAGGAGGCAGTAAGCGATTAATTTTACTGTCTCCTTTTTCTTATGCCGTTTTTAACAATCCAGTATATCAGCTCTGCTCACATAGGAAAATGGTTCAGTGCATGATTATGTATGTTATAAACCTGTCTCAGACTATAGTTGGTTATCTCACTGATCTCCTCCCATGTATATCCAGAGATATACTTTAACAAAAGTATGTTTTTTTCTATTTCACAGTCCATCCGGTTCACATTTTTCGCGATTGTTCTGCAAATCTGATTCTTATCTTCCAATTGCTTTCTAAAAGATGAAAGTATATCCGTCATTTTCATATCCAACAGATCTGTACCAAATTTCTCTGACAGAACAGACAGCGGCAGATTCTGTTCCTCTTGCAGATGAGTCAGCAAATCACCCAACGTCTTTACGGAAAAACTGAGCGCCTGATAGGATCGCAAGTAAGCTTTTTTCTGCTCTTTCTTTTCATATTTACCGTTCATCCAGTTACCCTCCTTAAGTTATTTACTAAGTAAAAAGGCGGTTGGGAACAGTTTGTAAACCAAAGACCATTACATTGTATTGCATGCTGCAATGATTGTAAGATTCAGTTATAGAAAACGCGGATCCGATTTTCTGTAACTTGATATTCTTATAAACAGGAGGTATTCATATGGGAAACATTGAAATTGCTGCAAAATGGATGATTGATCTGGCTGACGATGACTCACATGGCTATGATCAGACGCATAGATGGGGACCTGACTACGATTGCTCTTCCGCCGTCATCACAGCATGGGAGAATGCAGGTGTGCCCGTTAAAAGTAACGGAGCTGCAGCTACCGGTTCCATGTACAGACCTTTTCTGAAATGCGGGTTTTCTGACGTTACTTCTCAGATCACACTGAGTTCCGGCAAAGGATTAAAATATGGTGATGTACTGCTAAAGACCGGAACCAGCGGACATACTGCCATGTATATAGGCAGCAGTAAAATTGTACATGCCAGCATTAATGAAAAAGGAACTGCTACCGGCGGAAAAACCGGTGATCAGAATGGAAAAGAAATATGTGTCCGCTCTTACTACAACAAACCTTGGACCTATGTTCTGCGGTATACCGGGAGCGGTGGCGGTTCAGCCGGGGACAGTACAATCAGGAGTTTTCAGATCTGGCTTAATAACAACTATACTGCCAGATTAACTACAGATGGCGTTTATGGAACCAATACAAAAAAAGCTGCTACAAAAGCGTATCAAAGAGTCCTTGGTGTGACTGCCGATGGTATTTTCGGTGCAAACTCAAAGGCTGCAGTGAAAACCCTGAAATCAGGAAGCAAAGGAAATGCGGTTCATCTCCTGCAGGGAATGCTCTATTGCCGGGGATATAATCCCAATGGGGTAGATGGTATCTTTGGCTCAGGAACAACAAAAGCAGTAAAGAGATTCCAGTCCGCCAAAGGGCTTAATCCCGACGGACTTGCTGGTGCCAATACGATGTATGCACTTTATAATTAGATGCCAGTCAGCATATTAAAAGGCTATGACTGTATAAAACAAGGAGAAGCTATATGGAAGATAAATTAAATAATACAGCATCTGCAGCAAGTATTTCGCTGCCAGAGAGCGGAGGTTGGTTTGAAAGTGCTTATATCAAATGGAATCCTGTCAGCAGCGCAGTTTCCTACAATGCGTATATAAAACCTTCGCATGCAAGTGACTCTGCTTATTTGCAGATTGATAATGAATTAATAAGAAAGTATTCCACCTGTTGGAGAGCGGATGCGGTGGGCCTTGCAGCCGGTCAATATATTATGAAAGCAGAAGCAATACTCTCCAATAATACAAAAGAAAGCATTGTTTCCGGTGCTATCACCGTGAGTTCAAACGACAGAAGCGGATTTGCTTTTTCTGGTGATTCTGAGTATAAATCCGGTTCTGGCGCATACAGAGAAGATGGAATACTAAAAGATAATGCACAAGTGATTTATGTGACATCTGATACAGCAAAAACCGTAACACTTGATGTTACAGTAAACGGATCCGGCAAAAAACAAACAGGTACCGGTATTGGTGAAATTTTAAAATTACGTCAGAAAGGATATGACACCACTCCGCTTGCGATCCGTTTTATTGGACAAGTTACGGATAGTGACATGGATGGAGAGCTGAATAGCAAAGGATACCTTGAGGTAAAAGGAAAAGCTTCTTACAAAGAAATGAATACAACTATAGAAGGCATCGGAGAAGATGCTACTGCCTATGGCTGGGGAATCTTGGTCAGAAATTGCGGAAACGTGGAAATCAGGAACTTAGGTATAATGTTATTTCCAGACGACGGGATATCACTTGATACAGCTAACTGCAATGTTTGGGTTCATAATAATGATATCTTTTACGGAACTGCAGGATCCGATTCCGATCAGGCGAAAGGAGATGGTTCTGCCGATGTTAAGAGCGGATCCACTTATATAACCCTCTCCTACAATCACTTCTGGGATTCTGGAAAATGTTCTCTCTGCGGAATGAAAGATACGGAAGAATTTTTCGTAACCTATCATCATAACTGGTACGACCATTCCGACTCCCGCCATCCAAGAATCCGGGCAGCCTCCGTACATATTTTCAACAATTTCTTTGACGGAAATGCAAAATACGGCGTTGGTGTTACTAAAGGGAGTTCCGCATTTGTGGAAGCAAACTATTTCAGACACTGCAAATATCCTATGATGAGTTCCTTACAAGGTACAGATGCTTTGGGTGATGGTACGTTTTCCGGTGAAAATGGAGGTATGATCAAAGCCTTTGACAATATAATAGAAAATGCATCAAGCCTGATCTATGCAAACTCCAATGACGGAACAGCAAGGTACGATGCAGTCTCCTTTGATGCTTATCTGGCATCTGCAAGAAATGAAACTGTTCCAAATTCTTATAAAACCTTGGCTGGAGGCTCTGTTTATAACAATTTTGATACCAGCAAAGAGATCGGTATCAGCCTCTCTGATATTAATCAAGTGAATGATGTCAAGCAGATTGTTACAACAAGAGCCGGGCGTTTGAACCAGGGTGACTTTGCCTGGATATTTAACGACACAGTGGATGATATTTCTTATGATTTAAATGCAGCATTAATGTCCAAAATAAGAAGCTATGTAACAGACCTTAAATCAATAGGAGGAAAATAATCCCCAATACACAAAGACACGCGGTAATTGGTATCTGCCGCGTGTCTTAACAATGCATTTCCATTATACAGTAAATATACATGGTTCAAATAAAACATTGATTTTATTGTCACGTTTCCTCAGACCACAACTCACCCAGCCGTCCCGAATAAAATGAGGAATATAAGGAGGAGGAATAAGTGACTGATGCAATGGCCAGGGAAAATTTATTTTTCTCCAGGATCTTTGCTGCTTGTGCAATTCGTTTATTATGTATCTCTTTCTCCCTAAGGCCTAACCGTCAGTTTTTTCTGTATAAAATTTCACTATATGTAAATAATAATTCTAACTTTTAATGCAGAGGAGCAGATTATATGAATCGAGATAAACTCATAGCCCAGGTAAAAAATGAATATGCACGAATAGCCTCATCGGAATCCCAGCAGCACTTTCACCAGACGACAACCGAGATCACACCTGAAGCATATTATGAAAATCTGTTAAGTAACGTTATAGACGAGATTAACAAAGGAACATTCGATAATTTCAAATCCGGGGAAGAAGTAGTGACCGCCATTGCAAATGATAAATCCTGGCTTTCCGGTTGGAAATAGAAACAAATTTACAGTTAAAAACCGCAGTCCTTTTTATGGATTGCGGTTTTTATTCTAAAACAAATTCTTTTTATACAGCATATAACCAATGATACCACAAAGCACCATGGATGCGGCGATTATTATCCAGAAAGAGAACTGTGTATGCAAAGGTAAACCTACGTTCATTCCAAAGAAACTGGATATCATTGTATGAATAGCCATAACAATAGTAATAGAAGTTAAAAATTTCATAACTATATTCAAATTGTAAATAAAAATAACCAGAATGGAAAACAACCTTCCGGGTCGCAATCCATTCTGTCCACCTCCTTTTAATTAAACTTTATACAAAATTTACTCACATTAATAGTCTGCCTAATTCTGATAATTGAACTTAATGCTTCTATTAGCTCCAATCCAAAGAAAAAGTCCCACAAAACAAGTCAATCCCTCAGAAATTGTCATGGACCAGATAACACCATTAACTGCAAACAGTAAATTACCGATAATCAAAATTGGAATAAATATAATTCCCCTTACAACGGACATAACAGTAGATTGCACACCTGCTCCAAACGCTTGAAATATGCCTGTAAAAAGAGCGGACAGACCAGCGAAAATACTGGAGCAAAGCTGCGCTAAGAGGATTGTCTGACCGATAGCAATAACCTGAGGATCAATACTAAACAAACCAATTACATGTACTCTGAGTGTTAATAGAATGACTGACAACCCTAATGTAATACCTGACAAATAGAATGCAGTCTTGCTGATTATCTCTGTTAAGCGCTCCTGATTCTTCGCAGAATAGGCATATGCAATTAACGGAACAGCTCCCATTGAAAAGCTCATGGCAATAAAGTCTGCAATTTGAATAACTCTTTGAGAAATACCAAATCCAGCGACAACACTGTCTCCATAGAGCATAGAATAATTATTGAAAAGCAAGCTGGTAATTACCATAAAACCATCAAGTAAAAAAGCGGAAATTCCAACTTTGAAAATATTTTTATAAATCTCTTTACTTGGCTTAAACTCATAAATTGACACACTCTGGACCGTGCTCTTCTTTTGCAGATAATAGACAAACCAGGATACAGAGATCACGTTACCAATAACAGTTGCAAGTGCAGCTCCCATGATATCCATATGCAAAAGGAAAATAAGAATGGGGTCAAGTACCATGTTTACTATAACACCAGCTAACATGCCAATCATCGAGGCCGTAGATGCTCCTTCCGCACGGACTGTTTCCTCCAGCGAAAAATTAGCAATAACAAATGGTGCTCCAATAACAAACATCAGAATATAATTTTTTGTGTATAGTAAAGTGTCGCCCTTTGCTCCCAAAAGCTGTAAGAGTGGTGATAACAATGGCAGACATATCGCCATAAAAATAATACCTGTGATTATTGACGACCAAAAGTTTATGGAACAGACTTTTTTTGCACTGCTGCTATTGTCCTCTCCCAGCAGTCTTGACACATAGGTTCCGGCGCCCACTCCGAACAGGTGCCCAAGTGCCATTAGTATTGATGAAAATGGCAATGCCAGTGTAACTGCCGCCATCATGGCAGTATTATTAAGTTTACCAATAAAAAAAGCATCTGTGATGTTGTAAATAATTGTAGCAATAAAACTTAGCATCATAGGAATTACCATATGCATTATTGCTTTTGTAACAGGTGCTTTTTCCAGATAAAAAAGTGATTTTTGATCTATATTTTCCATGTTTTCCATATTTAAAATTCCTTTCCACGCCCCTGGCCCCTTCCGGATCTGGCGCCAAATTGTCTGCCACCTGAAAAGCGGTCATCAAAACGTCCGTCAAACGGATTCCCTCTGTGCATACGCGGATCAAAATCACGTTCATTCTGTTCATCACCAAGTTCATTTTCCAGAGATACGATAATACGATTAAGATAATCGCTTAAGTTCCTTTGTTCCTCTTCACTCAGGCAATCGAACAGCTTATCAAAGCTGAATTCCGGTTCCGTTGCTTGCGTTGCATTAATTCCTTCGTTTGTGAGTTTAATATTCATAACCCTGCGGTCAGTTTCTGATGGTGTACGTACAATGTACCCATTCTTTTCCAGCTTAGAAAGTAGTTCACCTAATGATTGGGGTCTCATGTCCAGCAGGTATGATAACTCTTTTTGGCTGATTTCCTGTTTCATCTTAAGAATCGCTAAAACTCTGCCTTGGCCTTTGCGTGGATCGCCCATAGGGCCAAAGTGCATATGGTTCAGCTGATGATACTTATGGAGCAGCCACTCCACACGTGTAAGTTGCATGATTAAGTCAAATTTTTTTTCTTCCATCTAGATCCCTCCAGTTATTTGCAAAATTAATAAGGTACCTTTCGATGTCATTATACAGGTACCTTATTAATTTGTCAACATTTTTTTGAAGGTACCTTCAAAACGGCTCTGGGAAGCAAGCCCTAGAGCCGTTTTTCTTCTATTGATGCTGTTTTTGCGGAAAAAACTTATATCCTCAAATGTTCCAAGCGCTGTACGATCTTTTTTAAATTTTCCTCTACACCGTCACCCTGTTTTGTAAGGTGCAGTTCATCGACAATTCTGCCATCACGCATAAATAATATACGTTGGGCATTTGCAGCCACCCTGGTATCATGGGTAACAAGCAAAAGCGCTGTTCCTTCCGCATTAATCCGGGAGAAAAGTTTCATTGTTTCATTGGCGGATCTGGTATTAAGTGCACCCGTAGGTTCGTCACAAAAAATGATCTCAGGTGCCATTAAAAGTGCACGGCAGATGCCTGCGCGTTGTAACTGACCGCCCGAAACCTCAGTAATATTCCTCCCCTTAAGCTCTTCAATTCCCATCTTTCGCATCAGCATATCAGCTTTTTCGGTAAGAATATCAACATTTTTATGGTATCCACGTAATGCTGGAAGCAAAATATTATCAAGAATATCTAAATTTTTAAGCATGGTAGGCTGCTGAAAAACAAATCCCATACCAGTCCGGCGCAGTTGTGAAAGGGCATCTTCTGAAAGCTTTGCTAAGTTTTGGCCATTAAAGGAAACCGTCCCTCCGTCTATGGATTCCATTCCGCTCAAAGCAAAAAGCAGGGTGGATTTCCCTGATCCGGAAGGCCCCATTACAGCCACAAATTCTCCCTTTTCTATCTGTACAGACACCTCCCGTAAAACCGTTTGCTTTTCATTCCCTTCACCAAATGTTTTGACAATTTTATGACCCAACACCAAAGTCTTCATTGTTTACTCCTTTATGTGTGCTGAAACCTGAATATTTTTTATACCCGACGTGCCAAACACAACAGCAAACACAACAGCACAGCTCATTGCCAGCGGGGAAATCAGATAAGCGAAAACAGGATTAACTGCAAATTTGAATGCGGTTGCTCCAAAAGATGCAATCACCATACCTGTCAACATCTCTCCAAGTGTATTGGCAAGAATTGTCCCCGCCAGAATTCCCATAAACAGCACCAACAGAAAACGGGAAAAAAACTGAACCGTAATGTCCCCGCTTGTAAAACCCAGCGATTTCATAACAGCAATGGGATGCCGCTCTTTTGCGATTAGCATTTTCATCATGAGCAGCGTGACCAAAATTGTCATGAGCAGTGCTGCAATCATTGCTGCCACAGAGATATTTCTAATAGAATCAATTGTCGGACCAAAGGTCTGAGCAATATAGCCATCAATATCTGCAACCTTTGCAAACGAAAACTGCTGCGTGTATTTTGCTGCTTTTTTGATACTTAAGCCGTTTTCTTTCAGCTTTACATACACCGTATACCACATGACGTTCCCGCCGTTTTCTGCGAACGCTGCTTTTGCAGTTTTTCCTCCGTTGGTAATGTCGGAATAGATGCCGCAGACCTTTAAGTCCCTCTCTCTGTCTTGATCTGTCAGAACAAGAGTATCTCCAATTTTCTTCCCCAATTCATCCGCATTCATTACAGAAAGAGCGATTTCGTCTTCTGCGCGTGGTGCCTCTCCTTTGACATAGTAAACAGGGAACTCTGTATGGTTGCCTAAATCAATTTTGATTGTTTTGTCTGCGCCGTTTGTGGTCTGTATGGGAAACCGTTTCGTCGTATGCACTACATATTCTGCAACAGCCTCATCCTTCTTAAGAGCTTGCGTAATTGCCGCTATCTTTTCGGGATTCTTGTCAGCTTGCTGAACGCGGATCATAATATCAGATCTTCCGATTCCCATATAAGAGCTAAATCCCGGGGAAGAAATCGTGCTGTATAGATTCTGAGGTACAAGCATAATAAATGTTGAAACTACAACCACGAGCAACATGGTCAAATAAAGACTTTTTCTGGATAGAACGTCCTTAACACCCAGAAATACATTCGTATGAAGCAGCCTGTTTTTTCTCAGCGGCATTCTTTTAACACTTGTGCCTTTTTCCAAAACAGAACCAAACCGGATTGCCTGTGCAGCTGGTATTTTTCGAAAACGGTTAAGCACATTGTTAACATAGATGATCACAGCAAGAAACACGAAAAAGACCGCAGTTCCTCCCCACATTCTAGCAAATACCGTGCCTGTACTGTGTCCCATTGCAAGGAGGATATTTTCAAGCGCAACTCCTTCCAGCGCAATAGACAATCCCCAGCCAAGTGCACTGCCTATCGCGGCAATAACTGCATATTTTCCCAGATAAAGCTTTTTCATATCAGTGATACGCAGTCCGATTGCCTTCATGATCCCGATTTCGCGGGCATCTTCCTCGATTTTAGCAATCAGAGTGAAGCGAATACACAAAAAGGCAATCAAAACTGCCAAACCACTGATCAGCAAAAGCACTGCAATCATCAATCCATCGGATACTGCATTCATCATCCGAAAAAGCGGAAAGGTTACCGTTGGTCCATTAGATTCCAGCCCTGCGCTGTTATATGCTGTTTCAAATTTGCTAAGAGCAGACAGGCTCTTAAGCCGAAACTCAATCAGATATTCAATATTCCCCTTGTTTCTGATTGACGCATAGTCGTTTTCGCTCACCAAAAAACGCTTGGAAGACGCCAGCGGAGAATTCATCTGGGAATCACGCAAAAGACCAGCAACAGTAAATTCCTTGCCTGCAATGGTAACTTTTTCTCCAGTTCCAGCCTTTGCGTAAGCGATCGGAAGGTAAATTTCTCCGTCAACCGGTTTAATGATTTGTCCATCGAGATCAAGAAGGTAATCAAAAACGTTGCTTTGTGTGCAGAGACCATTATCCTGAACACTGTCTGCAAGCGTATCGCCTCCGATTCTGATTTCTGCCCCGTCTATGTTTAGGAACTCCAATACCTGAAATTCCTTGACATCACTGTTTTCCTGTGCAAAGCGCTCCAGCCGTGCTGTATTGACCGCTCCTGCATGCATCTGCAAAAAATGCGGGGTTTTTGCCTGTGCCATCAGCTCATCAATAGAGCCTGCAAGCTGTAATCCCAAAGTCACCCCCAATGAAATGAGTGCTGCAGCTGCAGTGATAAATAACAGCATAATGACTGAAATTGTACGGCTTTTAATAAAATCATTCCAGATGATTCGTCTGAACATCGCCCTCTCCTTTTTCAAGCCTTTGAATTGATTTAAATTGATACAGCAAAACGGATGCAATACACAATAGAATACCTGCCATTATGATAAGAAACCCGGATCCCCTGCCCTTCCCGGTACCCAGAAGCCGGCCGGCACTTCCTGAAAGACTTCCCCCTTCCATCAGCAGCGGAGTAAAGAGACGGTCTGCAAGCAGCCCCGAAAAGCCATAGGCAAACACATAACCCATTTGGGAAATCAGTCCCACAAGCCCCCACGCTCGCCCTTGAAATTCATTTTTAATATTGGTACGCAATAAATAATCAATGCTCATATTGGAAAAAGGCAACATAGAAAAAAACAAAAATCCTGCTATGGTTATCATAATAAGATTTTCACGAAAACCAAACAGTGCCATAAATACGCCAGCACAAAACAGCGCACCGCACAAAATTTTCACATATGCCTTTTTAATTGAAAAAATACCCAGTAAAACACTGGAAACCAGCATCCCCATTGCTGACAAAGACTGTATAGTACCCAATGCACCGCTGTCTGAAAAGCTTAGAATCATAGGAGCGGCAAGTGTCTGAATAAAGCCCAGACATAAAGTTATGACAGAGCCAACCAAAACCAACGTCAGTACCCCTTTGTTTTGAGCGATTGCTTTCCACCCATCTTTAAAGCTGGCAGCAAAAGAAGGATTTTTTGTTTGAGGTTTTGCCTCCAGTCCTTTTCGCACAGCCATGGTTGCCATAACTGTGACGAAAAAGGTACATATATCAAGAATAAGCAGCAGACGTATGTCTGATACCTTGAGCAAAAGTCCAGCTATTGCAGGCGAAATCAGGTATTTTGCGGAACCAGCCATCTGAACAAAACCGCTGGCCTTTGTGTACTGTTCCTCTGTCAGCAGATCAGTCACAGTTGCCCGGTAAGCAGGCTCCAGCAGAGAGAAGAATACGGAGCTTATGGTCACTCCTATACAGATCTGCCAGAATGCTGCCTCTCCATCCCAAAGAGCAAACAGGATAAACAAAGGTCCGATTGCCGAGAGACTGTCCCCGAGTATCATCAAAATCCTGCGGTCATAACGGTCAGCCAGTACCCCTGCGGGCGCACTGAGCAGCAGCGAAGGTAAAAAGGCTAATAACAAAACAAAAGACACTTGCGACGCCATTCCCGATTGCTGATATACATAAACACCTAAACCAAAAGATGTGAGTCCTCCGCCTATTGCCGAAATAAGTTCTCCAGACCAGAGTAGTATGAACCTTCCAAACGGTTTTGACGTATTACCCATTGCAGTCCTCCGTTCTGTCTTCAAAAATCTGTAAAGCAAATGAAAGGGTACCGCTTTTTACCCCCAGCATACGTTCAACATTGAAAATAAGCGCATTTGCACGGGGTGCATATTCCTGTGGATTTATGTCCAGCATGTCACCATCAAACACTGTACTTGCATAAACCACCAACATCTCCACACATTCGTAGGGAAAGGGTGTATGGAACAAACCTTGTTCAATACCTTCACAAATTATTTTCGCAAGAATTGGCGTAAGCCCATTCAGCATGGTTCTTTGCACTTTTTGATGCATCAGCGCATTCTGCGGCCTGTGAATATGCTCAATGACTTCTTTGCCGCTCTGATCCATCTTGAGAGTCATAACGGATTGAATAATACGCTCGTAAACAGATTTGTCTTTATCTTCGGCGATTTCCTTTGCTGCCTTTAAAAGGCGGCTGCTGTGCCGCTGGATCAGTGCGTCCATGATGTCCTCTTTTGATTTGAAATGGTAATACAGCGTTCCACGGGCGATTCCGACTGCTTCTAAAATTTCATTGGTGCTTGTTCCGTCAAATCCTTTCTGAGTAAACAACTGTTCAGCCGCATCCAATATTTCGTTTTTGCGTTGATCTGCATCTTTTATTATTCTCATAAGATCACCTTTCTTTATAGACCGACTATCTGTCTACAATGTAATACATTTTGTAACGAATGTCAAGTTACCTTTAAATATCAATGCAAAAACAAAAAAGCCAGCTGATGCCCGTGGCAATCTGCTGACTTTTTGTATTACAATGATTTCCATTATACAGTAAATATCTGCTTTATCATGCTATTGATTGCCATCTTCTCTGAATTGGATATATCCGCATTAAATTCAGAACAGGCGTATAAGCAAATGTTTTCAATATCTCTATCCGATAACTTCCTGCTGTTTGTAATCTGATTCCATAATAAAGTAAAAATGAGCCTGCCTGAATCAGATAGAAAATTCGTATCCATATTAAAATTTGAAAACTCAAAAACAGGTTTAAAAGCTTCACTTAAGTTATTTTTCATGCAATCGCCCTCATCTTATCTCCTGCCAGGCCTTTTGCCAATTCATCGATATTGACATTAAACTCATCTTCTGATGGACGTTCCATTCCTTTATGAGGTATCCTTTCCCAATCCGAAGCACTGGCTTTCGATGTTTGGGAAAATGATTTGTACTGAATTCCAGATATTCTGCTAATATTAAAATTTGATATAACAATCACTTCCTTTACCCTTTTTTTAGAAATGATAAATAATTCATATACTATATAATATCGGCAAAATAATCGGACAATTAATGCGAATCACAAAATTGTGTTAGTTAATCCTTAGCAAAACTCCTGGCTTATTTATTATCAAAATAATATCTCGGCTTACTCTGCGTCTTCTTTTTTTAATCAATTGCTTCTGTGGGACATCTGTGAAGACAAGCCATGCAATGGGTACAGTCATTGCCCCATATGGGCTTGCCATCAGTTAAGATTATATTATTCAGCGGACATAGCTCTACACATTTACCACAACTAACACATCTAGTTTCATTAACATGAAATCCTTTTGCGCGAACTAGCAGCGTATAAAAAATGCTGTTTATCATATCACTGCTTTCCAGTTTCCCTACAATCCCGGTGTTGGCAGTATTCACAGCGCAATGGACAAGAGCAGTATCGTACAGATTATCCAGGGGTTTTTACAATATATTGCGGATGATAACAATTATATTCAGATTTTGCTCAGTGAACGGGGGGATATTGATTTCCAAAAAGAGCTTTTTACGATGATTTACAGAGAATGCGAATTAATGGCATCGCCAACACCTTCATCACAAACGGAGTTTTATTCTGTTTTTGTGCTCAATGGAAGTGTTGGTCTGATACAGCACTGGCTGAAATCCGGATTGACGAAATCAGCAAATGAAATAGCTGAAATCATCTTTAACATGGCAGCTCTTATTAAATAAATAATTTCACCTGTTCACGCATTTTATGTACTCACCCCACCAATCTTTCATACATGGCTTATTTAATAAAGTACAGAGATCTGCGATAATTATGTCCCTGTACTTTATTATCTATAAAATACTTCTGAAGATATTATAAGAATTATAAACATCCACAATTCCATACCCCCAGCTCTGATTGGGATATTGAAGATTACGATTTCTTTGCGCTCCCCGAAGAAGAAATTTTTTGACTCCTACAGTATCCAGACTGGGATAATTATTATTTACAATCCCCCATTCAAATATCATGGCTGCTATACCTGCCATGTGTGCAGCAGCCGCACCCGTACCTGTTATGGCAGTAAATTCATTATTTAATGTGGGACCTACTACGTTAACACCTGGAGCTGCCAGATCCGGGTTTATAATATTTGATGTTGAAAATCCTTTTCCCGACTCCGGGTATAACGCTCCCGTTACTGCATCATAAGCTATGGCTGTAATTGGTATCAGACTGTTACCAGGCGATGTTATGGTAGTGTAGGGGTTTGGATTAAGAAAAAATGTATCATTTGATATAAAATTACTGGAGGGCAGCCATATGTGGAAATCTCCAGGCAGATCACCCCCGCCGGATACTTTAAACCTCCAGATGCCCGGTGCCGGACTTTTAAAACGCAGCATAATGACCTGTTTACCGCTGTCCCGCTCGATCATAACATAATCAATATAGAGGATTGTCTGGTCAAATATAAAATGTACCTGCTTGGTCTCAAACAACCCCCGGGAAATTGCCGGAACGTATTCACCGGAAGGAGATAAAATATCCATTGCATAGCTCATGGGAGGACTGCCCCAAAGTTCCATTGTAAAGCCATATTCATCCGGTGCTACATTCAATTCTACCGTTACCTTTTCAGCCGGTCTGAGAATACTGTAAAAATGTCTTCTGGCTTGAGCTTCATTTCCTGCGGCAACAGTAATTCCCACTCCAGGGCAATCACCTACTATCTGTAACAGTGAACCCAGTAGTCCATTATTGCCATGTGGACCCTGAGAAGTTCCTACGGCTATACAGACTATCAGCGGCCGCTTTAACTTATCTGCTGTATTAATCAGATACTGAACTCCCCAGTTTATATCAGTTTCCTGGTAACAGATGGCATCAGGAGGGATGAAATAGAAATCAGTAAGATTTTTTTTAGCCTGCTTTAGTTTAACGACTAACAATTCTGCATCCGGAACAACGCCCACGAATTGATTACTCTTATTTTCCGAACCAGCTGCAATTCCTGCCAGCATAGTACCATGACCATTTACATCCATACTGGGAACAACCTCCAGCGGGTCTGCGCTGTTTAATGCCTGGTTAATTTGTTCAGCTGTATATTCTGTCCCATAGTATGCAGTATATCTTAAATCCGGATATGGACCGCTATCTATGGTCTGGTCCCAGATTGCTGCTATTTTAGTCGTTCCGTCTTCTTTGAGGAAAACCGGATTCGTATAATCAATGCCGGTGTCAACGAACCCTACGAGTACCCCCTTCCCCCTCAAATTAAGTGCTGGTATATTCCTTAATGATGTAACTCCAGATGCAGTCAGGCTTTCATAACTCAGTAAAGAATAGCATCTGGGTATCCCTGAATATCCAAAATCTCTGATCAGCCGGGACGTGACCTGGGAAATTGGTAAATAAATACCCGCATAACCTGGATTTGTAATATGTACAGAATATTCTTCATATTGCTTCAGTATGTTAAGATTTCCGTTATATTGAATAATCAAATCCATATAATCATTGCTGGTTATCTTAAACCTGTCCTCTGGCATCATCCGCTTCACCTCCAGTCATCATCAGACAATAAGCCCCTGAAAAATATTATATAAATCAAGTATTCCATATCCCCATTCATAATTCGGATATACCAGTTCCGATTTTCTTTTCGCCCCACGGATCATAAAAACCTTTAAATCCACCGTGCTCATTTCCGGATAATTACCTTTTACGATTCCCCATTCAAACAGGAGGGCCGCCGCTCCTGCCGCATGAGCCACTGCAGCACTTGTACCCGTCACCCGGACAAATCCATGGTTTAAAGATGGACTTAATATATCTACTCCCGGAGCAGCAATCTCCGGCTTAACAATATTAATGCGCGTGTACCCTCTGCCGGCGTCTATATAAAGACTGTTATCTGCCACATTATAAGCCGTAACGGAAATAGGGTTAATGGCACAAGATAAGGAAAGAAGTGTGATATTCGGATCAGATTTAATAAAAAACGTATCTGGTCCTATAAAGTTACCCATCGGGAGCCACATATTAAAATTAATGGGGAAAATCCCTTTGCTGTATACATTGAATTTCCACCTGCCCTGGGATGGCTTTGAAAATCGCAGCAGGATCAACTGGTCCCCGCTCTGTGATTCTACAAGTTGGGAGTCAACATAAATAATTGTGGGTTCAAATATAAATGAAATCTCTCTGCTCTCATCAAGCCGGAGATTAATGACTGGTATATATTCACCCGAGGGAGATGTAATATCAATAGAAAAAGTATTCGGTACTGTTCCCCATAATTCCAGAGAAAATCCGCTTTCATTGGGACCAACATTCAGTTCCACTGTTTCATATCCATTTTTCTCTGTAATAAATCCCCCAAAATGTCCCCTTGCAATTCCTTCATTGCCAACTGCAATTAATATTCCTAATCTTGGCCTGGTTGAATGGAACGATAACCAATTGCTTGTGGTACCTCTTCCATCATGCGCATACTGTGCGGTATCCACAGCAATACACATAATAATTGGCTGATCTTTTAAAGCAGCATAATCCATTAAATACTGAATTCCATAAATAAGATCCGTTTCCTGATAGGCCACTGCATCTTCAGGTATCCGGAAAAATTCTTTTAAATAAGGTTTCGCTTGTTTCATTTTTACGATCACTAATTCAGATTCAGGAGCAACGCCGGAAAATCCATTTTCAAAATCTTCGCCGCCTGCTGCGATTCCGGCAACCATGGTACCATGACCAATCTCATCCCTTGATGGTACAATACTGTATGGGTCCTCCGCCTGCAAAGCTGCATTAATCTGTTCTCTTGAATACTCTGTACCATAAGGTACCGTTTCCGATCCAATTTCCGATATTATCGTCTGGTCCCAGATACTGGCTATCCTTGTTGTTTTATCATTATACTGGAAAACAGGATTTGTATAATCAATACCGGTATCCACAATGCCAATCAATACTCCCCTTCCTTTTAAATTCAGATTGGGATTATTGCGGATAACCGGTATTCCGGATGCTTCCAGACTCGTTTGGCTGACTAAACCAAACAACGATGGTATAGAAGCATACCCCAGCCTGGATATCACATCTTCCGTCATAATACTGGCCGGAAGATGCACAACTGCATAAAAATAATTTATTACATTAACAGAGCCTGCTTCGTATTGTTCAAGAACAGATACATCAGAGCAAAAGCTAACAAAAAAATCTGCATATTCATTGCTATATATTTTTTCAATATCTACGGAATTCATGAATTACCTTATTTATTTTCTTATCCTATTATATTAATACGTATTCGTATAATAGCACTGATTTACATATTCTCTCGTTTCACATAGTAGGTATGAAGAAGTTCATGTGCTTTTTCTCCATAGGGTTCACCGAGAAATTCCTCGTAAAGCTTTTTAATCGCCGGATTTTCATGTGATTTTCTGAATTTCTTGTTTTTATCTTCTTTATATATTCCTTCCATTCGTTTTTTCAGAACATCAAAGTTCCCAAAATTATAGGGCTGACCGCCGCCGCCTATACAGCCTCCCGGACAGGCCATGATCTCAATCGCATGGTAATGGGATTTACCGGCTCTTATATCCTCCAGAATCTTTCTTGCATTGCCCAGACCATGAGCAACAGCAATATTGATATCCTGGTCATTGATCTTTATCACAGCTTCCCTGATTCCATCGAACCCCCTCAGCTCATGAAACTCAACCTCTTCAAGGGTTTCATTAGTAAGCCATTCGTATGCAGTCCGCAAAGCAGCCTCGATGACACCGCCGGTGGTGCCAAATATAACAGATGCACCGGTAGATTCTCCCAGTGGTTCATCAAATTCTTCATCCTTTAGATTCATCAAGTCAATGTTGGCCTCTTTTAACATATCACCCAATTCTCTTGTAGTTAATACCGCATCTACATCCTGTATGTCATCATGCATAAGCTCTGGTCTGGCAGCTTCATACTTTTTGGCCAGGCAAGGCATAATAGAAACCACAAAAATATTTTTGGGATCGATCCCCATCTTCTCTGCATAGTATGTTTTCGCGATCACACCAAACATCTCATGGGGGGATTTGCAAGTAGAGGGAATGTCAAGCATATCATTGAACTGGTGTTCAAAAAACTTGACCCAGCCCGGGCAGCAGCTTGTGAGTATGGGAAGCCTTCCCCCATGCTGCAGTCTGTGAATAAATTCCGTTGCCTCTTCCATAATGGTAAGATCTGCGGCAAAATCTGTATCAAAAACTTTATCAAATCCTAACATTCTAAGAGCAGCTACCATTTTCCCAGTGACCACCGTTCCCGGTTCAGCACCAAATTTCTCCCCCAGTGCTACCCGCACAGCAGGTGCTGTCTGAACGATGACAAATTTGTCTTTGGCATTTAGTGCTTCCCAGACATTTGGGATGTCATTTACCACGGTCAATGCAGCTGTCGGGCATACGGAAACACACTGCCCGCAAAAGGTACAAATGGATTCATGCATGGGTACATTAAGCGCTGGTGCTATGAACGTATCAAATCCCCGGTTAACTGCGGAATACACATTGACCGTCTGTACCTCATTGCACATAGTCTCACATCTTCTGCATAAAATGCATTTATCCATATTTCGAATGATTGCTTTACTTGAGATATCCTTTTCATGAGTTGCCCTGACTCCATGAAACTTGATCCGGCGTATGTCCAGTTCTGCTGCCAGTGACTGTAATTCACAGTTTAAATTCTTTTCACAAATCAGACAGTCCGTCGGGTGATTGGATAGAAATAATTCCACCACCAGTCTTCTTGCCTTAATACATCTTAAGGTGTTTGTCCTTACAATCATCCCCTCCGATACCGGAGTAGCACAGGAAGGGGCGAGATTTCTCCTTCCCTCGACTTCTACCACACATACACGGCAGGAAGCAGATCCATTTACCGTTTTAACATGTTCCAGATTAAGGTAGCAGAGTGTGGGTATCCGAATATCCAGTTTTTTTGCAGCCTCCAGTATGGTTGTTCCTTCCTCCACTGCAATCTTTTGACTATTAATTGTAACATTGACCAGCCCCATAAGTCCGCTCCTTCCTTAACCTTTTTCAATGGCATTAAATTTACATGTATTATAACATGCGCTGCACTTGATACACCTTGACTGATCAATCACATGAACCTTTTTAAGTTCTCCTTCGATGCAGTGCGCCGGACATATTCTTGCACACGCAGTACAGCCCACACACTTTTCCGGTAAAATATGAAAGGAGAAAAGTGACTGACAAACTCCGGCAGGACATCTTTTATCCTTTACATGAGCCAGATATTCATCTTTAAAATAGTGTAGAGTACTGAGTACAGGATTCGGAGAAGTCTGTCCCAGTCCGCACAGGGATGTATCTTTAATCACGTCGCCTAATTCAACAAGATCCTTCAAATCCTGTTCCGTACCATTTCCTTTTGTTATCTTTTCAAGTATCTCCAGCATTCTTGTATTTCCAATGCGGCAGGGAGTACATTTTCCACAGGATTCATCCTTGGTAAATTCAAGGTAGAACTTTGCAATGTCCACCATGCAGTTATCCTCATCCATAACAATCATACCGCCGGACCCCATCATGGAACCGATACTGTTAAGTGACTCATAATCAATGGGTATATCTAAATTTTCTTTTGTGATACAGCCTCCGGAAGGCCCCCCTGTCTGTACCGCTTTGAACTTCTTATTATTCTTTATTCCTCCGCCGATTTCAAAGATTACCTCTCTTAAGGTAATGCCCATTGGCACTTCCACCAGTCCCACATTATTTACCTTTCCGGCCAGAGCAAAGACTTTTGTACCTGGGGACTTCTCTGTACCTATCTTTTTAAACCAGTCAGGACCTTTTAAAAAGATAGGCGGTATATTGGCAAATGTCTCAACATTATTCACACAGGAGGGTTTATCCCAGACACCTCTCTGTGCAGGAAACGGAGGTTTTGAACTGGGCTCCCCACGTTTTCCTTCAACGGAATGGATCAGGGCTGTCTCCTCTCCGCATACAAAGGCACCGGCGCCATACCGCAAACCGATATTAAAATTAAACCCTGTGGAAAAAATATCCTCACCCAGAAGTCCCAGTTTCCTTGCCTGTTTTATGGCAATTTCAAGCCGGCTGATCGCAAGGGGATATTCCGCCCTGATATAAATATATCCATACCGGGCTCCTATGGCATAGCCTGCTATTGCCATTGCTTCAAGAACAGAATGGGGATCTCCTTCTAATATGGACCGGTCCATAAATGCGCCTGGATCTCCTTCATCTGCATTACATATAATATATTTTTCATCCGACTGACTCTTGCTTGTATATTTCCATTTGAGACCGGTGGGGTAACCCCCGCCGCCTCTTCCCCTGAGACCTGACTGGACAACTGTATCAATCACTTCATCCGGAGTCATTTCCGTTAAGCATTTTGCCAATGCCTGATACCCATCTGCCGCAATGTATTCATTAATATCTTCCGGGTTGATAAATCCACAATTCCTAAGTGCTCTGCGGACTTGTTTTTTATAGAAAGGAATGGATTTTTGACCTTCTAATCTTTCGTTTGTATTTGGTTCCACATACAAAAGACGTTCCACCTTACGGCCTTTTATCACATGCTCCGTAATGATTTCTTCTGCATCCTCCGGCTTTACCGTGATATAAAACACATTATCCGGATAAACTTTTAAGATCGGACCTTTCTCACAAAAGCCAAAGCATCCGGTAACGACCACTTCCACCTCATGGGTTATTTCGTGTTTCTTAATCGATTCCTTTAACAGCTTTACAAGCTCCAGGCTGTCAGACGATGTACATCCGGTACCACCACAGACCAGTAAATGCATTCTGAAGTTACTCATAAGCCCTCCTCCTTATTCCAGGTTTTCAAATGATTTATTGATAATTGCATTTTGGAGAAGGCGGCCGTTTTTTATATGCTCATTCACAATCTCCCGTCCTCTTTTCTCATCCACTTTTCCATATATGACAGACGGCATGTCTTTGGAGACAACCTCTACCACCGGTTCCTGGGCACAATACCCCATACAGCCGGTCTGTGTTATACTGACATTGGTTAGTCCCTGCTTTGTAATTTCATCCAAAATGGCTTTCATGGTTGTTCTGGCGCCATTTGCAATCCCACAGGTCGCCATCCCCACACGGACTAAAACCTTATCTTCGGATTCAGCAGTAGACCTTAGGTCTAATTGATCAAGAGCTGCCTGTCTGATCTTTTTAAGTTCTTCCACAGTCTTTAACTTAGCCATCACTCATCCTCCTGATATTCTTTCAGAATTGTTTTAACCTGGTTCAGTTCTACCCTTCCATAAACCTTATCATTTACCATCACCACCGGAGCTAGTCCGCAGGCACCAATGCATCTTAATCCTGATAACGTAAATTTCTTATCTTCGGTTGTTTCACCCGCCTTGATATTTAAGATTTTTTCAAATTCTCTCATAATGGCATCGGCACCTCTTACAAAGCATGCGGTTCCCAGGCATACATTGATCACATACTTACCTCTTGGTTCTGTGGTAAAGTAAGAATAAAAGCTAATGACACCAAAAACTTTTGCACTGGGTATTTCCAGCTTTTCTGCAATATAGAAAATCACATCATTTGACAAATATCCATAGAGCTGCTGAGCCTTATGCAGTACAGCAATTAGCGCTCCCCTTCTGTCATCCATGCTGTCAATAAATTTCTGCAGCTGTTTAAATTTCTCCTGCGTATTGCATTTGCTTTCCATAAATAGATCTCCTTTTGACTTTATGTAGACGTTGTCTGTCATACAAAGGTTAGATTTCCTGATTATCCTGACTTATATACATATAATTGAAAATTAAATAAACCCGGAATATAAGTTCCATGCTATAAACAGTAATAATATAAAAATTATATCAATATCTTTTATATATATCTGATACATGGCAAAGGAGTACAGATGGATTTTTTGGAAAGCAGAACGTATACGAATTTAGGTATCGCCTATAATGCGGAAGCAATTGCCAGTACAAGAGACAGAATTTTTGCTGATATGGCAAGACTGGAAGGCTTCATGGAAATAGGAAATATATACGACGTGACCTCCCAATATAATAAAGAACATGCTAGAATCTGGTTAAGGCAGTTAAATCAAGGTGTACTTCCGAATACGGAGGAAGCGCTTGTGCAATCCAGAGATAATGATTTAAACCTGGCTAATAATCTTTATCAGGATTTTGCACGAATTGCACGGGAAGAAGGTTTTATGGATATTGCAGCACTATTTGCAGGGATAGCCAACATAAATTATCAACTGGGAACAACATTTTCCAGGTTGTACGAAAACGTAGTACAGAATGAGGTATTTTGTAAACCGGTTGAAACACTTTGGATCTGTATGCAGTGCGGCAATATTATGTCCGGAGAATGTGCACCGCTAATATGCCCTGTATGCGGTTTTCCTCAGGGATACTACCGTTTATATAATGAAATCATTTAAATTTCCTTATTTGTAATGTTAACTGCCAATAAAAAGAGCTACCGTATCGGCCAACCAGCCAATATGGCAACTCTAGTCTGCAACATAACTGAAGCAGCAATGTCCGTTGGTTTTGATGACATCAACTATTTTTCTCGTGTCTTCAAAAAGTACATGAATCAAATTTCTAAATGCCAGATTATGCACAAAAAAATATTTATACAAACCAAAGGCACGGGAATTCCCGTGCCTTTACTTATTTCATCGCAATCATTAAGTATCGATGTATAGTTCCCTCAATTTTACCAGTTTCATCGATCAGCCTTTGCATTTGTAACAACTGTGAAAAACACTTTTCCACTGAAAAATCTGGAAACTCCCATTCTATAATGTGTGCAAACCATACAAATGCACCAACATCATAAAACTTGATAGGTCTATATGCTTCTTCAGCCCGAATAAGTTGGAATTTTGCATTATTAAATACTTTACTCTGTTCTCTAAGATTAAGATGTGGAAAAGGTTTCTTAGTTCCTGGCAAAACCATTTCTATTAATTCTCTCTCGTTTTCACCACCGACTTGTTCTGTTATAAATATGCCATCTTTTTTCAGTAATCTATATAGTTCTTTGGCGTCGAAATCGCCATGGCGATTTATAATCACATCAAAGATTTCATTGCCATATGGTATTTCAGATGGATTATTACACTCCTTAAAGTTTATTCCAAGGGGGAGTAATTTTTCTCTGCACAAATCTACATTTGGTTTATAACCTTCCGTTGCTGATGTTCTACTATATGGATGATTTAATGAAAGTAAAAACTCACCGCCCCCAGTATCATAATCTAAGATTTCTGAATTACTAGTTATATAGTTTCTAACTGTTTTTTCGTAATCCCATGGTAAGTTGTTATCTTCCTCATATCTACCATAAATATGTGAGAAATCCCAGCCATGTATATGTGCTATATCCTCTTCTTTTTTCCAAATTACTTTTAATTCTTCAGCGTTCATCTTTTCTGCTTCCTTTCAAAATTAAATATATTTTGATTGGTGCAGTTTCTGACAACATAAGTAAATTTCCAGTAATTAACCTCGATACAATCTGCTGTCAGTTTTAGAACTGCACCGAGTAGTTAATTCGTTTCATTAACGTAAACCTCCAAATTCCTGTTATTTATCAGCTTTGTGTTTTTTAGCAGTAGTTATTGTATTTGTTTCGCCCTGTTGAACACTACTTTGTTTTTATTATAAGATGTTCAACCTTCCGTGTCCATATTAATGAATCATTTTTATTTTAATACGGGTAAACATATCCTTCCACTTTTTCTGCGGGAGTTATTTTAGTTACCATAATAAGAGGATCCGCATATTTATGCCCATCATAATCATCGTAATTTAAATTCAGAGTTCCCTCTACGGTTATCCATGAATCTTCTTTTAAGCTTTTTACTTGACTGTAATCACAGAGAATACCGGCAGGAGCCAGATCAGCGACACAGCAGGTCATCGCAAGACGAGCCACTGCAAACTCATTTTCTCCATAGGCTTTCGTATCCTTCAGTACATATCCTGTCATTGTAATGGTATATCCTTCGTATTGCTCCTGCTGCTGGTCCAACAGCCGCCTGGGAATCATCAGTTTCCGATATCCGGTATAGCCGCAAATCAGGTCCTCTTCCCCGTCCTCAAACTGTATTACTAAAGCTTTCACTTTCCTTTTATCAAATAGATTGTTTAAAAAGGTCGTTTTACCTGAATCCAGGTTCCCTGTAACAACATAAACGGGTATTTCCATATTTCTCCTTTACTAAAATAGTACCCAGAAACCTTTTATCACGAAATCAAGAAGAGGCAGACGAGTCCATAAATGACTTTAACTCCTGACTAACTGACGGATTCTGTATCAGGAACTCCAACATCCCTTTTATCCTGAACACGGTAAAAGAGCATAGCGTATGTTCAACCAATTCCGCTTCCTCTAAGGCATTTGCACTTCCTATCAATGTAAAAAAACTTTCTATAACATTGTGACGCTCCAACAAATAGGCCCCTGTTATTCTCCCTTCTGTGGTTAAAAGGATGTTATCAAGATTATTATATTTTAAGAAATCCAATTCAACAAGTTTGGAAACCATTTTAGATGCAGAAGATGGTCTGACATTTAATTTCTCAGATAGCTTATTAATGCGCGTATACTCCTCTTCTAAACACAATCGATACGTCATCTCAAGATAATCCTCCAAAGCAGGGGTTAGTCTGCTCTCGTTTTGCTTTATCAGCTGATATCCGCGTACGGTATGAAATTTGTTTTCTATAGGCTTGTTCATAAGCACTTCCCCCATCACAACATTTTTTGAAGTATTCCTGTAACACGTTATGCTTTATCTTCATAAATTAGTCATAAGAAACGGTGTTTCCCGTCCCTAACTTGGCAGCCTATTATTCTATTACTTAAAAACCACTTGCCTTATCTCTATTTTAGGCATATTATGTTAATATATTTAGGTGCACCTAAAAACGTGGATGTTACAACTAAAAAAAGGTGAAGATTATGGATAATTATACAAAGCGGCTATTTAGCCGCAAGATACCAACTTTGATTGTCACAGTTCTTGTCTTGCTTATTGGAACGCTGACATCACATTTATGATACATGGAGGAAAATAAAATGACACCCAATAAAGAGGATTATCTAAAGACTATCTATAAACTCGGTGGCTTAGAGAAGCTGGTAAGCAATAAACAAATTGCAGAAGCCCTGCAGATTTCACCCGCCTCTGTGACAGAAATGCTGGGGAAACTCAAGCGGGAAGGGCTGATCCGGTACGAACCCTACAAGGGCTCCAGTCTGACGGAGGAGGGAATGCATTCCGCCATCTCCTTAGTGCGGGTACATCGGCTTTGGGAGGTGTTTCTGATGCGCCACTTAGGATACTCCTGGAGCGAGGCTCACGAAGATGCAGAGCTGCTGGAACATATTACTCCGCAGCGCCTTACTAATCGGCTTGATCAGTTTCTGAATCACCCTGCATACTGTCCTCACGGAAGTTCCATTCCTAACCCCGACGGTCAGATTGATCTCATTCCTATGCAGCCCTTAAGCCACCTTGCTATTGGTGTAAGCTCCCATATCCGAAAAGTCACGGAAGAAAAAACGCTGTTGGACTATTTACAGGAAAAGGGAATTGTAATCGGAGGTACAGTACGTATTATTGAGGCCGCTGCATACGAAGGCCCGCTCACCCTTGATATGAACGGCGAACGCATTCAAATTAGTTATAAAGCAGCCTGTCAAATCTACGTGGAGGACACAAAAGAACTAAAATATCAACTAAATTGTTAAGGAGGATTTTATATGGTAACTACTCAAATGTCATTAAACCAATTACCACTCGGAAGAAAAGCATATGTTTCCGCTTTGACTTTTGACGGTACAATAAGAAGACGAATGCTGGACTTAGGTATCGTCGACGGGACTGAAATAGAACCCCTGTATAAGAGTCCCACAGGCAATCCGGCAGCCTACCTTATTCGGGGTGCTGTCATTGCATTGCGATCCGATGTATCTGAAAAAATCATAGTATCGATGATATAATATTATTTCATTATCTTAGGAGGATAACTTATATGGGCCTTACCAATGCATCAACTGGGACGGGAGTTTTAAATCACTGCGGCTTACATATTGAGAAGGTGACACCAAAAGATAAGATAATCGCATTAGCAGGAAATCCAAACGTAGGTAAAAGCACAGTTTTCAATGCTCTGACAGGGTTAAATCAGCACACAGGAAATTGGCCCGGGAAAACCGTTGTCAACGCACAGGGAAAATACCGATATAAAGATACGAATTTCATCATGGTAGATATTCCAGGGACCTATTCGCTGATGGCAAATTCCACCGAAGAGGAAATTGCCAGGGATTTCATCTGCTTTGGGGGTGCTGACAGTGTGGTAGTCGTAGCTGACGCTACCTGCCTGGAACGAAACTTAAATCTGGTTCTGCAGACACTGGAAGTTACTGACCGCGTTATATTGTGTGTTAATTTAATGGACGAAGCGAGAAAGAAGAAAATCAGCATTGACTTAAAGATTCTCGCTTCAAGACTTGGAATTCCGGTAATCGGGACCAGCGCGCGATCCAAAAAGGGATTAGATGACTTGATGGATGCAGTGAAAGAATTATCAGAAAGCGAAACAGCGCATAATACGCTGCACGTAGATTACGGTGAAGAAATAGAAGCTGCTGTCAGTCTGATGGAACCAATTCTTGCTGATCTTTTAGGTGAACAAATCTGCCGTCGCTGGGTGGCTTTAAAGTTACTTGACGGGGATGAGAGCCTTCTTACCTCCCTAAAAACTCATCTTGGCTTTGATCTTTTGCAAAATGAGGAAATTGCACAGGCGTTCAAAGAGGCAAAACTCACTATGGAAGATGCCGGGATACAGACCGACCAGTTCAGGGATCAAATTGTTACAAAAATTGTTATGAGCTGTGAGAGTATCTGCAAAGAAGCCGTCACCTTTGAAAAAGAGGAATATGCAGCACGAGACCGCAAAATTGATAAGATACTCACATCAAAAATAACTGGTATCCCTATTATGATTGCGATGCTATTTGGTATCTTCTGGATTACCATTACTGGTGCCAATATTCCTTCCAGCCTTCTTTCCTCTGGACTGTTTATGCTGGAAAAACCTCTGTCCCAGTTCTTTTTATGGTTGTCTGCGCCGGAATGGTTACGGGGAATCTTCGTAGATGGTATTTTCCGTACATTAGCCTGGGTGATCTCCGTAATGCTTCCTCCAATGGCTATCTTCTTTCCGTTATTTACACTACTGGAGGATTTGGGATATCTGCCGCGTGTGGCATTTAACCTTGACAATTTTTTTCGCAAGGCCTGTGCCCATGGAAAACAGGCACTAACTATGTGTATGGGCTTCGGGTGTAATGCCTGCGGTGTAATCGGGTGCCGAATCATTGACTCCCCACGCGAACGATTAATTGCCATTCTCACAAATAACTTCGTTCCCTGCAATGGACGGTTTCCAACACTGATCGCTATCATTACCATGTTTTTTGCCGGAGCAGCCAGCGGGACATTCCAAACCGTTATTTCTACCCTGATGCTGACCGGAACTATTGTGCTTGGTGTTGCAATGACGCTTCTCATTTCAAAGTTGCTTTCAAAGACAATTCTTAAAGGAATGCCCTCCTCGTTTCAGTTGGAGCTTCCTCCCTATCGCCGGCCGCAGGTTGGGAAAGTCATTTTGCGTTCTATTTTAGACCGGACACTTTACGTATTAGGAAGAGCCATTGTCGTTGCAGCTCCTGCAGGACTGGTCATCTGGATACTGGCCAATATCCATGTCGGGGATCTAAGCCTGCTTGCTCATTGTGCCGGTTTTCTTGATCCGTTCGCCAGATTCATTGGTCTTGATGGGTACATTTTAATGGCGTTTATTTTAGGCTTTCCAGCTAATGAAATCGTAGTTCCTATTTTAATTATGAGCTACATGTCAGCAGGAACATTAACTGATATGGATAGCCTGACAGAATTACATCAACTTTTTGTAAATAACGGCTGGACCTGGCTTACAGCCGTATGTTCAATGCTGTTTACGTTACTGCACTGGCCATGCGGAACAACGTGCCTTACAGTAAAAAAAGAAACCCAGAGTTTAAAATGGACACTGGTCTCCTTTGCAATTCCAACAGCGGCTGGTATTTTTGTATGCATGGTTGTGGCAAATACTGTAAGATTGCTGGGACTTGTATGAATTGCTGATTTATAATGTCTAAATCACATACTGCCCTACCATAAAAAAAAGGAAAGCCGGCATATCGTCAGCTTCCCTTTTATTATTATTTACCATTCATCAAAAGTATTCAGATTTAATAGCCGCTGATCCTAATCCTATCGGTCCGGTTCCATCTTTTCCTGGTATATTTTACACCCCTTTCTTTTATAAAATATCATTATCTTTGTTTCTAAAATCTAAATTTATATTTGAATTACTCTTCCCGTATTATTATATAAGAATTTTTCTTTTAATTCCTGACGAATAAGGCGTATTCCTTCCTCACCGGTACAATGTGATACTGCTATTAATTGTATTTTCATTTCTTTAAAGGCATCAACTGTCTTTTGAACTCTTGCTTCATCAGCCTCAATCAAGTGAGTTCCGCCAATTACAGCATAAATTGGAATATCTACATTTTCAGAAATTGTTTTTAATATGTTTACGATTCCAACATGAGAACAACCAACAATTACAACCAATCCTCGTTCTGTAACAATCCCCAATGAAATTTCATCCTCAAAATCATCTGGAATATACTTAGTATTCTCTTTTATAAAAAATCGGTTGTTTCTTTTTTCATAGTCTGTATGCTTCATAAAATGATGAAAGACCATAATGTGTTCAGTCAGATATACCATTTCTTCTTTTACTTTTCGTAAAGAAATTTGATTCTTTAATATAAATTCCTCATCAAATGAATTACCATTAAATTTATATCCATGAGTATCTGCCATTTTGTATTTAGGCTTAAAGAATTCTTCTCCTGCAATAAGCGTTGGTAACTTACCAGCTTCACTTACAAGCTTTTCAAATCCGCCACTGTGATCATAATGTCCATGACTGATGAAACAAAAATCTAAATCATTTATGTTTTTATTAAGAGCCTTGGCATTTTTAATGAAATCGCCACTCTGCCCGGTATCAAATAGAATTTTCTTTTCGTCAGCTTCAATATATAAAGATAATCCATGCTCAAATAATAACTGTCCATCATCTGACGGATTATTTTCGATCAAAGTTGTTATCTGCAGCTCCAACGTATTCTTTTCCTCTCAAACAATTTGTTTTTCTTAATCATTACAGTGCCCCTCATGAGCGTGTTCTGTACATACACTTCCAGTCGATTTTAATACACCCGCAATATAGTGTTTTACAGCATCATCTGCATTTCCCTGTGCCCCAACTACAACTTCAATTCCATTTTCATTGAATAAATCCTGTGCTGTTTTTCCCATTCCGCCGGCAATAATAACTTCTGCATTCTTCTCTTTTAAAAATACAGGAAGATATCCTGGTTTATGTCCTGGGTTTGGTATAAATATTTTATTTTTCACTTCAGCATTATCTGCATCATAAAGAGTAAACCCTTCACAATGTCCAAAATGTCCACTTACCATAGTTCTATCACTTGCTACTGCTATCTTCATTTTTAATTCCTCCTATTAAGACTATTCATACGAACCCACATTTCCTCAATGGCTATTCTTGCTGAACTGTCTTCAAACTCTGTTATTGGGCATAATGTATTAACGGATTCCATAACCTTTTTATCAAAAGGTATCTTTCCAACTACATAAAGAGCTTTTTTACGTGCATAGTTTTCTATCTGAGATGTCATATCAGGATTAATATCATATTTGTTTATACAAATCATTACCTGGGTTTTAAAATGCTCGGCGAGTTCCAAAATTCTTTTCAGATCCTCAAGGCCGGATCTGGTTGGTTCTGTAATTATGAGTGCGATATCTGTTTCTGTAATAGATGCAATCACTGAACAGCCAATTCCGGGTGAACCATCCAGTATTGTAATATTATTATCTGCTTCAAAACGTTCTGAATTTTTTCTAAGATAAGTTACCAGCCTTCCGGATCCATCACTTCCAATTCCCATCATAGCTCTGGATATGATACCTTTATCTGTTTTAGTCAGAAACGTATCTGCCGTCTTTTCTTCTACTAACGCAATAGCATTCTGAGGACATACCAAGGTACAGGCTCCACAGCCTTCGCAGCTAAATGGGTCAATTTCCAGGTTTTTTATTGCTCCAAACCTGCATACATCTTCACAGATTTCACATTCGATGCAAAGATTCCTGTCTATTTTCGCACATTTGCCACCATAGAAATTTTTCTTTTCAATATCCATTCCTTTATAAAAAAGATAAAGGTTAGGCGCGTCCACATCACAGTCTACTCTTATCACCTTCTTGGCCAATTCAGATAAAGCCGCTACCACAGTTGTTTTACCAGTTCCACCTTTTCCGCTTAGCACTGATATTACCATGCAAACGCCCCCTTTATCCTCTGCGCCATACTATCAAAAATTGGTTTGTGGTATGGATCCTCGCACAGCATAATACCCTTTGAATATATCGCTGCAGCTTCCATGCTGTATGGAATAACTCCAAATAATGTAATGTCATTCTTTCGGCAAAAGTTTTTTACCATATTTTCCTGTCCATCATCTTTATTTATGATGATTCCATATGGAATGTCATAAAGCTTTACAAGCTCCACAGCCATTTTTAAATCATGAAGTCCGAATTCAGATGGCTCAGTAACCAAAATGGCTGCGTCTGCAATTTTAAGTGACGCTACTACATTGCACGACGTGCCGGGAGGGCAGTCTATGAAATGATCTTCCATGGGTAACTCTTTCAGACATTTCTGTATAACCGGTACTGCCATTGGTTCACCTACATTCAAGATACCACGGTAACAATGAATTGCTTTCGCAGTTCCCCCTTCCAATTTACCAATGGAACGCCTTGCATAAGATAAAGCGTCTGTTTTACATACAATTTTGCATGCTCCACAGTCGTGACAGAGTTTTTCAAATACTACAATATCTTTTCCCGCTTTAGCCAACGCATGAAACTGACAAGTTTTGGCACAAACACCGCATAACACGCATTTTGTTTTGTCAATAACAGGATATTGGACATAAACATTATCTTTATTTTTTATGGAAGGGTTTAGAAAAATAAATCCGTTTGGCTCTTCCACATCTAAGTCTACGTAGCTGACACCTAATGTCACTGCAAGATTGGTTGCTACCGTGGTTTTCCCTGTTCCTCCCTTTCCGCTAAGGATCGCTATTTTCATGCTATTCCCCTCTTCCTGTCACATACCATGGTGGGCACTTCCGGCAATACTTATTTCAGAAAGTTGATTCTTCTGATACATTTCAATTGCTCTGAATACAGGAACAGCATCACAGCTATATGCCTTCATATCAGCTTTTTCTAGTAATTCAAATGCATTAGGCCCAAGATTTCCTGTAATAATAACATTCACATTTTTGTCAATAATCTGGCTTGCTGCTGCAATTCCTGCACCACCGCCTGAAGCCACACCTTCATTGCCGATTACACTGTATTCGCTTGTCTCAGTGTCGTAAATCTGAAAATAATCACACCTGCCAAATCTTCTGTCAAGCTCGCTTTCCTTATACTCCCCAGATGCTGAAACTGCAATCTTCATTTTTGCTACCTCACTTTTCCTTTTAGTTAATTATGAGCATATGCTTATTATAATACTATTCAATGAGGTTTTTGTCAAATGCCAATTACAACTATTTAAAAAAGTAACTTTTAAATAAAAAGCCAGCACTTCGCCCATTGCGAAAAGCTGACTTTTAAAGTCGTATACAGAATTGTAATAATATGGGATGATACCGATGAAAATGATAAAATTGTATTCTAACTTAACTTATGAAAGCTGCCTTAACCGCCAATCTGGCATTCCAGACCTGACATTCTGGCAATCTTCAGCATATTTTCCATCTGTTCACTGTTCATGGGTTCTATTCCCTTTAAGGAATAGTCTTCTCCCAGCCCTTCATATTTTGCCTCCCCCAAACGGTGATATGGCAGAAGATGAAGACGCTTCACTCCCTGAATGGAGGCAGCGTAGGTGGAGATCATTTCAATCTCCTTTTCTGTATTATTGAATCCAGGAACAACCGGTACACGAATAATCAGTTCCGTTTCAGACAGACCAATCTTCCTGATATTTTCCAGTATCCCTCTGTTTGACAGTCCCGTGAACTTCAGGTGCTTATCCTCATCCACATGCTTCATATCACACAGTGCCACATCAAGCCAGGGAAGAAGCTGTTCAATCACTTCATATTCCGCAAATACAGATGTCTCAATGGCGGTCGAAATCCCCTCAGACTTACATGCCTCAAGTAAAGACCTGGCAAAGTGCGGCTGCATCAGGACTTCTCCTCCGGAGATTGTTAAACCACCATGGGAACGGTAATAGTAGATGATGTCTTTCCTGATCTCCCTCATCACTTCCTCTACCGTCATTTCCTTCCCAATCAGCTTCTGTTTTCCCTGAACAAACATATATTGCGGTTCTTTGGATAGATTCTCCGGATTGCAGCACCATTTACAGCGCAGCGGACACCCCTTCAAAAAAACAAGGGTTCTGATTCCTGGTCCGTCGTGAACGGAAAATCTCTGAATTTCCGAAACTATTCCTTTCGCTTCATATATTCCCTGCATGCTCCGTCTCTCACTCTCCTAGAATACTTGCTCTGTACGATTAATAATGTCATCCTGAAGGCTCTTATCAAGGTAAATGAAATGAGCGCTGTATCCAGCCACACGGACAACCAGATTCTTATATTTATCGGGATTATTTTGTGCATCAACCAAAGTCTCACGACCTACTACATTATACTGCACATGCATTCCTTTCTGATCAAAGAATCCTCGTACCAATGCTGAAAGTTTTTCCAGTCCTTCTCTTCCGCTAAGAGCAGAGGGATGGAATTTCTGATTGAATAATGTACCGTTCGATACAATCATATGGTCTAAATGTGCAACGGAATTCGCAGCTGCTGTCGGTCCATTGGTATCTCTTCCTGATACAGGTGATACACCGTCAGCCAAAGGCTCTCCTGCCTTTCTTCCGTCCGGCATTGCACCAGTCTGTTCTCCCATTGGCACATTAGCAGATACGGGATATAAACCTGGCTGGAATTGTCCTCCCCTGACATTTCTGTATTTTTCTACTTCGCGGCAATATACCAGTGCAGAAAGTCTTGCCAGGTCATCGGCTTCTTCAATATCATTTCCGAACTTCGGCACATTTTCCATATCCTCCAGCATACTGCTGTAATCACCGGAAGCTTTCTTTCCTGTTATTCCCTGGGATGTAATCTCTGCAAGACGGGCAATATGTTCCGGAGTCAGGCTCTTTCCTCCTTCTGTCAGACGACGTACTACTTCCTTTAAAATCTCTGCATCCACGGCTTCTAAGGATGTTCCGCCAAAGTTATCTTCCATAGCCTGTTTGATCTGGGCGAGGGTATACTTTTTCTTATCAAATACAAGTTCCTTGATGCACATCAGAGAATCGCCCACATTTGCAACACCAACTCCCTGAGGTCCGGTAAAGTTATAATGGGCTCCACCGCACTGAATCGACTTTCCTTTTCCAATACAATCATCTACCATAGATGATACAAAGGGAAGGGGCGCTCTCTGACCATGGGCCATATCAACGGAATTATCTGCATTGGTGAGGAATCTTACACAGTATTGCATCTGTTTCTGATAAGCTTCCAGAATCTGCCCAAAGCTTGTAAAGGAAGTAAATTCTCCGGTCTGAGGCGTAATTCTCACTCCATCCAGACAGCCATTGTAAACCACCAGTTCCAGAACTTTTGCCAGGTTAAAGAATGCTGCATCATGCCAGCCTTCCGTCTTTCCACCGACCTGAGGCTCCACGCAGCCGATGATTCCATAATCTCTCGCATCTCCCAGAGTAAGCCCCCTGTTTACCAATGCCGGAATGATTACCTCATCATTGTAATATGCAGGCATACCGAGGCCCAGTCTTGAAGTTTCAGCAGCCTTAATTAACAGTTCATGAGGAGAACCGTTCCAAACACGGATTGAAATAGATGGCTGGGGAAGCTTTGTATGCTGGGTTGCTTCCAGGCATGCAATAGACAATTCGTTGGTCGCATCGATTCCTGCCTTATCCTGCCCTCCTACAATCAGGTTCTGGAACATGGGATAACCGCCAAAGCCTTTGGTGGATCCGGTATCACGGACTTTGTTCACATCATTAAACTTCACCCAAAGGCAGTCCAAAAGCTCCTGCGCTCTTTCCTTTGACAAATTCAGATTATCGATATCTGCCTTATAATAGGAATATATATACTGGTCAAAACGCATGGGTGAAATGGAGTGACCATTGGATTCAATCTGTATGATTGCCTGAACAGCCCAGAAGGATTGTAAAGCCTCATAAAAATTCTCCGCCGGATTAGCAGGAACTTTCCTGCAGTTTGCTGCAATCACTCTCAATTCCTGAGCCCGCTTCATATCTTTTTCTTCTGCAGCCATCTTTTCAGCAAGAGCTGCAAAACGCTCAGAATAACGAATCGCTGCTTTTGATGTAATAATTACCGCATTTAAGAAATGGGTCTTCTCAATCGAGTCAGGACAACCTTTATCCAGGTTCGCCAATGCATTCTCCGCATCTTTGATGATGCCTGAAAAACCATTCTTTAAAACCCTTTCATAATCAACGCTGATATGGCCTACGCCATTAAAATAATAATTTCCCACAGTGAACACATTATGATTCATAGCTGTCTTTGTATCATCATACATTAATTCTGTTGCCAATTCATTGACAGTACGACCGTTCCAGTATGTAAAGCACTCTTTCAGCTGATTTTTCACTTCATCTGTAATGGTAAAAACATCACCTTTACGCTGCGGAAGAGAATCAAACTCATCCAAAAGCCATTTGTTAGAAAACTCCGGAAAGATCTGTGTGGATCTGGGTGCTGTCGTAAGATTGCCTACAATTAATTCACTGTCACGAATTACCAGCGTCATATTTTCCAGAATATATTCCAGAGCTTTTGCTCTTCTAAGAACCATCGGCAATGCTTCTGTCTCTTTATAAGACTTTGTTATCAGTAAAGCCCTCTCTGATTCCACTGCCGGCAATGCTTTATATAATCCATCGATTAAGTTTTGAATCCTTGGGCTTGTTTCCTCTGGCCCAATATTTAATATCTGCTTCATGGTTTTTCCTCCATCTCAACTACATTTTTTCTCTCAAAGGTTTAATGACTTTTTTGTATATTCCACCGCCTAAAAAACCGCCGAGAAAAGGTCCGAAAATCGGAACAATTAGTCCATATAAATTGCTGCCTAACCCATATTTTCCCCAGCCTGCTGCCATTACAAACAATCTCGGGCCAAAATCTCTGGCGGGATTCATGGCAAATCCAGTCAGTGGTCCAAAGGCAATCCCACAGAAAATAACGATGGCACCAATGGCAATGTCTCCGATTCCCGTGTCGGGTGCAGAAACATTTTCCTTGTCTGTCACTGCATATATGGTAAGTACCAGCATTGCAGTAATGACTGTTTCATTGATAAATGCTTTCAACATGGAGACCCCGGCTGCCGCTCCGGTCACAAAGATCCCCATAGCTCCGGTTCCTTCTGCAGTTCCTCTTACCCATCCGTTCACTTCTTCCATTCCACTTATTCCGGAAGAAAACAGATAGTATACAAGTGCGGCCGCACAGAATGCACCAAGTGTCTGCGCAGCGATGTAACACACAGCCTTTATCTTGTCAAATCCGTCCCATACAACCAATGCCGCCGTAACTGCAGGATTTAAATGAGCGCCGCTCACACCTCCCACAATATAAATCGCAATCGTAATCGCCCCACCCCAGCATACTGCCATAAAAGGATAACTAATATCACTCATTTTAAGCACCATGGCCGCTACAGAGGCAAATCCAATTGAAACAAATATGAATGTGCCCAGGAACTCTGCCAAACATGGAATCAGTATTTTTTCCTTCATCCCCTTATTTTCCTCCTGTATAGCTTTTTTTGTACAAATCCTTTAAATCCTCTGCTAATGGCTGGAGGGGATTTGTCTTTGTGCAGTTATCTCCTGATGCAGCCATTGTCATCTGGTCCAGATTATTATAAAAATCTGTCTCTTTGACACCTGCTTCTCTGAAAGAAGCCGGAATTTTAACCGCTTCAGACAACATCTTTACCGCTGCCTGCAGCACTTTGGCTCCGTTTTCAGCATTTTTAAGAGAAAGTCCAAGCCTCCATGCAAGAATCCCATATCGTTCCCTCGCTCTCTGATCGGCTGCATTGTAACCCAACACCCATGGGAGTAAAATTGCATTGGCTCTTCCATGTGGAACGTGCAATACACCGCCGATCGCATGTGCCAGAGAATGATTAATTCCAAGGGAGGCATTCGTAAATGCCATTCCCGCCATACAGGACGCATCGTGTAAAAATCCTCTTGCCTCTAAGTCATTTCCATGCTTTACTGCTGTCGGAAGGTATTCAAATACAATCTCCACTGCTTTTTCTGCCAGGGCATCTGAAAAATTGCTTGCATCAGTAGAAACATAAGCTTCCAAAGCATGAGTCAATACATCCATCCCTGTATCGGCAGTAATGGACGGGGGAACTGTTTTTGTCAGATCACCATTCAGTACTGCTATATCCGGGAGCAGAGCATCATCGACCACCGGAATTTTGCGCTGATCCATTTTAATAACGGAAAAATTAGTAACCTCTGATCCGGTTCCGCTTGTGGTGGGTATTGCTACAAACACCCGCTTTTTATCTTTTTCTGCAATTTTCCCACTGCAGTAAAGAATACTTTTCGCTGCATCAATGGTAGATCCGCCACCGCAGGCAATAACCAGATCAGGATCTGTCTTTATAAAAACTTCCGTCCCTTCTGCAATCAATGCGGTATCCGGGTCAGGATAAATATGGTCGAACACAGTTACCTGTGCATCCGTTTTTAACTGTTTCGTGACAGGTTTAATGTTTCCGCTTTTAACCATAAACGGATCGGTAATGACCAGAACCCTGTCATAGATTAATTCATCCAATACCTGTATGGAACCGGCACCAAAATATACTGCCGGCTTAATCTGAAATTTTTTCATTTTGATACCCGCCTTACCTTATTCAAATTCTATGGTATCAACAATTCCCACAATGGACATATCGCCCACCATGCTCATATCGTTGTCTACGCTGCCGCCCCAGTCAACCAAAACACAGTCTCCGACACCTGCGCCAACCGCATCAATGGCAACAAAGGGAGTTTCACTTTCCATCAGTTTTCCTGTCTCATCCACTGACTTTATCACCAAAAGCTTTCCACCCACCAGTCTGTCTGTCTTCTGAGTGGCTACTACTTTTGCTATTACTTTTGCTAAATGCATGTAATCACATCCTCTCAGATTCCGCTCAGTATCCGGCGTACCAGATCTTCCACTTCTGCACTTGGTATAGAAGTTTCGACCTTCTGCTCCATCTTCACACAGCCACAGGCTGGGATCTCCCTTTTCATTTCTTCTAAGGAACGCACTCCATAAGCGATACGGCGTATATTGATCAGGTTCGCCGGCCCGATGTTATCCGATGTGGAACTGCCTCCAACTGCACCACAGCCTAGTGTCAGGGCCGGAACAAGATTGGTGGAAGCTCCGATTCCGCCGAGAGTAGCAGGGGTGTTGACCAGCAAACGGGATACATTCTTCTTCAAAGCGAACTCACGGATAATATCCTCATTCTGGGAATGAATCGTCATGGTGTGGCCTTTTCCTTCATTGTTCAAGATTTCCATACAACGCAGGCAGGCACTTTCCCATGTGGGCTCCGTGTAAAATGCCAGGACTGTTGTTAGTTTTTCCCTGCTGTACGGATTTTTGTGAGAAACTGTATCCTGGAATGAAACCAGAACCTTTGCGTCACCCGGTATCTCAATGCCGGAAAGCTTTGCCAGTTCCTGAGCACTTTTTCCAACAATCACCGGATTCATTGTCATATTGGAACGAAGCAGAAATCTTCCCAGTTTTTCGGACTGCTCTTCTGTCATAAAATAAAATCCCTGACGCTTCATCTCTTCCACGATCGTATCTTTCATCTCTGCTTCCACCACAACAGATTGTTCCGACGCACAGATTACACCATTGTCAAAGGTTTTGCTCTCTAAAATCTGGCTTACTGCCTTTTTCACATCTGCACTGCGCTCAATAAATGCGGGGCCATTTCCTGGTCCTACCCCTATGGCCGGAGTTCCTGAACTGTATGCCGCTTTCACCATGGCTTCTCCGCCTGTAGCCAGAATCAAACCAATATCCTTATGCTTCATCAGGGCATTGGTGCCATCCACAGTCGGGACATTGATGCACTCGATTAATCCCTCTGGTGCTCCTGCTGATACACTTGCATTCTGAAGAATTTTCACGGTTTCCCTGATGCAGTTTACAGCAGATGGGTGTGGAGAAAATACAATTGCATTTCCTGCCTTTAAGGCAATCAGGGATTTGAAAATAACCGTTGATGTTGGGTTTGTAGATGGAATTAAGCCGGCAATGACTCCCATTGGTACGCCTACTTCCATCACTTTCAATTCTTTGTCATCACGGATCAATCCAACCACTTTCTGATCTTTCATTGCCTCATAGACATACTTGGCAGCAAAAACATTTTTAACTATCTTGTCTTCCCATTTCCCGTACCCGGTTTCTTCTTTTGCCATCTTTGCCAGCATTTCAGCATTTTTAAGTGCTGCTTCCATCATGGCCTTTACGACCTGATCCATTTGTTTCTGGGAAAACTCCTGATAAGACGACTGTGCTTCTTTTGCTTTTGCCACCTTATTTCTAACCTCCTGTATGCTTTGGAGGTCCTTATCATATTCCATCACGGCTGATTCCCCTTTTTCTTTTCAATAATTTCTACAATAATGTTCTTTTCGTTTAATGCTTCTCTTGCCAAAGGAGTGATGACACTCCTGGAAGATACTCGGACCCTCTGTCCCGGTCGGAACCCCTGTGCATCTTTCATGGTCAGCACCTGAAATACCTCTAATGATTGTTCTGGTAAATGGTTTTCTGAATAAATGGGGATTTCCGGATAAAGCATCTTCTTCAACCGGGAAGAAAATTCCTCCCGCCCAATCAATATGGCTCCAAATTCGTTCCATCGCTCCTCATAGCCAGCCATCATCCGATTATAGGACTCATTGAGATTCATCCCTGTTTCCCTTGTATGTCCGCTATTCGGACTGCAGTTTTCCGTCACTGCAAGAATGGGAATCTTCTTCATAAAGCCAGCTGCAATCGCCATGGAAACTAAGTTGTCCTGAATTCCCATTGCTCCCTTTGCCAGAGTATTTCTGGTTAATACCGGAATAATGATTATGTTAATTTCATTTATTTCTCGATATAATGTCTCCCCATCCAGAATATAGCGTGAGTCCAGCCTGTCTTTGATTTCACTGGATGCAAGGCTTTTAAAAGCCGGAGTCACCGCTATTTGGGCTTCTGTCAGCAGCAGCTCGTCTACCATCGTCTGATATTCCTGATAATCTGCAGTACCTCCAGTCAGCAGAACCAATGCCTTTTTATCCATCATTGGCAAAAGACTTTTTAAAATATTTCTGATAATTTCTTCTTTTTCCATCATTTTATTACTATGCCTTCTCTTTCACAGATGGAATTGACATAGCAATTCCTATGGGTGTCACCAACAAAGGATTTTTCGGTTTATAAACTGCAATCCCCAGATATTTTTGAAAAACTGTCTCAATTCCCTTTACGCAGCTGGTTCCTCCTGCTAAATAAATGGGCCCCTCCTGTTCTTTCATAAAGGAACGGGTAATGTGCGCCATTTTTTCCATAACAGGCTGAATCATGGTAAAAACCTGCTGATAGTTGTCCTGGCTTTTTTTGTACTGCTCCGCCTCTGAAAAGTTCAGTTCCATGGCACCGGAGATCACTAAAGTCATGTGAGTTCCACCGGTGGGTTCATCCATGGAATATAAGATCTGGCCATCTTTTACCGCTGAAACACCGGTAGTACCGCCGCCTATATCCACGACAATTCCGTCCCTGATTCCCATCATAACGGCGGCAGCTTCCGGTTCATCAATTACATGAGTCACATGAAAACCTGCATTTTCCACCACGTTACTGATCACCTTTGTATTTCCGGTTATGATACCTGGCGGAATTGCGGTCGCTGCTTCTTCCAGTTTCGTGCTCAACCGTTTTTCCAGTCTGCTTTTTAGTTTTTCCAGTATCCGGACAGCATCTATGAATTGCACCACAATTCCGTCCTTCACTACGTTGGCTGGCTCCATTTCAAATGCTACCGGGCGGTTTTTCTGGTCTAAGACCGTCACCACAATATTCGAGGTTCCCAGGTCCACGCCTACTTTCAGAGGCAGCACAAATTGTTTTAAATCTATGAATTCTTTTTTGGAAGTTGCATTCATTTGGAGCAGATATTCATTCCACCGATCCATTTCAGTCTGCTCTCTGATCATATATTACCATCCCTCTCACTTAATCAGCTGAACAACGGCATCTGACGGGGTTCCTGCAGCATTGGCCTCATCTGTATCAATGTGGAACTCCGGCGCGGACTGCTCCGTTACCCGGATTACCACATGGTGCATGGTATAGCCTCTTTCACCCGGAATTTCTACAGATACCGTATCACCGTCATTTACCTGAAAATGCAGGGCATCCGCAGGACTCATATGGATATGAGGTTTCGCAACAATAACGCTCTCCTTCATCACCATCATCCCCTTTGGCCCGATTACACAGATGTCTGCTGCACCACTCAAATCGCCGGAAAGACGCACCGGTGGGTTTACACCCAATGAAAATGCATCCGTACGGCTGATTTCAACCTGGTTTTGTTTTCTTACCGGACCAAGCACTCTTACATTTGAAAAACTGCCTTTTTTTCCGGCAATGCACACAGTTTCCTTTGCTGCATACTGCCCGGGCTGTCCAAGATCTTTTGCCTTTGTCAGCTCATATCCCTTTCCAAAAAGGATCTCCACAGACTCCCTGGTCAGATGGATATGACGGTTTGACACTCCCAGTGGTATTCCACTTTCCGCCGGCTGATTCTCCACCATAGACAATATTGCTTTTACAGTGAATTCCTGATGACTGGTCATGTTCCATTTCCTCGCTTTCCTCTTGCATGAATGCACAATTTCTCCATTTGTCCCTTTTCTCTTGGACACTTGGGGTCCTTGCACAGATTGCAGGTATATGCTGGATTTTTTTCATTCTCAGATTCGCTGTCTGCTATCTTTTCTTTTTCCTCTGCCGGTTTTTCACTGGATTCCACCTGTGTGGCTTCTTCCACTTTCGCAGATTCTTCCGTCATAAGCCAGCCCTTAAGCCCTGCGGACAGCCGGGGTATTACATGAGCAGATACTACTGTTCCGACTTTTTCTGCATTTACCCGTGCTGAAGTGACTGCCGCTTTTACAGCTCCCACATCACCGCAAAACTTTACAGTAAAATAGGCTCCTGTGGCATTCTCTATGCCCACCAGAGAAACATTTGCTGATTTAAGGCCAGTATCTGCCGCTTCTACCGCCGCAAGCAGACCAATTACTTCAATTAATCCCAGCGCTTCATCTTTCAAAATGCTCTACCTCATTTCTGTGCCATTTTACAGTGTGGGAGTCGTAACAGATACTGGATTCTGTCCCATACCACGAAGAACGGAAAGTCCCACATCCCTTGCAGCCAGCACAGACTGTCTGACAGCTCCTGAATCGCCTGAAAATGTCACAATAATCTCATTGGAAAAACATGTGCCTGATGCAGGGCTTGCATATGTAACAATATCAACATTTGCTGTTTTCATAGCCATATCTGCCATAAGAAGTCCTACTGCTGCCGGTGCTCCTACCGTAATTCCAAAAGCCTTTCCTATGGGAGCATTAAATGCCTTATTGAGCGCATAACTTGCGCGGGCAGTGTAATGAAGCTCAATATGCCCTGCATCACATCCATACACATTACCAAAGTTTGTATCAAGAGACGACAGCATAATTTCTACGGCACGTCTTGCGTCAGATACATCTTCTGCTGCAAATATAATCGTACTTCCATGTCCTGCTCCGCCTTTTGTATCACGGCAGAATTCTACGCTCACAACTTCTGTGTTTGTAGCTTTTACTGCCTCATCGGCTGACATCACATGAGGTGCCCCACCTGTTCTGGAACTCACGATACCGATGGAACGATACTTGGGATCCAGCTTTAAATTTTCATGCAGATGATACTCCAGATTTGCAATTACCAAGCCAACTGTATCCCCAATTCCGGCACCTACAAACTCAGTGAGATTGCACTGAGTTAAAGCAGCTGTCTCCACTTTTTCTGTTGTCTGCTCTTTATTCTCAGAACCAGTAACAGAACTTAAAATCTTATCTAATAAATCCTTATCCATGATCTACCCTCTCCTGAATTATTTCTCCTGAAATTTTGGTAACATTTTCTCCACATCTGTATGTGGTCTTGGAATTACATGAACAGATACAACCTCACCCACACGTTTTGCAGACGCAACACCTGCATCAGTGGCTGCCTTCACTGCACCGACATCCCCCCGTACCATTACGGTTACTAAACCAGAGCCGATTTTTTCATAGCCGATTAAAGCCACATTTGCGGCCTTTACCATTGCATCTGCTGCCTCAATTGATGCAACCAATCCTTTTGTTTCTACTAAACCTAATGCTTCCTGTCCCATTTTATTACCTCCAGATTTTTATTTTTATCTATGCAATCATGCAAATGGCATGTTACATTTTCACAAATAAAAGTGTTGATTCCCTGTTATCATTATCAATATTATCACATACATTTGCGTTCCCTTAGGATTTCAGGAAGTAGTTCTAGTATTTTTCCCATCTGTGATCTGGTATTATTTCTACCTCTTTTTTTAACTATCCGCTATTTAAGGGATACTCAAGGTGGGAAAAATACCACTTCGTAAAAGTGAATTGAAAAGACCAGTCAACTATGTTATTATTTTATATATCTAAAATGAGGAGTTGAGTTTTTCATGAATCCAGAATTTGATCTTTTACTCGAGAATTTAATTGACTTTGATGAATTCAGCAAAATTCAATCTGAGCTGTCAAGTATCGTAAGCTTTTCTGTAGTAACCGTTAATATCGATGGGAAACCATTTTCTTCTCTTAGTAATTTTTCTACATTTTGCCAGTTAATCCGTACTTCTGAGGCGGGCCGACAGGCCTGTATATCATGTGACTACTACGCTTTGAAGCATTCACTTGAGATGAGGCATTCGATTGTGTACGATTGCCACTGTGGTTTAAGAGACTGTGCTGCTCCCATTATTGTTAACGATGTTCTTTTAGGCGGCGTTTTAGGTGGACAGGTTTTGATTCATGAACAGGACAGGGCATTAATTGATACAGAAAAGCTGGCAAATAAATTTCATCTATGCAAAGAGGATTTAGACCGGACAGTAGCAGAAATTCCTGTTGTTGCAGAAGACTATATCCAGACATGTCTGAAGTTTTACAGTTTTTTTGCCGAATATATCGCAGAAAAAAGCTATAAGACCATCATCCAACAGCAACTCAATCATGAAACAATTGAGCGAATCCGCCAACAGCAGATTGCTTCTGCTCAGACCTTAAAAAGGATTCAGGCACAGATGAATCCTCATTTTCTTTTTAATGCCTTAAACTCCATCGCACGTACAGCACTTCTTGACGGATCTGAAGAGACAGAACAGCTGATTTATGATTTATCTAATTATTTGCGTTATACAATCAAAAATACTTCTGATACTCCAACCATTGAAGAAGAACTGAACAATTTGAATTATTACCTGAATATACAAAAAGCACGTTTTGGGGATAAGATTGCCTGCCATATTCATGCAGATGAAAGCATCAGAGACTGCCGCATTCCCAGCATGACCCTTCAGCCTTTGGTTGAAAACTCTTTCATTCATGGTTTAAAAGACTGTATGGCGAATGGAATTATAAGAATTGATATTTCAAAGACGAATAAAAATCATAAAAATGATATTTTAATTCAAATTTATGATAATGGATGTGGTATTTCAGAGGATATCATTGAATTGCTGCAAACAGAAGAAAATATTGATAACCCTGCCTCTGGATTAGGATTAATGAATACACAAACCCGTATTAAAAAATTATACGGTTCGGAATACGGAATAACCATTGACAGCAAAGTGTACACTTATACTAAAATTGATATACTTCTCCCAGTCACTTACCGTTAGCACTAAAGGAGGTGGATTGTATGTATAAACTTTTAATATGCGAAGATGAATCATTGGAAAGAAAGGCCCTGAATCTAATTATTCAGCGTCATTATCGCAACATTCATTTAGTTGGATCTGCAACCACCGGTTTTGAAGCGATTAAGTTAGCTCATCAGCATTTACCAGATATTATCCTGATGGACATTGATATGCCTCAATGCAATGGATTAGATGCGCAAAAAGAAATTTGTAATTTTTTGCCTAATGTAAATACAGTTATTATCACTGCTTACAATGAGTTCACTTATGCACAACAGGCAATAAAATGTGGTGTTATTGACTTTTTGCTAAAACCGATTGCTCCAAATGATCTGTATAACTGCCTCGACAAAATATTAGGATCAATGAAAAAAAAAGATACTTCCCCTACTGTACCGCCTAAATATACAGATTATATTCAAGAAATACTAAATTATATTGATTACCACTTTTTAGACGATTTGAATTTAAGTGACCTGGCTTGTGAATTCAATTTAAATGAGAAGTATATAAGCAGATATTTTAAACAAAAAACAGGAACTTCTTTTACGGAATATATAATAAAACTGAAAATAGAACGTTCAAAAAATATGCTAAAATTCTCTGATGCTCCCATTTATGAAATTGCAGCGGACTTAAATTTTAATGATGCTTCCTACTTTACAAAAGTTTTTCAAAAACAGGAAGGTATTTCTCCCTCTCAATATAGGAAAAATGCGGGGAACTTCCAGATTGTATAAATACTAATCCCCATATAACCAAAATGGTTCCTGAAGCGTAGGTGTTAAATAGAAGTGTATTTAAAAAGAGCCTTATAAGTTCTTATGAACAATTTCTTTTAAAACGGGTAAAACATGGGCTCTCATGGTCTCACACAAAATAAGGGTTCCGGTAATATTGTTATGGTAATATTCCAGCTCCAATAGCTCCACACAGGTATGGCTTCCAATATATCCGGCACCCCCTGTCACCAGTATTTTCATCCTTTATCCCTATTCTTTCTCTATTGAAATTTATTTATAATTTCTACCATCTCCACCCACTTCTTCTCCATATCTGCTACCAGAGCAAACTGGGTTCTGGCCCTGTCTAAGTTATGGTTATTCCTGCTGGTGTGAAAATAGGTATCTCCCTGAAGGTAATCCGTTAAAAAACGCATACCACATTCATAAGTCATTAATTTGGCGCCCATAGGCAGCATTGTCCTTTCCTCTGCCGTCAATACCTCTTTGCAGCCTTCCAAATAGCCTTTGGTATAGATTTCAAACAATTCCAAGGATAAGGATGCCCTGCTGGAATCCGGATCATCCTCTTCGGCCGTATTGGCTCCGAACCGGATGGCATCACCGAAATCAAAAATAGAGAGCCCAGGCATAATAGTATCTAAGTCAATGGCACACAAGCCCTCGCCAGTCTTGTCATCGATCATGATATTGTTGAGCTTGGTATCATTGTGGGTTACACGGAGCGGTAGCCTGCCTTCTCGCAACAGTTTCATTGCAGTATCTGCCTCGTTCTCCCTGTTCAGCACAAAATTTATCTCTTTCCTGACCAGGTGTGCCCGGTTGCAGACATCCGCTTTGACCGCTTCCTGAAAAGCTTTTAAGCGAACCGGCGTATTGTGGAAATTTAAGATGGTTTCTGTCAGTTCTTTGGCGGGGTATTCTCCCAGTCTGCGCAGGAAATGACCGAAGGCTCTGCCGCTCTGGTAAAAGTCTTCCGGATTTCTCACCTTATCGTAGGTAGTAGCTCCCTCAATAAACAGATACCCTCTCCAATAGTTTCCTTCGCTGTCCTGACAGTAATCCTTCTCATCCCGCGCCTTAACAATATTTAACGTCTCCCGGTCCGGATCCCCAGCCTGAGCAATGATCGTCTCACGCAGAAATGAGGTGACACCTGAGATGTTTTTCATAAGAGTTACAGGATCCTTAAATACCTCATGGTTGATTCTCTGGATGATGTAAGGCTTTATCACTCCCCTGTCCTTGCAAACCAGACGAAACGTATCGTTAATATGACCACTTCCATATCGCTCACATGAAATCATCTCTCCCTCGAAGGCCAGCAAACCGATGGCCTCTCCGATCTTTTTACATTGTGCGTCTCCCATTACTGTTCCTCCCACAGTCTTTCCGGATAAATACCGGTTTTCTTAAGTTCCTTGATGGCATTCACCACTGTTTCTTTATCTTCTTTGTAAGTGACGCCGTACCAACGGTCCACGCTCTTCAAAACGGTAATTCGTCAAGCTCTGTAAATTAGCCCACCATGGTATACTGACACTTCTCACCGTCGGAAATTTCCGACAACTGATTGTATATAGATACAAAAGCGCTTTTTCCATAATAATCTATCTGTTTTAATCCTCCATAACGGCTGCCCATACCTGCAGCCATAATCACCAGAATCGGTTTTCCATTCATTGCTGTTACCTTCTGAAATATATTACCCTCAGTATAATGAATATAGCTCAAAAAATATTTGCACTATCTATTATTTTATTTGCATGATCGTACTCTTCTTTCATTCTTACATGAGAATGTGATATACTAATTAAAAGAACGAACATCAAAAGAGAGGATAACCCATGGCCTATAAAAGCACTTCACTCCGCCCCTCAGCCGTCATAAAGAAAATTATAACCGTTCACTATTTCGAATACATGAGCAACTTCACTTTTCCCGGCGAAAGCCACGACTTCTGGGAATTTGTCTGCGTTGACAAGGGCGTCATTGACGTGATGGCAGACGGGAAACGGATCCCTTTAAAGCGGGGAAACATCATCTTCCACAGTCCAGGGGAGTTCCATAACATACTGACCAATGGGACGATTGCCCCCAACCTGGTGGTAGTGGGATTTGAATGCAATTCTCCCTGCATGAAAGCATTTAAAGGAAAAATTTTGTCCGTTCAGGAAACGGAAGCAGCTCTGCTGGCCCAGATTATCATAGAAGCCCGGAACGCATTTTCTGGAAGGCTTGACGATCCCTATCAGGAAGAACTGGCCAGACGGCAGCCAGTCGGTTCCTTTGGCGCGGAACAGCTCATCGGCAATTATCTGGAAGAGTTGATCATCCACCTCTATCGTAAGTACAATTCCAATGTGGAGCAGATTCTCACGGAACGCCCGGCAGAAAGTAGAATCCATGGAGATATCCATAACCGAATCGTCCGCTACATGGAAGAACACCTAAGAGAGCATCTCACCATTGAAGCCATTTGCCGTGACAATTTGATCGGGCGATCCCAGCTTCAGAAAATATTCCGGGAATCCCACGGCTGTGGCGTCATCGATTTTTTCTTAAATAAGAAAACGGAAGCGGCCAAACAATTAATCCGCAACAACCAGCTGAACTTTACGGAAATTTCAGACTGCCTGGGTTATAGCTCCATTCACTACTTTACCAGGCAGTTTAAAAAAATAACCGGAATGACCCCCACCGAATATGCCTCCTCCATACGTTCCCTTTCAGAAAAGGCACCAGAAAAAGGTTGCTCTTAAACGCTGAGAAAATTTTTATCTGTAAGTATCAAACAAAATCGTGTATAAAAAGTTTAGAATGAAACGAATTGTATTATTCATTATTAATAAGCCGGCAGGAGGATAGATCTCGGTATGTAACTCCAATATTCAAAAAATCTATTGACTTTCACGGAACGTCATAGAGTATAGTTATCCTATCAAGAGCAGGAGGACAGATATATGAAAACAGTAAAGGAAGTATCAGCACTCACCGGTGTCAGCGCGCGCACGCTACACTATTATGACGAGATTGGATTGTTTGTACCCACAGACAAAAGTGAAGCTGGATACCGGCTTTATGACGATAAAGCCTTAGAAATTTTACAGCAAATATTGTTCTTTCGTGAGTTTAATATTCCTCTAAAAGATATCAAAGCCGTCATGAAAAATCCCTCTCTTGATAGAAATCAAATTCTGCAAATGCAGAGAGAAATGCTGGTTGAAAGAAAAGAACGCATGGAACGCTTGATTGCCAGCATAGATAACGTTCTGAAAGGAGACAATAAAATGGATTTTTCGGTTTTTACCAAAACAGAGATCGAGAAGATGTTTCAACTTATGTTCGACAGCATGCCGGAGGAAATGCGCCAAACGGCCATTGGTGAATTTGGCAGCATAGAACGCTGGAAAAAGCATTATATTGAAGTCGTATCGTCAGAAGATATGCAAAAACGCTATGCAAAAGTAGTTGAGTGGTATGGTGGGAAAGACGCTTATTTATCTACCCTCAAAAATCCGATCAGTAAAGAAGTTGCCGAAAGCTACAAGAAACGGGAGGATACAATTCGCCAAAAGCTAATCGGTAAACGTGATTGTGATCTCAATTCTTTTGAAGTCAAGGAGATTATCGGTGAATACGGTTTCGTTATGAAACAGGTCTGTCAGATGAAAGAAGAAAAAGGTCTGATGCTAGCGGTTGCACAGTCCTACCGAAACAAGCAATGTCAACAAGCAATTGATCAACAATATGGGGAGGGTGCAGCAGAGTTCTTCGCACAGGCAATAGAAGCGTTTTATTATGATTGAATTCCCTTTCATCAGTAGTTTATAAGCATAATGAAAAACCGCAGCCCCAGCCTCATGGTCAGCCAACATTTTTTATCCTTTTAATACGCACCTATACCCCTATAGTGACATGACTGGCAAGGTCTTTGCTTACGGTGTCAAAGGTATCGAACCGGCAGGTATCCTCTATGGATCTTGAGATTTTAGTCAATCCCTTTCCAAGCCCTGCCTCAATAAAATGTCTGATTCCTGACTGGGAGAGTGCGGTAATTAAGCTCCCCCACTTCATGGTGCTGTACATGTTCCGTATCAATTCTTCCGAAAGATCCTGAGCTTTCCACAAGATGCTCTGATCGATGGCTGACACCACTGGAATGGTGGAATCAACCACTTGGATCTTTGCTGTGCTGACTGATAAATCCCGTTCCGGTCTATGATACAGAGGCGTGTGAAATGCAAATTTGGAATCAATGGCATAAATATTGAGAGCACCTCTTTCCGCTGCCAATTCGCATACCTGCTGAATAAAATTTTCATAACCTGATATTCCAAAACAATAGGGATTATTTTCGCAGGCGATAAACACCTTGTCCTCACACTGGCTATCCTTAATGATCCGGACAAGCTCATCCTTCTCAAACCCGATGATGGTTGCCATCCCCTCCTTTCTGCTTTCTTTCCGGTTGATTTCATAGAGTAAAAAGGCCCCATCCTCAAACGTAATGGCATGACTGCAGGCCAGTGCCGTTATGAGCCCCATGCTGTACCCAATCAGATAGTCCGGAACCACGCCGTGGGAGGCATACCACTCGTATATGGCATAGTCACAGGTGTAGATCGTCAGCCAGTTATAGAAATTACTTTCTGTATCCAGGGGATTACCATTAAGATAGACATCGATATCCAGTTCATATCTGTCTTTTAATATGGCTGACAGCTGTCGGATTCTTTCTCTTTGCTTCTCGGGAATCTTATGGATTATCTTCCGGTAATCCGTACCGATTCCGGCAAACATCATTGCCATACTGTCATTCTTTTCAAGGCTACGTTCCATAACTGTCTCCTATATCTTTATGTTTCCGACTGGTTTTGAAATAGATTTTATTTGTCCGCCTGTCCCATATAAACCAGCTGACGGATGATAAAAAAATAGCTGTGGCACACATTGATAACAGTTTTATTCCTTTTAACACCACATCCACACTCCTCTCCAATCATGTAATTTCATTTATAAGATTTCCCGGTATAAATAAAATGCTTCCGCATAGGCCGTATTGATTTCCGCTCCCCGATATCCTGCTACCAGTCTGCTGGTGTCTAAGGTTCTGGTCTGGGCATTATTTTCTGTAGAATATACAGAAAGAGCCGCCATCTTATCCTCGATCTCATCGCTGATATCTACATAGTAATTGGGATCAAACTTCTGTGTGGAAGCAAATATTTCATAGAATAATACTTTTTTTAAAAATGGGGTCTTTGATGGCCGGCACCAGACCATGGCCGCCTGGGAAACAATCCGGTGATCCGAATTCATATCCGCATCATAATGGCAGTATAAAACTTCCGGCTTTATCTCAAAGATGATCCGCTCCAGAGACGTTACAATATCCAGCTGGGGTATGGTATCTAACATGATCAGGGGATGGTCTGCAAAAAATATCTCCTGTATTCCCAACACTTCTGCCGCTTTTTTTGCATGAGATTTTCTTGTGCTTATAAGCGCTTCATCAAAGCGCCTGGAAAAACCCGAACTGATAAACACCACAAAAACCTGGTCTCCTGCTTTTGTATGCTTTTTTATGGTTCCTCCGCATCCTAACACTTCATCATCAATATGGGATGCTATTACCAGTACTTTCATTATTCCGTTCCTCCATTTAGTGACTCATAGTAATCCTCTAGTATATTATTCATGGTCTTTAATGCCTGAAATGACAACCTCTGTCGTGCCTTTTCAGCACAAACAAGGGAAGGAGCCTCTTCTTTCACTTCCTTTATGACCAGGGAAGACTTAGAATCACATAGTTTAAGTATTTTATTTACCAATTGAAGCATGGTCATACAATCCTGTGGGGCTAAGTTAAAGATCCCGCTGCAAAAAAAATCAAGGCACTGACTAATGGCCATCGTAAAGTCAGTTACATCAAGTAACTGAATGATCTTAGAAGGAGATACGGAAAGCTCCAATGCTTCATGATTTCTTGCCCTGTCAAAGAACAGGGGAACTACAGCAATCTTTTTTTGCCCGGCTCCGGAGATATTAACAGGGCGGAGAATCATCAGCTTCTTACAGGGAATCAGGCTCTGGCAGAGAAGCTCCGCTTCATATTTTGTCTCAGCGTAATTTCCCACTGGAACGACAGGAGATTCCTCTGTGATGAGCTTACCTTCCCTCGCGTAAACTGCAGCGGTGGAAATGTAAATAAACCTGGAATATCCGCAGGATTCAATGAGATTTTTTGTTCCTTCCACATTTATCCGGCTAAAGATCCGGCTGTCGATATCGGCTCCAATAGTAGTACGGTTTAAAGCAGCCAGATGTATAACAGCATCAAACTCCCGATCCAGCTGAAATTTTTTTGTAATATCCACCGTGTAATATCCGTCCAGGTCATAAAGGGAAGACGGCTCCCTTCCCAGCCCATAGATCTTATGTCCGGCAGACCTTAATCTGGAAAAAAGATACCCACCCACAAAACCATTGATGCCTGTGACCAGCACATTCATATTTCTTCCTCCCGATATGCAATTGCAATCTGATTGTCTTCTCTTGTGATCCACTGTATTTTAAGCACTGCGTTATAAAAATCCAAAGGCAGTATGGTACAGGAAAGACCCACATCAGCCGGAAGAGAAATTTTTGTCAAATCAGCAGTAAGGCCCAGTGAGAGCGCTTTTATGACTGCTTCCTTCATGACCCAGGTTCTGCAAAACATCTGGTACTGCTTCCTTGCAGGAAGGCTCTGATAGCAGGCTGATTCTTCCGGAGAATAGAGGGATTCCATGATCTCATACTTTCTTTTTTGGAAGGAATGTGCTGTTTCTATATCGATACCTACCTCCCGATTCCTGTCTGCAATCAGAATCAGATATTTTCCGCAGTGGGACAGATTAAATTTCAAATCAGTGACCGGTTCTAAGACGGAAGGTTTTCCGTAGGAATTCCTGTAAAATTGTATCTTTCCCGGAAAATAATTCAGATAACTGCTTATTATCATTCTGGTCAGGGAACGCCGGAGCATCACTCTGTTTCTTGACTGTGGGATTGTGATCAGTTTTAACCGTTCTTTCTCTTCTTCCGACAAATAATTTTCATAAGGAATCTCACTTACTGCCCTGCATGCGTCTAAGTCTGCCAGATACACGTCTTCTTTTAAGAGAATGACTGCCCTAAGTTTTATAAGTGTTAAAAGACCGTACACAGCACTCTTAATTCCAATATCCTTTGAAGTAGCGCTGATCCATTCCGCCTCTTAATTTTTTCCAGTACTCTGGGTGGCTTACATACCAATTCACAGTCTGGGAAAGCCCGGAGAAGATATCAAATTGGGGCTGCCAGCCAAGAGCCCGGAGTTTGTCTGTATTTAAGCTGTAGCGAAGATCATGGCCCGGTCTGTCGTTCACATAGCGAATCAGAGATTCATCTTTTCCCATAAGAGACAAGATCCGTTTCGTCAAATCTATATTTGTGACCTCCTGGGCTCCGCCTACGTTATACACTTCTCCGTTCGTGCCATTTTTTATTACCTGACAGATTCCGCTGCAATGATCTTTTACATAGAGCCAGTCTCTGATCTGACTGCCGTCACCAAACACAGGAACCGGAATTCCTTCATAAAGATTGGTGATAAACAGAGGGATCACTTTTTCCGGATATGCGAACGGTCCGTAGGTATTGGAAGCCCTCGTGATACAGACAGGAAGTCCATAAGTAGCAAAATAGCTGTACGCCAGACGATCTCCCCCAGTCTTTGAGGCAGAATATGGGTTTCTGGGCTTTAATTCAGAAGTCTCATAAAAACTTCCTTCCTGAATCTGTCCATACACCTCATCCGTGGAAATTTGGATGAATTTCTCCAGTGTCTCCCTGTTTTTCAATGCATTCTCCAGAAGTACGTATACCCCGATCACATCGGTCATTAAAAAATCCCGGGTGTTTCCAATGGAACGATCCACTGCAACCTCAGCTGCAAAATTAACCACTATATGGATGCCCTCCATCAGTTTTTCTACCAGCTCAGAATCGCAGATATCTCCTTTTACAAACTCAAAATCTTCCCGGTCCATTACATCTGCCAGATTATCCATATTACCGGAATATGTAAGCTTATCCAGTACAGTCACATGGATATCGGTTTCCTTCTCATATAAATATTTCACGAAGTTTGAACCGATAAATCCGGCACCGCCAGTAACTAAATATTTTTTCATCCTCATTCTCCTTCGTATTTTCTATATAATATGCTGGCATTGTGTCCTCCAAAGCCAAAGGAATTAGAGATTGCCATGTTTACCACTTTTTGAACCGGAACATTGGGTACATAATTTAAATCAAGTTCCGGGTCCGGCTCCTTATAATTGATGGTTGGGGTAATGATTCCCCGTTCCATTGTCAAAACTGTAACAATCCCCTCAATCACTCCCGAAGCTCCCACCGTATGCCCAATCATGGATTTGGCAGAGGATACGTAAAGATTATCTGCATGAGAGCCAAAGCAGGATTTAATGGCCATGGTTTCGTATTTGTCGTTTAAATAGGTGGAGGTTCCGTGGGCGTTGATATAATCAATGTCTTCCGGATTCACTCCTGCCTGGTCCATGGCAAGTTTCATGGTTTTTGCCATCATGACACCATCTGCTTCCGGTGCTGTGATATCACCTGCATCGCTTGTAATGGCGCATCCACCTACCTCCGCATAGATTCTGGAGCCCCGCTTCTTTGCATGCCTTTCAGATTCCAGGATCATAATGCCGGCTCCTTCACCCATAACAAATCCATCCCGGTTTTTGGAGAAAGGACAGCAGGCAGTTTCCGGCGTCTCATTCTTTACGGAAAGGGTCATGATCTGGTTAAATCCCCTGATATAGTCTTTTTGTATGTGGGAATCGGCTCCCCCTGTAATGACCACATCTGCAAAACCCGACTGAATCAGCTGCTGCCCCAATGCAATGGCATAAGCAGATGAAGCACAGGCAGTGGATACATTAAAATTGGGTCCTTTGAGACCGTAGCGGATGGAGATCCAGGCGCTGGGAGCATTGGGCATGGATTTAACAATGCTGTTGCTTGATGACTGTTCTTTCTCCACATCACCGTAAGCAGTAGTTACAATCCCCAAAATTACTGCTACACGGCTTCTGTCACAAGCATCAAAATCAATGCCGCTGTCTTTGACAGCCTCATCTGCTGCCACTATTGCCATCTGAGTTAAGCGGGTCATCTTGCCCCGCTCTCTTTTTTTTATCAGCTCTTTTGCCTTTTCTAAAAAGCTGTCGTCTGCCTGAGCAGCAATCTTTGTTTCTAATTCGGAAGGATCGAAAAGCGTAATCGGTTTTACTCCTGAAGTTCCCCTGATCATCTTACAAAAGCTTTCCTCCATGGTATTTCCTAAAGCATTTATCATTCCCATTCCTGTAATTACAGTCTTGTTCTCTTGCATGCATACCCTCCTAACGTTCACGATATACCTTAAAATCTGCCGGAAGCAGCAACGGATCCAGAGTCTTTTCATATTCTGCCATTAAGGTTTCTAAAAGCATCTTCTCTTTCAGTTCCTTATAAAGAAATTTTAGTGAAGCAGATAAACCTAATACTTCCTGTACACTTTCCTGAAACTGCTTTTTATCTAAAAGAGGATCTTTCATGTACCGCGCAGCTTCATTCAGAAGAAAGGACAGGAATCTTACCCCATATACCTCATAGCACTCTTCCCGGTTTTCAATACCAGCAGTATCTTTCTTACCAATGTCTTCTAAGGATAATAGTCCCTCTCCCCGTCTTCCGTCTTTCCCCTGTTTCATCAATTCCGTTACTTTTAAAAGAAGAGGCTGATAAAGGACAGAATGAAGTTTGTCCGGCAAATTGGCCAGACACTGAGAGATGATCGGAAAACCAGTCGAATCTACCATTTCAAAGATTCCAAAGAGCAGCACCTGCTTTGTGATCTGGTCAAGCTCTTTTAAGGTCAGTTCTCCTTCTAATGACAGTTTATAGGTGTATGCAGCCAGTGAGATCAAAAGCTTTGATAACACCAGGCGGTTTTCTCCCCTTAATACCAAAGGTTTTCTTTCGGTCATAGAAAGGAACCTGACCATTTCTTTCACTGTCTCCTCACTTGTATCCGGGCCTGCATTTACTTCTGCTGTGGAGATTAATTTTAATGGATAGAAAAAGTGGAGCCCCAGGCACCGCTCTTTTGCCTTTTCATAATAAAATACACCCGTTACGTCAAGAGAAGAGGAATTTGTGGCAAAGATACAAGTATTTTTTACGATCTCTCCCAGTCTTTGAAACATTTCCTGCTTCACGGATAAATTTTCAATCACAGTCTCTATGACAACATCACAATCCGCTAAGTCATACAGGCTGTCTGTGATTACGGGAGTTTCCTTTCCCATAAGCTGTGGGTCTCGTTTTAATATTTTCTGTGTTCTCTTTGTGATCTTATCTATTTGCTCCGGATTTTTGGAGACCAGTATGACACGGCACTCATACCCTATTAAGGAATAGAAAAGATCCTGTCCCATTCTTCCTGATCCAACGATTCCTATTGTCATTCTTTTCCTATTCTACCAGCAGGTCACTTCCGTATTTAAGGCGATATTCATCTCCTGCAATTTTGCTGGTTTTATATAGTTTTCCAACCTGTTCATAAAATTTCGGTTCCGGCAACACGGTTTCTACTACTGCATTGGTTAAATTGTAGTAATCCAGGTTATAATTAACGATGTCTTTTTTCATCGTCTCATAAAGTTCTGTTCCCGGAAACGGAGTAAGCACTGTAAACCCGGCATGGTAAATGGGATTATCGCTTACAAACTGTGCCACCCGGTCAAAATCTGATTCCACATATTCCGGTCTTACAATATAATTCCCGTTAACCAAAATCCCAAGACTGTTCAAAAACTTTAAGGCACTGGAAATGTTCTCGATGGTATTTTGTTTATTATAAGCTTCTAATTCTTCATTGCTGGTGGCTTCTAATCCGCAGATTGTGATACGAAGCCCTGCCTTAACGGCAAGTTCAATAATATCCGGATGCCGGATCACCGTATCCGTCCGCACATCTGCCAGATAATAATGGTGATTTAATCCCTCTTCAATAATTCTGGTAAATAAAAGTCTGGCCTTATTTATATCACCAAAGGTATTGGCATCACAGAAACGGATAATGGGATATTCATCCATTGTCTTTAATTCCCGGATAATGCATTCCACATCTTTATGAAAATACCGGCCGCCCGTGGTCTGCCAGATGCTGCAAAAGTTACATTTGTGGGTACACCCCTGGGAGGTGCTGATATAGTGGATCTTTTTCCCCATCTGCCGAATGGTATAATTATATTTATCCGTCAGCTTCCGGTTTGGCATAACCGTATCCAGAATATGCTGCTCCTTAATTTCCTCCGTACTGAGACTGCAGATGGACTGGGTATAGAAAAGGCTTGTCCCTTTATTTAGTCCAAGTCCTGGAATCTTACTGAAATCTGCCAGCCAGCCATCTGCCTTAAACATCTCTATCATCTTTTTAAAGCTGTATTTTCCAATTCCAACAGTAACAAGATCAGCGTTTGAGCCTGCAAAAGAATCGGGGCAGAGGGTAGGGTGTATGCCGCCTGCCATGGTTAAAATGCTCTTATTGTATTCTTTTGTGATATTTAAGATTTTAAGTACCGAATTATACTGGGCGGTAATGCAGGTAACTCCCACGAAATCAGGTGAAAACCTTTTTAATTCTTCCACATATGCCTGGGCAAAATCATATCCGGGTATATTATCTTCTTCTGTCTTTTGATCCAGGATCACCACTTTATCGTCTGGTACCATGCTTGCCAGTTCATTTAAAGCAAGAGGCGGACCGACCATGACCCTTCTTCCAAACGATTTTCTTACGGCCTCGTCAGCAAAATCAAACATACGGAAAACTCTGGGAATGGGAGGATTTACCAATAGTATTTTCATTTCGTTTCCTCACTTTATATTTTTCTTAATGTAAAACCTGCCTGCATGAATTTGCTTACCTCCATGACAAAGCTGAAAATCAGATCCCCGTTCTGGTAGTTGTGCTCCTTTAACAGATTGTCAATGGAAATTAAAGCGGCGGGAGGACCTGCATATCCCACATCTTCGATGGCACTGTAAAACTGGTCTTTGCGGATACCCAGGCCAAGGCATTCTTCAATAATCAGCTCTCTCACAAATTTTGAGGGCATATTTACTACAAAATGCTTTAAGTCTTTTAAGTCAATGTTTTTTTCGTTTAACATACGAACCAGGGCATTATAAAAGATGGATTTTCCATTTTCCTCCATCGCATAGTCCCGCATTTCATTTAAATAAATCTGACGGATATGATGGTAACCATTCTGATAATCCTCTTTTGGATTGGTCCAGTGATAGGGATAACTGTTTCCCATGGCTGACTTCTTTTTGCTTCCTGTTGATTCAAAGTAGGTATCTTCCAGATAAAGCCCTTCCTTTTCATCCTTTGCCGCGGAAAATACCATGGCACCGGCCCCGTCACAAAGATACCAGCGCAGGAATATGTCCTCTTTGGTGATAAGCGTCTGATTATAAAATTCCGGGATAAAGCAGGAACTTGCCACACTGGAGGAAATCACAAGAGCATTCTTATATTCCCCTGAAGCAAGCATGACATGGGCAAGCTTAATTGCTTTGTAGATGGAGGTGCAGTTGGAATGAATGTGAATCTCTCCGCACATATCAATCCCCAGCTCTTCCTGTATTCTGGTGGTAATAGGCGGAATCTGATGGGAATACGCACCGCCGTATATTAAAAGATCAATATCCTTTGGCAAAACACCGGCTTCTTCCATGGCCTTTTTAGCCGCTTTGACGGACATGGTTAAATTGTCATCCGTAAATGTCCTTGTCTGATTGTCAAAGGCATAGTAGCAGTGATTGATCCCAAGCATCTCTTTAATAATTGGCTGGACTCTTCCTGCCCAGTTTCTGATCTTTTTAGGCGCCTCTTTAAATTCTCCCAGATAATCATTGATTTCGTCAAAATCAATGGGATTTCCCGGAAGGTATGTACCTGCGCCGGATAGTTTTACATTGATAGCCATCGGATGGACTCCTCTCTCTAACTAAAATAGTATTCTTTAAACCCATCTAAAAAATGAAACCGGTTGGCAAAATTATAATCACAACGATGTTCGTTGATAAAAACAATGAGCTTTTTTGCATAATCCAGGGAGCTTTTTCTAGGTACCAGAAGATCAATCATTCCCAGCTTGTCCGCTTCCTGGGAATCAATCAGGCTTCCTTTTACGATCATTTCATAGGCATGAAAAAAACCGGTTTCCTCCGAAAGCCTCAAGGTTCCATTTACCCCAGGCAAAAGCCCAAAGGCAGATTCCGGCAATCCAAGCCTGGCACCTGACTCACAGATTCTTATATGGGAAGATAACGCCAGCTCAAATCCGGATCCAATGCAGAAGCCCCCAATGGCGCTTACCACCGGTATCTCCATACGAAAGAGTTTCTTAAAGCTTTCTTTGCAATCCACATACCATTCCGGATAATGTGTTACCACATCATCTTCTACTATGGTATGAGAGCTGATAAAATCTAACAGCTCTCCAACATCTGCCCCGGAACTAAAATGTCTTCCGCTTCCATATATAATGATCCCGGACGCATTTGTGGACAGGGCATATTCCTTTATGACCTTTGAAATCTCTAACAGAAACTGGGATTTCATTTTATTGGCTGGAGGCATATTAATGCAGATATATGCAATGCCTTCCGATTCTTCGTATATAATAGTCTCAAATTTATGTCTCATTACTTGGTATCTTCCTTAGTTTTTATAAGTGCCAGTTTACAAAAATAACCTGTCTCAGGATCGGTGGTGAGTTTTTCTCCTGACAGACAGAAATCTTTGTAGGCATTCATACAGCTTTTAATCCCGTGAAGCTGTTCTTTCGTCCGTTCCAGAGTAAGGTCTGACATTTGTGTTTCCAAGTCTTCCTGAAAGCTTTCGTTCCTTAACATGGCATTGGCAAATCCATATTCTATGAGTTCTTCACGATTTATGATCCTGGCTTCTTTTCCCAATGAAGCTTTGGGTGCGAATAATATCTGCAAAAAATGAAGACCTCTCCTATGCTTTGGATCATACCGCATAGCCCCCTGTCCGGCGAGAAAGCACAAATCAAATACATACATTCTTTCGCAAAGGCTCATAGTAAACTCACAGTCAATGACTAAAACTGAAATGATATAAGGATCAAGAAGAACTTTTTTTACCTGCAGAAAATCTCTGTCCGGTATTATACTGAAACACTCCTTTTTCAGGTGCAGGATTATAATGTTCCTCTCTCCTGTCTCAATGGCTCCACTTACAAAAGGTGCCAGATCCCTTTCAGTTCTGATCTGGCAGATTAACATACGGTTATCCATCAAATCATTCCCCCCTGTGGGCTATGACTGGTTCTTCGGCTGAAAACATCTCTCTGATGTGAGGCGGGATATCATACACAATCCGATCCTCGGACACAAGAAGCATTTTTACCTTTGCTTTCATCATGGTGTTTTTTTGACCGTTACACACCGCTTTATGGTCTGATACAATATAATTGTTTTCTATCCAGTAACGGCTGTTTATAACAAACTGGTCAAACAGCCGCAATTCTTTGATATATTTGACATTCACCTCTATGACAACCGGATATAGTTTCTCCCGTTCTAAGTCCTCCATCATGGAAAACTCACGAAAGAAATTCCAGCGCACGGTTTCTAAATAATTTAAATAAACCGAATTATTTACATGTTTGAAAGAATCCAGTTCATGACCCTGAACTTCAAACCAACACTGATTGGTTAAAATAATATCATCTCCTGTCCAGTCAGATATCCATAGTTTTTAGGAGCTCTGCAAAATATCTGCTTTCATTCTCGTACATGGGCAGACAATCGGCCCCTGACTGATCCATCATATGATCGAAATATTCCATTTGTCTGGCAGAGCAGCGGTTGGCCAGCCCCTCGATCAGTTCCACCGCTTTCGAAAACGCTTCTTTTTTTCCGGTCGTCTCATCCACCAGTCCCAGACGCAGTGCCTCCTGACCTGTGATCATATCTCCTGATAGAATCAGTTTTTTTGCTGCTCTTTGTCCGATCAGCTTTGGAAGTCTTATGGTTCCTCCAAATCCAGGCAATAAGCCCAGGGTAACCTCGGGAAAGGAAAGCAACGCTGATTCGGCCGCCAATCGGTAATTGCAGCTGAGGGCAATTTCAAGACCGGCCCCAAAACAGGCCCCTTCAATCGCTGCCACCGTGATAAGCCGCAGATCTTCTATGCAGGATAAGATCTTCTTCCCCTCATTCAGCTCTTTTTCAAGTACCTTTGGACAATCTTTATACGCCCTGATCCGCTCTACATTGGCACCTTTGCTGAAGTTCCTTCCATTTCCAGTGATAATCAGTCCCTTAAAGGAATTACGATGCAGCCACTGTTTCAGTTCTGGAAGATCCAGAAAAACGGCATGATCCACCAGATTATCTCTTCCATTATGAAGTCTTAATACTCCGATATACTCTCCCACGGTATCAAACTCCACCATGGGAGCAGACTCTCTGTTCATGATCACAACGCCTCTACAATATCATTTTCCTTTTCATAAACAAGATAGGCAGTCTCAACCACTTCTTTGATGGTGTTTGCCGGATTTTTAAGGAGATATTTTCCGATGTTCTGCATCTGGATGTTTAAGCTGTATTTCTTTTTTAACTGTTCGATCATCTCAACAAACATCAGGGAATCTCCGTCTAAATCATCAATGACAGATAAGTCTTCCTTAAGCTCTCCTAAGGAAACTTCACACTCATCGGCTAAAAATGAGTACACCATTTCTTTGATTTCTTTTTTTGTCTCTTCATTTAATTGTCTCATATGATATCTCCTTTGTTCTTTTCCATCATTCTTTGATATTTTTTAAAAATAAGTAAAGGCAGCTGCTTAAGATAACTGCAATCACCAGAAAACCAGCCAGTTCTGTAATATCTGTGGCAACTCCATTGATTGACTGATTGATAAACATGGCAATGATCACAATGACAAGTACCATCTGCTTAATCACCATAACCGGTGCTAAGAGGTAGCCAAACTTATTTTTTTTCATAAGTAAAACGCCTGCCAGAATACCCGTTGGAAGAAGAATGGCAAGATCCAGAGCCTGAATCACCAGTGTGGTGTAATGCCCCAGTTCGCCTGGAACCTCCTGGTTTATAAGGGGAACACAAATCCGTTTTAACCACATCATGCCAGCTAATACCGCAGTTATAATCAGAATGACTCCTACAAACTTTTCCGGAAATCCTTTGTCTAATCTGGATTGTATATCTTCTTCCCATAAAGAAAAAAATGTCAGAATAAAAGCGAAAAAACAGGCTGACAACAATGCCACATAGACTAAAAACAGTCCGTTATACATCGCTCCAAAGGAATAAGTCGTATACGTATAGAGAAGATATCCCAAAAGCCCAAGCAGAACAAATCTGCCTTTTAGAGAACCTTTACCTGCAGCGAGGAACGACCACAGCAGTGTGGGAATTCCCAAAACCAGAGTTATTACATCCTGAGCTCTTGCCTGTAATGCCATGGATACGGATTCATTCTTATAAAGCCCCTGTCCATACGCCATCACAAGATTTTGATGGATGGAACGTAACGGGATTTCTCTTCCTCCGCCTGCTAAGAATATTCCGGAGGCAGCGGCAATTCCGGCCAGTATAACGATTAATGCGGTTAAGATACCGATTGACTTTCTATATCTCATGATTCTCCCCATTTGGTTTCTTAGATTTGCTGTTTTTATATCCAAGTTCGAACGCTTTTAAATTGATGTCTACCAGTTTTTCCTGCACTGCTTCTTTTATGGCTGCATGCCATTTTTCTTCCTCTATGTCAATGGCGGCTGCCAATGCTCCGATAAGAACCACATTTACCGTCTTATGATTACCGGCTTCTTTGGCATAGGCAAGGGCATCAACAATCTCATAATGAATTGGCAGAGCCTGAAACCGCTCCTCCAAATCCTCCGGATACTCTGCTGCGCCGGTGATTACCGGCATAGGATCAATCCGTTGACTGCTGGTAATTAAGGTTCCGCCCGGCTTTAGCCATTCCACGTATCTGGCCCCCTCCAGCATCTCAAAGGCAAGAATTATATCTGCAGTTCCTTTCTCTATGATGGGTGAATAAATCTTTTCACCAAACCTTACATAGGTAACTACGCTTCCGCCTCTTTGAGACATGCCGTGCACTTCAGAAACTTTAACATCCAGTCCGCTGTTTTGAGCCATCTTTCCAAGAATTCTGCTGGCCAGCACTGCTCCCTGACCCCCAACTGCTGCTATAAGAATATTCATCTCACTTTCCCCCTCTTACGCCTCTTTTTTAATGGCATCGAATTTGCACACTCTGGTGCAAAGCCCGCATCCAACACAAAGCTCTTTTTTTATCTCTGCCCTGCCACGGGAAAAGGATATGGCGGGACATCCAATCTTCATGCATGCTTTACACCCTTTACACTGGGTGATGCTCAGAGGCTTATGGATCAAAGAGGAGTTTTTAAGAAGCACACAGGGACGCCTGGTTATGATTACGGAAGGCTCTTCGGCTTGTGTCTCTTCTGTCACGATTCGCTCCAGCTCCTCTATATCATGGGCATCTACGGTTTGGATCCGTTTTATTCCGATGGCTTTTGCCAGAGCAACAAAATCAACAGCCTGACTTTTTTCTCCCCGAATGGTACAGCCGGTTCCCGGATGATCCTGGTGCCCGGTCATGGCAGTGGTTGAATTATCAAGTATAATAACCGTAGTATTTCCCTTGTTATATACCACATCAATCAGACCTGTAATCCCGGAATGGATAAAGGTGGAATCCCCGATCACTGCAACGGTTTTCTTTGAGAACTCTTTTCCTCTTGCCTTTTCAAACCCGAAAGCCATTCCAATGCTGGCCCCCATGCAGATGGACGTATCCATAGAACTTAAGGGTGCAAATGCCGCCAGGGTATAACAGCCGATATCTCCTGAGACATGAAGCTTTAGCTTATTTAAGACATAGAATACCCCTCTGTGATGGCAGCCCGGACAGAGAACAGGAGGTCTTACAGGAATGTCTTTTGTAAGTTCCGGCGTTACTCCATTCAATGTCTCCTTAAGCACAGATGCCCGTATAATCTCCTGATTTAACTCTCCAATAATGGGAATCACTTCTTTCCCTATGACCGAAAGCCCCCAGGACTTAATCTTCTCTTCTATTATGGGCTCCAGTTCTTCAATGACATAAACCGTCTTACAGTTCCTTATAAATTCCGTAATTTTTTTCCTGGGAAGAGGATAGGAAAGGCCTAATTTTAAATAGGAAGCATCGGGAAGCACCTCCCTGGAATATTGATACGCAATGCCGCTGGTAATAATTCCAATGTCCCAGCTCCTGTATTCCACCGTGTTAAGCTCCGTAGTCTCTGCAAATTCTTCCAGCTTTCTTAACCGCTCCTCTGCTATGACTCTTCTCTTTTTTGCTACTGCCGGTGCCACGATGTACTTGTTGGGATTCTTATCATACTCCTTTAACTGGTACGGCACTTGCCCCAGTAGCTCCACCATGCTTTGTGAATGGGATATCCTGGTATTCAGCCTGAGAATTACAGGCGTGTCAAAGGTCTCACTGATTTCCAGCCCGAATCCTACAAAATCCTTGCATTCCTGGCTGTCTGAGGGTTCCAGAACCGGAACCTTAGCCGCCATACCATAATATCTGGTATCCTGCTCATTCTGGGAACTGTGCTGGCTTGGATCATCTGCAACTGCAAGCAGCAGACCTGCGTTCACTCCCGGATAGGAAATGGACATAAGAGCATCAGCCGCTACATTTAAGCCAACATGCTTCATAGAAACAATGGTTCTGGCTCCTGCGATGGAAGCCCCGATTCCCACTTCTAAGGCTACTTTTTCGTTGGGAGACCATTCTGTATTAATGGATTCATATTTACTGATATTCTCTGTGATTTCCGTACTGGGTGTGCCTGGATAGGCGGATGCAACTGTTACCCCATATTCATAAGCACCTCTTGCAACTGCCTCATTTCCTAAGAGTATATTTTTCATACGTGTATCATTTCCTTTCGAAATGTTCCTGAAGATTATGAATATCGTTAACAACCTTTTGAAAATGTATTTCCCGTTCCGGGTTTACCACACCGGCTTCTTCCATGGAAAAATCCACAGATATCCCCTGGTCGTTTACTTCAAAGGAAAAGCTGCCTACAGGCGTATAAGGACCGTTTAAAATTAAGAAAGATATCTTTTTATAACGGTCACATTCTATGATTTTATAATCTGCTTTGATGGTTCTTGCAGGAGGGCCGTTCATCTCCTGCAAAAAAACAGCACCAGCACCAATGGGCTCCTCTGACGGATATTCTGCCGATTTGACTCCAGGCCGCCATTTCTTATTGTTTCTTCCATCTAATATAAATTCAAAGATTTCGTCTAATTCTCCGTGTAACACGACGCTTGCGTTTGCATATGCCACCGCTCTGTCTCCTTTATCTGTAGTACTAAAAAACTTCATTATCCCCAATGACCAGATTACAGGTATCTCCAAGAGAAACCGGTGCCTTTGTCAGGGGGGTGTATGCTATTAAGTTACTGTATTCTGTGCTTTTACTAAATCCGGCACGTTTAAAATAATCCGCATAAAAGGTAGAGCTTAACACGTTAATGAGTGAAACCGGTTCTTTTATAGTGCCTGCTGCCTTTAATAGCTCCAAAAAGACAGCCTCATTCTCCGCTTCCACATCAAGAATATGAATCCGTTTAGAAGGCTGGTAGTATTTATACACCACATACCCTCTCACGGTTCCCTCTTCCTGATAAATAAATATTTTGTAATTCCCGGAAGCACGTTTTAAATAACGCCAGGAAAAGTAATTCACCTCTTTGATGATGGAAAATGATCTTCCTGCCGGAATCCTTAAGACAAATTCCGAAAAAGCTTCTTTCCACAATGGAAAATTAAGAGGGGTAATGGACATGATCCGCTCATCCTCTAACGGATCAAATTCCACATCTTCTACTTTTTTTTCCAGGTAATAATTCTTGGGAAATGTAGTCCACCCCACTCTGCGATGCCCTGGCAGGGAGTTTTCATTGGGCAAGCCAACTAAAATCTTTATGCCCCTTTCTCCGGCTTTTAAAAGTACATGCCGCCCAAGCTTTGTAAACAAATGGCATCCCTGATATTCTGGTGTAACAAATACGTTGTTGCACAGCCCGCTCTTTACCAATTGCCCATGGAAAACAGCCCTGCTTTGCAGGATACAGTATCCTGCACATAGAACAGTCTGGTCAAATGCTCCATAGACAAGATTACGGGAATCAAAAATCCATTCATAATCCTGCATATCAAAGGACCGGTTAAATGCATGTTCCCATCCTCTTACAAACTCAAGTTTTTCCGAATCTACGGTAAGAAGTCTAAATTCCATGGCACCACCTCATATCATTGGTTTCACTTAAGTGATTTTTTTGCTTCCAGGTTCTTTGCCAGCTCAGCAAATGTCATGGTTTTTTCCACTTCTTCATCCTCAATATCCATATCCAGCAGCTCACTCAGTTCAATGATGAACTGGACCAGATTCATGGAATCAAATCTCTTCGCTTCTTCCAGTCTGGAAGTGGGCAGGATATCGGCATCCTCAAAAACACCTGAGGCAAGTGTCATAATCATATCTAACATAGTTTCATTCCCCTTTTCTTCTCCGCCTATTTGGTATCATGTTCTTTTTTCAGATAACAGCCGCCCCAGGACAAACCTCCTCCAAAGGCTGCAAGAAATACATGATCTTCCTTTTTTGCTTCTTCCGACTCAAGATATTCGTTTAAGGCAATGAGAACGGAGGCACCCGCGGTATTTGCATATTTTTCCACATTAATGAAAAATTTCTTATCAGAAATGTCCGTACGTCTGGCGATTTCTTTGATGATATTTAAATTGGCCTGATGAGTGATAATCCGGTCCGCCGCTGCCTCATTCCTTTTTGACAGGAGCTCAATCAGCTCGCTTCCTTTTTCACAGGCAAAGCGGTACACGCTTTGTCCCTCCATTGAAAAATAAAAATCCCGTTCTTTTTTAACGGCTGATGCCGGAAGCATACTTCCTCCTGCCGGAACCTGAATTACATCACAGCCGCTTCCGTCGGAAAAGAGCAGGATGTCTTTCAGTTCATAGGCTCCCTGACTGGATAAAAGAACAGCTGCTGCCCCGTCCCCGAAATAAGGGAACGTAGCAATGTCTTTGGGATTTAATAACTTGCTGTATACCTCCGAGGCCACCACGATCACATTCTTCGCTCCATCTTTTATAAGGGAAGAAGCGATTTTCAGCCCGTAGATTCCTCCGCTGCAGACTGAATTAAGGTCAAATGCATAGGCATTTTTTAACCCGCATATATCCTGTATCCTGGTAGCTGTGGCAGGCTGTATCCGGTCAGGAGACGATGTGGCACAGATGAGGGCATCCACCTCTGTGGGGCGGATCCCCGTCTTATGTAAGAGCTCCTTCACTGCCATGGCTCCGATATCTGAGGTGCACTCATCTGTCACATGTCTTCTGGTCTTAATTCCGGCTTTTTCTTCAATAAGCTGCCGGTATTTTGGCGGAAACTGGTCTAAATCATGATTGGATATTTCATTGTCAGGCAGGTACTGCGCCGTATTTACAATAAAAGCCATAATCCATCTCCTTATCTACGTATCAGAACAATTGAAACTCCTGGTCTAATTCATCAACCACATGTTGAAATCCAGGGGACTCTAAAAAGGATTTTCGATACTTTGATAAATTCTTTTTCATATTATCATCTTCAATTACCTGAAGGATCAGCGCCTTTAAGTTATCTTTCCGGAACGCTTCGGTGTTTGCCATAAACAGCTTCCCGCATCCATCTGCTTCCACCACTCTGCCATTGCTGGCCTGCTCTGCATGCCCGGGGCATATAATAAGCGGAGTTTCATAAAGAATGGAGTCACTGATGCTGTTAAAGCCCCCGTGGGAGATAAATAATACAGACCGCTTTAATACCTTCCGGTATTCTTCCAGGCTTAGATTTTCGTAAATCTTTACGTTATCCGGTAAGTTTACTTCATTTACTTTATTATTCCTGTTGCCGCCAAAGGATACCACAACCTGATATCCCAGGTCTTTGGAAGCATCAATACAGATATCCCAGTAGGTGTGGCTGAAACAGATGGTCCCAAGGCTGATGAATATGGTATCTTTTTTTTCAGTAAGGTTTTCTTTATCCACAAATGCAGGGCCTACAAATTTAACATTGGAAGGATATTTATAGCCGCCCGGATGAAAATCCCTGGAGGTCACCACCATGGTGAACTTCCCTTCCGGCTCCATGATATTCCATGGTTTATCAACTACCTTACCATACTGCTTTTCCAACCGTTTTATGATGGTGTTAAACTTTATGATATAGGGAATGGAAACCGCCGCGCTTTTTACCAGACTCAGGGTAAACGCCGGAGTTTCTTTCATCATGATCTTATCTCCCATAAAGCTGCTTACAAAATATACATAAGGAATATGAAAGTACCTGGCAGCAATCTTGCTCCAAATGGCTAAGGTATCGCATATAATAAGATCCGGCTTCTCTTTTTCCACCTCTTTCATCATGAAGGGGAGGAGCTTCTCTGTAAATGTATAAAATACATAGAGCAGATTCATAAACTGGGACTGAAGCTTCTCATCTGCTGCAAGCTTATTGTAATAATGATAGAAATCATCGGGGTATTTTCTCAAATCCACCCCATCCATCTGGTCAAACTTGTGGAAATACTGCTCAAAGGTATAATAAATAAGGGTCACATTTCGCTGGGACAATTCCTTACACAGGTTGAGCTGAGGGTTTACGTGTCCTGATACCGGAAGACTGATAAACATGATCTTTTTCAATTTCCTTTTTCTCCTTCTCTTCTAACTCTTTCATTAAGACAGTTGCCTCATATAACTGTTCGAAGGTTCCCGCATCTGTCCATTTGGAAGTTAAAATCCCATAGGTAAGCTGTCCCTGTTCTGCATAGCGGTGGAGAATATCAGTGGTCTCATATTCATTTCGTGAGCTTAATTTCATCTGCTTCAACAGCTCAAATACTTCTGGCTTAAAGATCCATAAACCGGTATTGACGTAATTGGAAAATGGTTCTTTGGGCTTTTCCACCAACCTGGTGATTTTATTTTTCTTAAATTCCACAACGCCGTAAAGCTTTGGATTATCAGACTGGGTAATAAGTATCTTGGCACTGAATTCATCTTTCTCTGATTCAAAATCCCTGACAAAGGAGGTTAAATCCTCCGTCACAATATTATCGCCAAGAATGACCATAAACTCGTCGCCCCTTACAAATTCTTCCGCACATAATAAGGCCGCTCCGGTTCCTTCGTTGCCTTCCTGAATCTCATAATGAAGCTTTACCCCAAACTCTTCACCGGTTTTTAAAAGCTTGTAAAAATGCCCTAAATATTCTCCGCTTGTCACGATCAGGATATCTTTAATCCCTACTTTAGCCAGGGTCTCTATGGGGTAATAGATCATAGGCTTTTTATAGACTGGAAGCAAATGTTTGTTGGTAATGATCGTTAACGGATTAAGACGCGTTCCGTGACCTCCTGCTAAAATAACACCTCTCATAATCAACACCTCTCTACTTATGTGATTTTTTGTTTCTCTCAAGTTCTTTTTTTATTTGCTTTTTTAAAACAGAATATCTCCAATTCATAAAAGCCAGATGATTTGGAACCAAACAAAAAACATAATAATAGTGTAGAAACTTATTTTTTCCAGAAAGTATATGAATATTTTCCAGGATAACCCCTCCATCAGCCGGGTGTAAATTAAAGTATGCCTTCCCTCTCATGGGACCGCCCGCACTCTTAAGTACAATTGATTTTCCCATTACCACTTCTGTTACTTTTAATTTGTAATAGAACAGGGGCATGGTAAACCAGATGGTTCCAATACAGCCTGTTTCCAACTGTTTCCGGTCATAACTGATCCAAAGAGCCGGCATAAAGTCAAACCATTTATGGAACTTTTCTCTGTCATACACATGATCAAAAACAATGTCTATTTGATCCTGAGAAATGGGAATATAAACCTGTGACCGTATCTCAATTTTTTCTTCATTATTTAACCAATCCATGGGATATCCGCCTCTGTGGAATACTACTCGCTTTTCATATGACGCAGTGCCTTTTCGTCCTGCTTTGTCATCAGTTTACAAATCAGGGAGCTCATAATCTCATTGATCCTGTTTTCTTTTCTAGTCAATTCTGCATTTAGCCCGATTTCTTTTAATAAATCTTTAACAGAAATAACATCATCAATATCTGTGGCTTTTGCTTTATCTATATACATGGAAATGCCCAATTCCTGAAAGCGTTTTACGGTAGGAGTCCCTTTTGGAGTCAGACCTCTGTACCGGAAATATTCCGGCAGCATCCCTTCTTCTCCTCCAACTTTAATGGTAGTGTCTTTAATGAATTTATCTTTCACGCCAGTTTCTTTCTTTCGCTGGGGCCAGTGATAATCTTCCAGTTTCAAACCGCAAGCCACATTAAATGCGTTTTGAAGCTGATAAATACGCTCTCCGGCAAAGTACATGTCTTCATCAGTCAAATCAATATTGAGTATTGCGTTTGTGACCTCTGCAAATTCATTAAAATAAGCAACGCCCGCACTTGGAAGTGCAGTTATGGCAAAAAGGCACAAACCCAGGCAGTCAATGACATACTTATAATTTTCATGCCAGCTCACCACGCGGCCTTTTTTCTCTACTTTAGAAAAATTCTTTTCCGCTTTTGTTTTAAAAATATGTTTTGAAACGACTTCGGAGAAAAATCCGCCAAAAACTGCAGTAAAAACATACCCCTTCAGATGATCTGCCCCTCTTGTGGAGGTAAGATAGCTTAAGGATTTTGCCAGATGGGAATTGGAATGAAGTCCGGAAGAGGACTTTCGGATACAAAATGCATACTCTTCGGCATGTAACACGATGGAAGCCCGGTATGCGCCTTCTGCTGCAATATCTCCGATACCTTCCCTGCGGCAGATTTTATACATCAGATCTTCCACATCATCTGCATTGCCAAATTCATAGGTCTTTTCCGGATCTTTAATAATGCCTCTTTGATAACACTCTAAGATAAAGCCAATGGTAGAACCTCCCTCAATGGCATCAAACCCAAGATTGTCACTTAGATTTTTCAGATGAAGAATACTGGCCCAGTCAAAGATACCGTTTAACGGACCGATGCCTGCTACCGCACCATAATCCAGACGATCTCCTTTTTCTCCTTTGTGCCGTCCTTCCATGATTTCGTATTCTCTGGCACATCCGACAGGACAGGAGATGCAGGCTTTACGTTTCGTCTCATGTTTGTATAAAAAGTTCTCAGCGTATAAATCCTTCACCTTTTTATCATCGTCCGCCTGGAAATTACGGATAGGCAAGGCTCCCTGCTTATGGTACCGTTTGATCAGCATTAAGGTTCCCTGAATGCTTCCTGATTTTAAAATAACTGATGCACGGCATTTTTTGATCCACTGATCCCGTATTTCCTTCACCTTTTTTGAATTACATACCTGTGGTTTACCAATCTTTTTTTCTACAACAATTGCTTTTAACTTCTTTGCCCCCATGACACAGCCCATGCCGGTTCTTCCTGCCACATGGCATTTTGACATGATGACGCTTGCAAAACGTACCAGATTCTCTCCCGCCGGTCCGATACAGGTGACCTCCGAACCTTTTCCATGGCGCTCCATAAGAAACCCGGTGACCTTTTCCGTATGCATCCCCCAAAGCTCACTGGCATCTAAGATTTCAATCTCCCGATTGCTTTTTATGAGGACATACACGGGTTGATCAGACTTTCCGGAAAATACCAGATGATCGATTCCCACCGCACGGAGTCTTACGTTAAATTCTCCGCCCAGATTGGAATCGCCATACGCATCGGTAATGGGACTTTTTGCCGTAATGGTACAACGGTTACTGGCTGGTAGCCCGGTGCCTACACTTGGCCCGATACCGAAGATCAATAAATTTTTTTCTGAAAGCGCATCATATTCTGCCGCATCAGAATCATACAAAATCTTTGTATTAATTCCCGGCCCACCTATGTAGTTCTTTCTAAGTTCACTGGTGATCGTTTCTAATTTCACATCACCAGTGGTCAAATTAATGTAAGCAATCTGATTGTCCTGAGTATTTTCCACGATCACCAGCCTCCTTACTGTATCCGCCTTTTTTTTTCCGGAGTGCGGCTTCGGCTATAGGTATTTTGCATAAGTCCTAAAATTTCAGTTATCACCATAAGAACAATGGTGAGTGTAACAATCCATACTCCCTGGAAAGAGGCGGCCGCAAAGCATACAAGACCAATAAGCACTTCTATTGCCAGTACGATTCGGGTACGGATTCCATAAACTTTTTTCTCCACTTCATCTAAAGGTTTATTTAAGTTTTCCACAGGAGCCAGAATCGCCGCCATGCCAGACAAAAGAATCAATAAAACCAGACCTGCGCCCCGCTCCACCATTTCGGGAGGGGTGCGCAAAAGCAGGAGAATGATTACAATTACCGCATTCGACATTAAATAGCAGACCAGTGGGTTACCTGCATGATACCCTCCCGCATGGCAGCGAAGAGGAATGAAAAGTGCCAGAAAGAGAAAACTTTCCAGTATCTGACCCATTAAAACTCCTAGGAAAGCTGCAGTTAAAATGTTAAAAATATTCAGTAACAGCATCTCAAGACCAAACTGATAAACTGCCCTGTCCTCTTCCTTAAATCTCCCCATTGAGATCAGCTGATCAGCTATCATGTTGCTTAATTTACTAACCATAGCATTAGAATTTTCTTAATTTCTTTACTTCTTTTGGCATCTCTGGCTGATAATAAATATATCCACACGCCACATTGCTAGTTGTAACTGCAGAAATAAGAGCAAGACCAGACACCATGTTTCCCATAATAACAGATAATTTTTTCATTTTTATACACTCCTTTGTATTAGAATATTAAATTAAGTTACTTAATTTTGCATAGTATAGCATAACCTCTTTCACTGTGAAATATCTTTTCATTTTCTCTATAAAAAAAAAGCAAATTCTCTTATATTTCTTTTTTCTTCTCTTTTTTCCGCACTTTTTTTCTACTTTTTTTAACATTACTATGATAAAATATTATCTAGTAAAAGAATGGAAGGAGACAGAGAATATCATGATTAAAATTGCCATCTGTGATGATGAGCCCATATTTATTGAGCAGATTAAATCTATGATAAGAAGTACATTATCAGAGACTCATATCTCTTACTTAACCGATTCTTTCACATCAGGGGAGAGTTTGTGTGAAAAACTTAAAGGAGGTACTTTTTATGATTTGGCTTTTCTGGATATCAGTATGAATGGTATGAACGGCATAGAAGCCGGGGCCAGATTAAGGAATTATTTTAAAATCAAAAAAACAATTATTATCTACATTTCTTCCTATGATAACCGGGCAAAAGAGGTTTTTTGCCTGGACACTTTTCGCTTTTTATCAAAGCCCATTGATCCTGAGCTTTTTAAAAAAGATCTTTTGAGTGCCTGTAAACGGTTAAGTGAAATACGGGACGATTTTTTTTGTTTTAAGGATATCATCAGAGGAAAATGTAATATTCCCATTGAAGATATTATCTATTATGAGATATCCAAAGGTCATAAAATTAATGTAATTACGAAAGACATCAACTATGTTTTCTATGGAAAACTAACGGAGGTATCTGCGAAATTAGAAACACAGGGATTTTTATTGATTCATCATTCCATTTTGATCAATTATAATCATATCAGGCAGATCTCTTATGATAAAGTAATCATGTCTAATGAAGCCGAACTGGCAATCAGCGGCCCTAAAAGAAAGGAAATAAGGACGAAATATTTGCAGCTCAGAAAAAATAAGGAAGATAACAAATGAACGTAATCATTACATATTTATTCATGAATATCCTACGAACTTATGTAATATATGATTTTATTGATACATTCCTAAAAAAAAGGAAAGCTCCCGCCTGGGTCATTGGAATTGCTTATACGGCCTACTATCTTGCAGGGGCATATCTGTATTTTAATTTATTTAATCCGACTTTAAATATCGTATTTAATTTAACTGCCTTTTTTATAATTTGCTTTTTGTATAAAACTTCTGTATTTAAGCGCCTCCTTGCTGCTTCTTTTATTTATATCCTATCTCTTGCAAGCGAAGATTGTACGGCGGCAGCACTCGTTCTTTTTATTGGAGCTTCTTTTAAAACCATAATACAGCAGGACCATTTTGTAATCATTGGAATCGTCTTATCAAATACCATGATGTTTGGTCTGGTTAAACAGAGTAAAGTCTTTTTTTATAAACAGGAGGTTTATAACGCGGATATTAAACCTCTTCGCTGGCTGGCTATGTTTTTGATTCCTGTGGGAAGTATCTATATCTTAAACAATATGACATTAGAGATAATCTCCAATCAGGCTGAATCTTCATTTTTACTGACAAGTGCGACTCTTGTTTTGTTGGTCGTTAATATTTTACTGTTTTACTTATATGATAAGCTTTTACTGGAAGAGAATTTAAAGTATGAGAACCTTCTGCTCTCTCAGCAGAACGATGCCTACGAAAAGCAATCGGTTCTAATCCAGCGGTTTCAAAAAAGTCTCAGGGAAGACCGCCATAATCTGCATAATCATCTTGCAGCCATATCCGGTCTGGCTGAACAGGGGCAAAACGCAGAATTGATTGAATATATAAAAAAAATCACGGTCAATGTAAAAGCCCAGGAAGCCGGGATCAACAGCGGACACCCCGTTATTGATGCATTAATTAACAATAAGCTTTATCTCTCCCAGCATTTTTATGTTAAAACGGATGTACATATTCGTCTGCCCAAAATTCTTGACATAGATAAGATAGACCTGACCATTATCTTAGGAAATCTTTTGGACAATGCACTGGAAGCCTGTATTAAACTTCCAAGAGAGCAAAGGGAGATTGCCATCCATGTCTCTGATCTCCACGGGGTTCTTACTATACAGGTGGTAAATACCTATGATTCCTCCCAGCTAAGTATTAAAGACGGAAAACCATACACTACAAAAAAAGACAAGACCTGGCATGGAATGGGGCTGAATTCCGTTAATCATACCATCAGAAAATATAACGGGGTTTTTGAATGTAATTACGGCGAACTTAAGGAAGGAGGAACGAACCTCTTTACAGTAAATGTTATGTTATATCTGCCTGATGAAGCTTACTAACCAACATATTCTGCGGGAAAAGGAGAATATTATGCCAGCTACCAATCGCATCAGTAAAAATTATAAAATTTTAGTATGCAGCACTGATACACAGTCGGAAGAACCTCAGGAGATCCTAATAGAATACAAGTTAACCATCTATGTAAACGGCGTTCGTTATGTAAACCTTATCTGCACCCATAAGAATTTACACGAATTAGTTCTGGGGAATTTATTTACGGAAGGAATTATTAACGGAATATCAGATATTATATCCATCGAAATCGAAGAAGACCGGGGAAACGCGTTTGTGAAATTAACCAGAAACGATATATTTAAAGATATGATTGAGGCAACTGAAGGCATCCGTACAGTTACCACCGCCTGCGGGAAACAGCATTCCATCGCTTATTATCTTATGAACGATGGAGATCTGTCTCCGCTGGAACACTCTTTTACCATTAACTTTTCAACAGTCATATCTTATATGAATGACTTTCAAAAAGGCAGCGACATCTACAAAACAACCCGGGGAATCCATTCCTGTGCATTGTATAATGACCGGGGGCTGCTCTATCTGATGGAGGATATTGGAAGACATAATGCCGTGGATAAAGTCCTTGGCTTCGCCATTGACCACAAGACTGATCTGTCTAAAACCGTTCTCATTACCAGCGGCAGAGTCCCCAATGATATGATATTAAAAATCATAAAAGCAAAAATCCCTATCCTGGTGGCCCGCTCAGTTCCCACAGATGCGGCAATTGAAATGGCCCAAAAATATAATATTACTCTGGCTGGTTTTGCAAGAGGAACCAAGATGAATCTGTATGCCAATGAACAAAGGCTTCTTTTTGAAGAAAAGAAAAATGGTGGGAAACCTTGAAAAAAGGCTGTTCTACAGCATTTTCAAGAGACTTATGCACATTCATTTCTGGTACATCGGTGTCATGCACGGATAACTTTAAATGCAGACCTGAGTGTGTGTATAATTCGACCACACAGCTACAAATTATATTTCCATAATAATTGGCAAAATAACAGGGGTGCGTTTTATTTCTTTCCAAAGAAATTCCCCTATATCATCCTTTAACATAGCTTTAATTTTAGCCCAGTCTCTGGTATTCTTACATTTTTCAAGGCTTGTACCAGCAACACGTCTGATCTTAACC
>NZ_JAWONS010000168.1:0-496 GCF_033342255.1 Clostridium boliviensis
CATGAGGATGGCCTTTATCGTCATGGATTGCGGCCACCCAGTCCAGTTCCCTATTCAAAAGGACTTTAAATCGAGCCATGGCATCCCGGGTCAGCTCCATCAGGTCCAATTGCAGGCGGTCTCTCTCCTCTTCGGAAAAGGAAATGACCAGCTTATGCATAAAGGCGTGGCGGGGACTCGGTTTTTGCCTCTCTAATTCGTTGAAAAATTCTCTTCGGTTGACGTAATTCCGTGTCTCGTCAAAAAGATGCGGGTTATTCCGGTGATGTTCGCGGGGCGCAGTTATATATTTAATGTGATTCTTGGCGCTCCTAACGGCTCCCTCACCGCTTTTGATGTATCGTAAGGGTTTTACTGTGGCCGCCAACGGTTCGATCACACCCCTTTCGGTTTGGGATTGTCCCGAATGTATTCTTCAATCAGTTTTTCGTTGGTTTTGACGCGGCTGTAGTTCTCCTTCATATAGGTGACGAGGCCACGGGTCCACGCGGCGATC
>NZ_JAWONS010000169.1:0-396 GCF_033342255.1 Clostridium boliviensis
CCGGACGGAGAACGGCGGCGGTGTTGATCGACACCTTGTCCGCACCGGCCCGGAGAATCCGGAACATGTCCTCCACGGAGGAAATCCCTCCGCCCACCGTGAAGGGAATGCTCAGCTCAGAGGCCGCTTCCTGGACGATATCCACCATCGTCCCCCTTCCCTCCTGGGAAGCGGAAATATCCAGGAAGACCAGCTCGTCGGCCCCTTCCCGGTCATACAGCCCGGCCAGTTCCACCGGATTCCCGGCATCCCTCAGGTTGACGAAGGAAACCCCCTTCACCACCCGGCCATCCTTCACATCCAAACAGGGAATGATCCGTTTCGCAATCATCGGCCTTCCTCTCCCATCTCCCGCGATAGACGCCTCAAGGCTTCACCCAGTTCCAAGTCGCCGGT
>NZ_JAWONS010000170.1:0-311 GCF_033342255.1 Clostridium boliviensis
GTAGGGATGCTGCGTGGCGCGAAACATGCGCCGGACGTCGGCTTCCTCCACCACCTGACCGGCGTACATCACCACCACCCGGTCGCACATCTCGGCGACAACCCCCATGTCGTGGGTGATCAGCAGGATGGCCGTGCCGAATTCCCGGTTGAGGCTGCGCATCAAATCGAGAATCTGGGCCTGGATCGTCACATCCAGGGCCGTGGTCGGTTCATCGGCGATCAACAGGCGCGGCCGGCAAACCATGGCCATGGCGATCATGACCCGTTGCCGCATCCCCCCGGACAGCTGATGGGGATACTCGTCCAGGA
>NZ_JAWONS010000171.1:0-309 GCF_033342255.1 Clostridium boliviensis
ATTCCTTAAAATCGGACTCATATGGTTTCACGGGTTCTATTTCTTCTCCGTACATGAATACATATCTTCGAATTCCCGGGGAAAAAAGGTGGTCCAACCATGCACACAATTTTTTCGCTTCGGTGGCTTCAAATACAAGGTGAATGGACTTTACCTTGTACTTTCTCCGCAGGTCGTTCAGCAGCTCTGGAAGCGTTTTGTGTTTTGTTTTTTTGGTGCAGTCAAAGTGAATATATCCATCCTCGGTTTCATAGCACACTACGTAGCCATGCAGATCCGCGTGATACTCTTTGGACAAAACATGCTCAG
>NZ_JAWONS010000172.1:0-224 GCF_033342255.1 Clostridium boliviensis
GTACATATGACGGGCGGGCCGGGGGTTGCCGTACATTTTTCCTACCGGGCTCATATATATGAATTAAACGCCGCAAAAGCAAGGTGAGCCCGATGATCAAGATTTCCGAATTACAATCCAAAGATGTGGTCAGCATTACGGATGGTCGAAAACTGGGGCAGATTCACGATTTGGAGCTGGATCTCAGGGAAGGTCAGATTACTGCGGTGGTGGTCCCCGGAGAG
>NZ_JAWONS010000173.1:0-393 GCF_033342255.1 Clostridium boliviensis
TCCCGCGGGATATCTCCCGCGGGAGGTGAAACCTGATTGCCCGTTACTTGCCTATGAATTGCTGGGTCCAATAATGTCCGTATTCGCCGCCCTTGGCATAACCCACCCCGATGTGGGTAAACTCGGGGCTCAAGATGTTGGCACGGTGTCCGCTGCTGTTCATCCACCCTTCCACCGCCGCCTTCGGCGTTGGATAGCCGGCGGCGATATTTTCACCCGAAGCCCGGTACTGGATGCCAAACTGGCTCATCATGGCCGAGGGAGAACCGTAGGTGGGGGAATCGTGGGAAAAATACCCGTTGTCCCGCATGTCCTCCGACTTGAGGCGGGCCACATGGGACAATTTTACGTCTACTTTGAGGGGCGCCAATCCCCTCTGGGTCCGTTCCTGAT
>NZ_JAWONS010000174.1:0-527 GCF_033342255.1 Clostridium boliviensis
AATGCGGCCATGACACTCCCCCCGGACCCACCGGGGCTCCTCCCCGGGAATCTTCAATGCCATCACGCATACAAAGAAGGCTTCCCGCCCCTTCTCCTCCACTCCCCGGAGGGCTTGGAGCAATTTTTCGTTGTTTGCCCGGTCGTCCGCCTCCGGTCCGGCGTATCGGGCGGATCGAACCCCCGGGGCGCCGTTCAGAGCGGGGACCACCAGCCCGGAATCGTCGGCCACCACCGGCCGATTCAAGGCCCGGGAGACCGCCTCCGCTTTTTTGACGGCATTGGCCTCGAAGGTCTCCCCGTCCTCCACCACCTCGGGGATATCCGAAAAACGGCTCAATCCGACGACCGGAAGGCCCAATTCCCGTTCAAGGAGGGCATTCAGTTCGCGAACCTTATGATTGTTGCGCGTGGCTATAATCAGCTCCGTCCAAAGCCACTTTTTCCGATGATCCTCCGGCATCCTCGCCAACCTCCCCGATTCCGTCAAAAAGGTCCCCGAATAACTCCCGCTCGTATTGGATCAAC
>NZ_JAWONS010000175.1:0-430 GCF_033342255.1 Clostridium boliviensis
GAGGACAAAAACGCTGCGGCCCGGCTTGGAATTGACCTCCAACAACCAAATGCGGCCGTCGGTATCGATGCCCACATCCAGCCCCAACTCCAGGAGACGTCCGTGGTGGCGTTCGATGTGCGGGGGAACGACTGCCGCCAGCCAGCGAATTTTTTCCATGATGTCGCTTACCTGATCCCGTTGAAAGTGGCGAAGTAGAAAGGGCACCGCCTTTTCCGCCCGGCCCCCTCCATGCAGGTTGGAGGTCAGGCCGTGGGGCTTTCCGGTGCGGATGGCCATGCCGGTCGTCTTCCACTCTCCTCTTTCGTTTTTCTGAATCAGCATGCGCAGATCGTAGGGTCTTCCCTCCGGGGTATTCAATGGGAGATAGGGCTGCATCACGTAGCGGGTATTGGCGACAAAGCGGTTTAACCATTGTTTCAAAGAGGAT
>NZ_JAWONS010000176.1:0-384 GCF_033342255.1 Clostridium boliviensis
GTGGGGGTCATGCTGGTGGTTTCCCTGGGAAGTCTCCTTTCCACCGCGATTCGATACGGGACCTGGGCCCACGTGGTGCTGGGCATGTCCGCCGGATTGCTGCTCATGATCCTCCTGCACCACATCGAAAGACCGGACGGGGAACATGGAGATCGCTCCTCCTATGCCCGGCTGGGTTTGCTCCTGGTATTGGCGGTGGCTGCCCACAACGCTCCGGAGGGAGTGGCCATCGGGATCGGCTTTCACACGGAGCACAAGCTGGGGGTGCTCCTGGCCCTGTCGATGGCGGTGCACAACGTACCCGAGGGAATCGGGATGGCCGCTCCGCTGAAGGTTTCCGGACACTCGCCGCTGCGCATTCTCCTTTTCGCCGCCGCTGCGGGG
>NZ_JAWONS010000177.1:0-5023 GCF_033342255.1 Clostridium boliviensis
GATTACCCACTTGCTATTTCTTACCTGGAGGCATCTGCCACACAAGGAAATGATTTTGCTATGTATCAGCTGGGCGTTATCTATAAAAATTCCGATTTGAAGTTTTACGATATTGATAAAGCAATAGATTATTTTAAAAGTTCTGCTGAATTGGAAAACCAATTTGCTCAGTACCAGCTTGGTAAGATCTATAGCTCTCCTGATTTCGGTATAATTGATTACTCTCTTGCCATTTCTTACTTAAAAAACTCTGCTGCACAAGAGAACGATTTCGCAATGTACCAATTGGGTAAAATTTATTCTAATAAAGATATCCCTATTTATAATATGAACCTGGCAATATCCTATTTGATAGAAGCGGCGAACAAGAACAATTCTTTTGCACAACTACAGCTTGGTATTATTTATTTATGGGGTAAGGGGGTTAAATGTGACGTTACCCTTGGCATGGATTTTCTTAACAAGGCAATCAATAATGGAAATCCATTTGCACAACAGATATTGGATTCTTATGAAATATATCGTTTGCAATATGCAATGAATATCTCATATAAGTTATTTACCAACATATTTAATGCTATAACAAATGAAAATGACCATAACTCAACTATTGCGGCGGATAGCTATTTCCGTAATTTAAGTAAAAAGGCTATGATTGAGGAGCAACTAAAAAATCCCCAAAAACACAACCATGAACCTGATAAATGATCTAAATCGCTGGGTAATAACCAGCGATTTTTTTGTAAGTAAAAGGCAAATTTCCTCTCTCCTTAGCTCCTTGCTCTCTTCCATAAACCCTCCTATGAACAGAACTCTGTCCCATCAGTCTCTGCTTCTCCTCCAGAAACCTTCCAATGAACGAAACTCAGTTCTTCTCATTAACCTCTCCTCCTCAGTAAAACTTCCTATGAACGGAACTCAGTTCTTCTCATTGTAAGCGCCTAAATTTCGGGCGGTAGTTCGATTTTGCCGTCGGGGATTTTGGTAATGAGTAGTTTTTTACTCCCAAAACTCAAAATACCCCGGTTCCATTTGGAAACCGAAGCACCTTGACAATTCACATATAATCTAACTGTTTTAATATTCTTCCATAGCACGAGTTTCCAGAAATGTCTTTACTTCTTCGTTCCATGGTGCGAGCTTTTCCAGCTCTTCATCTGTCATCCGGTTATTCGGCTGCTTTTCTAGGAGTAGTTTCAGGTATTGGTAAACGTTTACTCCGTTTGCTTTTGCATTCTCTACCATTGTGTAGATGATCGCACTTGTTTCAGCACCAGCCGGTGTGTCACTGAACAGCCAACCCTTACGGCCTACCACAAACGGGCGGATTGAGTTTTCACTTAAATTGTTTGAAAAACTGCACCTTCCGTCTTCCAGATATGTGGCAAGGTACGGTTCCCGGTTTTGTATATAGGTCACCGCCTTCGCCATTCTTGATCCTCTGGTCGGCGACTGATCTTTAAGCCACGTCAAGAATCCATCTACAACAGGCTTTTCCTTCTCCAGGCGGGCCTTTCGGATGGCTTCATAGTCCCCGGCATGTTTTTGCCGGATCTTCTTCTCCAGTTCAAAGAGTTGGTTGACATACATGACTCCCTGAACGGCTGGCTGCGTATAGTCAAGCTGTTTCCCCTTTGGGATTGCATCAATCAGATATCTTCGGATGTGCGCCCAGCATGCAGTGCGCTTTGCCTCCGGGACCTTATTATAGCCACTGTATCCGTCACACATCAGATATCCATGAAATCCTTCCAGAAACTCTGCGGCATTATCTCCTGCACGAGTAGGGGAATACCGATAGATGATAACCGGGACCTCTCCATCCTCCCCGCTGCGGAACAGCCACATATAAGACTGGGTCTGCGCCCGGCGTTCCGGCTCATGCAGCACCTGCAGGGGCGTCTCGTCAGCCATTACGAATGGTCGTGAGAGGAGTTTTCTCCTGAAATAGTCATACATGGGACGGTAAAAGTCTTGTGCATTCGCAATCAGCCAGTTGGCAAATGTTGTCCGGCTGATCGATGCCCCACACTGTTTCCAGTCACGTTCCTGACGGTACAGGGGCATGCCGTTGAAATACTTCTGGTACATGATCCATGCCACGGTAGACGCACTTGCCATTCCATGGATCATGTGCGCATGTCCGTCCTTCCCCTTTTTGATCTGAGGCAGTTCTGCTGTTTTCCGACAGTTCGGGCAGCCGTAGTTCACGCTGTAGTATTCGATGACCTTGACTCTTGCAGGGATAAATTTAATCTCCCGGCGCACGAACTCCGTGCCTATCTTTTCCATGAGAGTGCCACAGACACGGCAAATACGTTCTTTTTCCGGAACATCAAGCATGACCTGCTCGGTGGGCAGGCCTTTTAACCTTTCTGCATCAACGGTACGTTTCTTTCTGACCTTAGACTCCTCCTGACAAAGGGTCTCTTCCCCGGAGAGCATAGAACCCAGATCACTACAGGATTCTGCTTCCGGTTCATTGAACAGGTTCAGCTGTCCAGGAATATCACACTTGCCTTTCTCACTGGATGCACCGAAGAGACGCTTTGTTAAGTAATCAATCTGTTCCTTTAAATTATCACGTTCCTGGCGTAGCTCAGCCTCGCGTATGCTTACAGCTTCGACCGTCTGCTGCAACGTTTTGATCAACTTATTAAGTTCTGAAATGGTATCCTTCAGCTCTCTCAACTGGAGCCCCTGTGCGCTGTCTGCCATTGTTTTTTCCTCGACTTTTGATGCTTTCAGTATAACACAAAATGAGTCGTTTTTACAGTATAACAGGTATTAAAAAGTGCCAAAAATGCGCCGTTTTCTGGCATTTAGAAATACGGTTTTTCGGGAATGAGAAATCACCTTTTATGATGTCCGGATTGCCTTTGGCTGATCGATATCGATGCCAGACATGAGCCAGTCAAACTCCTTCCAGGTGAGGTTTCTGACCTCTGATTTGTCTCTCGGCCAGCGGTAACGCCCCTGTGCTGTCAGGCGTTTGTAGATTAAGACAATGCCGTCCGGTTCCTTTAAGATGGCTTTGATCCGGTCACATCTGCGTCCACAGAACAGGAAAAGTGCATGATCCATGTCCATGGAAAACTCTTCCTTAATAATCGCACAGAGTCCATCGATGGATTTACGCATGTCTGTGCGCCCGCAAACGATGTAGACCGCGTCCACTCCGGAGATATCGGCTAGCATGACTGCCCTTTCAGGATCCGCAGGATCTCTGCCAACAGCTCCGGGTCTGCGGCATTGCTGATTTTCACCCTGAAGTGGTCCATCATAAGTTCGATCGTATGTGGATTGTCAAGGTGCGTTGCAGGTTCCGGCGCATCTATGCACGAGGAAACTGGTTTCGAGCAAGGATCCGGACATAGATCAACCCGGACCACTTCCTGTCGGGAAGTAAAATCAAGTGCATATGTGCTATCAGATGGTGCATTTGTTTCAGGGATAGCACAGGCTTTTTTTCTGAGCCTGGTCACGGCATTGTAAAAACTGCTCGGTGGGATGTTGTTCTTCTCACACCACGCATTGTCTGCCAGTCCGCTCTGGCGGCATTTGGTAATGAGCTGTAGCCATTCTTCTTGGGAACGGCGTGAGTTATATTTAGCCATAGCAGTCCTCCAAAATGAAAGTGTAGTAAAAAACTACTTGTCTACCATTATGAAGGAATATGATCTAATTTACTATTCGCCCAAAATTTAGGCGCTTACTTCTCATTAGCTACTGGCTATTTTATGGTGTTACACAAAAAAAGCTGATTAAACCTAGCAATAATGGCATTAATCAGCCACGGTGTTACAAATTTTTTTTCAAAAACCTACATTTGTAACACCTATAAAAACCGGATGAAACCTTGATAGTTACAGGCTTTGCCTGTAAGCTGTGCCTCCGGGCGTGTAACGCCCTATTCCTGCCATAAATTCTGTATGCTTTTTACAGGATTTATGGGGAGTCAAGGGTGGGCCGACCCTTGTCGCAGGAGCGTAGCGGGGGGCGAAAACCCCTTGCTTTCTGTCGTCGTAGGCATTGTTGGGTATGTGGGCAAGGCGGCTGTTTTTAGAAGGGTGGGCAAATCTGTTTATAACTATCTGATAAGTTTTTCATCGGATTGTTATGAATAGGTTTGTCCATGCTTCGTTGGCTGCTTTGTCCATATATCCACGATGTTATTGCTGGGGCAGGGAATTACCAAGGGCGGAAAGGATGTCTCCATGCCTCTCGGAGTCATTCTTTTTGACCGTACTTTTAGTCATACCGTTGACTAGTTTTATGCCGGAGTTCTTTCCTCCGGCCTCCCGCCGTTCAGCCCATGAAGCTGAGCGGCAAACGTCGTCGTCATTGTGGGTATGTGGGCAAGACTGTCGTTTTTAGAAGTGTGGGAAAAATTGTTTATAACTATCTGATGGTTATTTCATCGGATTGTTATGAACGGTTTTCCCCATGCTTCGTTGGCTGATTTGTCCATATATCCATGATGATACCGCTGGAATAGAGAATTATTAAGGGATAAAAGGAGGTCTCAATACTTTTTGGAGTCATTCTTTTAGATCGTTCCTTTAGCCATGCCGCTGCCTGGTTTTTATGCCGGAGTTCTTTCCTCCTGAACCCCGCTGCTCAGCCCATGAAGCTGAGCGACAAACGTCGCCATCATTGTGGGTATGTGGGCAAAACTGCCGTTTTTAAAAGTGTGGGGAAAATTGTTTATAACTATCTGATTGTTATGAACGGTTTTCTCCATGCTTCGTTGGCTGCCTTGTCGATATATCCACAATGCTATCGCAGGACCAGAGAATTACTCAGAGCGGAAAGGAGGTCTCCATAAATTCTGAAGTCATTCTTCCCAGCTTCTGCAAGTACATCTGACCCTATGAACAGAACTCAGTTCCGTTACCTCTTTTCCTTACTTCGGCAAGATCCTCTGGTTCTATGAACGGAACTCAGTTCCGCTACCTCTCTTCCCTGCTTTGGCAAGATCTCCTAGCTTCTTAAAGGGAACTCCGTTCCGCCACATCTCTTT
>NZ_JAWONS010000178.1:0-532 GCF_033342255.1 Clostridium boliviensis
CCGGAGAGCCAGATCATGAACATCCCCGCAACCGTTCCGCTCACCCATCCGCCGATAATCACCGCCAAAGAGGTGATGAAAGCGGAAAATATGACCAGATAATTCCTTCCTTCAAATACCATGGCGATGCCTTCGATGTAAGAACCCCCCCTGGGCACCAGCTCCATCTGGTCCATCTTCGACAGGGTTTCCCGCTCCATGTTGCGGACTTCCCGAAATTGCTGTGCGGCCAATGTTAAGAAGGTGACCGCTGTGTAATCGCGGTCCAAGAGGGCCGGAACAGCGACCGCCCCCAGCGCAGCCGCAATCAGCCCGAGGGAAAGGTGAATCACTTGCCCGTGGGGATACGTGGGATATTGGCGATAATCCGTGCGGAGCATCCGTATCCGAGCCAGGAAACCGACAACCAGGCCGGCGATGACCGCTTGGGTATACAGTTCCAACTTCATTCTTCCGATCCCTTCTATATTCCTAAAGTTTTGCCCTGAATCGAAGCAACTTCCGCTCCGCCCACAAAAGAACGTAATGTAGA
>NZ_JAWONS010000179.1:0-180333 GCF_033342255.1 Clostridium boliviensis
TTTTTTGAAGAAGTTTGCCGCCGTTTTCAGCGGCGAGGTATATCATACCAAAGCTTTCGACAAAAGTCAACAATTTTTGTCGATATTTTGTCGATAACTTTTTTTGGTTTCAAACTATGTTTTTCACCGTTAAAGTAACCATAAAACCAACTTATGTGTTATATTATTAGTAGAAACTGCCGATATAGATATATATTTATAATTGTACAAAGAAGGAGGTGTTCCCTGTTACCGGTTTGTCTGGGTGAAACAGTTGTATCCGTTATCCCGAAACTAATCCAGGCATAATACGAAACTGTTACAATCATTAAATATTATTTAGCCGGCAAATGTTATATAATGTTATGAAGGGATTGCATGCTTAAAGATGCTTTCCTTAATAAAAGCGCATTTAAGGGGACTATACTATACTCTATTTGCCGACACCGGACAAGTTGACCGGTAGTCCATATGTTAGGGGAGAAAAAAATGAAAGATAAGAACAGAAAAGGTTTCTTTGGCCTTTTTCAACATGCAAAGCGAAATGTAGAAAATTTGGAAGAGAACGAAGCACCTCAATCCGAACCGGATGATTCATCACAAAGTGAAGAAAGCGAGGTTAACGATAATAATACAACACCAACCTCCAATTTACCCCACGATTCTGAGCAGGCTGACGAACCAGATGAAAAAGAGATTTCTTCACTTGTTGCAATCTGGGAACCTTCTGATGATCCTCAGATTCTTCGGGTTAATGAAGAACTTCTGGAAATTGAGCGGAGACAATTTGCCATGAAGATGAAAACGCTCTCTAATATTTATAAAAAGAATGCTGAAGCTGTCGTTAAAACTACTGAAGAATCTAAGGATGACACCACCATAGAAACTACAGATAAACCAGAACCCAAAGCCGCACAGCCCCAATTATTTATCTCAAGAGACTGTATGGCAGCCTGGATATACGTTATTCCTCCAATGAATGGTGGCTCGGATATCAGTGAAGAAAATCTTCGTTCTGCCCTTGCCCAGGATCGTATCAAAACTGGAATATTGGAAGAGACAGTGAAATCGATTGTTAAAGATCATATATACGATCAGGTATTGCTGATTGCCAAAGGTGTTCTTGCCAAAAATGGTATCGACGGTACTATAAAAGATCATTTTGAACGAGTGGTACAATTAGAATTTGAAGAAGATGAAAACGGTTCTGTTGATTATAAAACTTTGAACAATATACAGTCCGTCAAAGAGGGAGAAGTCATATGCGAGATAACTCCTGCCATTCCCGGAGAAGATGGAATGACTGTAGAGGGTCAGAAGTATCCCTGTACAATAAAAGGAATTCCCATCCCCGTACCTTCAGGACGTAACACACAACCGACAGAAGACGGCACTCTCCTGATTTCCCAGAAAACAGGACATGTTACCTTTAATAATGGGAAATTTCAGGTCGATCCCTTGCTGAAGATAAACGGAAATATTGATAATAGCACAGGAAATCTGGATTATGACGGTGATATCTTTATTTCAGGTGATGTAAGAAATGGTTTTATCGTAAAGGCCACCGGAGGTATTGATATCCGCGGTTCTGTAGAAGGTGCTCAACTTACAGCACAGGGACCGATTACAATCGCCAGCGGAATGTCTGGGAACGGACGGGGATCCCTTACCTCTGATTCATATATCAAATGCCGCTATCTGGAACATTGTACTGTAAAGGCCGGAGGAAATGTTTACGCAGAAAGCATTATCAATTCCAAAGTACAAAGCGGAGATGAAATTATGGTGACATCTGGTATCGGTGTCATTATTGGAGGATCTCTGCTTGCTGCCAGCAATATTAATGCAAATGTCATCGGTTCAAAAGTACGCCGGCTGATTACGGAATTAACCATTGCAAATGTTCCAAAAAACGTTGAGGAATCTACCCGGCTTACCAGGGAATTAGAACAGCTTCATCATAACCTTTCGGAAATCACGAAAAATATCACTTATCTGGAAGCCGCACAAAGACCTGACAAGCAGCACCTGCTTGAAAGTTTAATACAGGCTGCAGATTGTCTCAATATCAGAGAACAGGAAATAAATAATCGATTGAATGTAATCGCACCCGACGATGCGGAACAGATCGGTCTGATAAAATGCAGGCAGCTTTTACCGGTAGTCCGCGTTCGAATAGGTTCCTCCAGCCTTTTAATTCAGGAGGAATGCTCCAGCAGTGTAATATATAAAAACAGCGAAGGTGAGATTACCATAGGAACTAATTAGTTCTTTGAAAGGGGAAGATTATGAAAAAAACGATTATGATTGTAGATGATTCCATTCTGATAAGGAATGAAATCGAAAAAATAATTGAAGGAACAGATTTTGAAATAATCTGTCAGTGCCGAAGCGGAGAAGAAGCTCTGGATACATATGAGAGAACGAATCCTGATATCATTACTATGGATATCATTTTGCCAGGAATCGATGGATTGGAAACTTCCAAACGTATTCTTGAGAAATATCCAAATGCAGGAATCGTTATTATCAGCTCTCTTGTATATGATAAAACAATCCAGGTCGTTAAAGAATTGGGGCCTGCAATACCTTTTGTCTTTAAGCCCATTAACCAATCATTTTTTATCGAGTCTCTAAAAAAAGTCAGTACTTATTAGTTACAGACTCATAAAGCTTCATTCAGTGCATAACAAAACACGCCATCGATTGCGGATACACAATCGATGGCGTGTTTTGTTATACAATTTTAAGGTGGAAACGTTCCTTCTGCCCCCTACAATAAACTACCATCACTGGAATCATTTACATCAAATTGACCAGATATTCCGCCCGAGGCCATCTGCATTCTCAGCTTCATAAGCTCAATCAGATATAAAGAACTTGTTTTTTGCGATGTGAGATCAACGTTGGTCCCGTCCGCTTTCCCTGCGATTGATTTTAATAAATCAATCCATTGAGACCCATAGCTGTTAAGTGAATCCTGGTAATAGCCGGAAGGATCAGAAACCGAATCGCCGGAATAGCCTAAGGCGTATAAATCTGTATTCTCCTGATTATCTGATTCTCCCATATCTTTCATTATTTTCTTAACATATTCCTGAGTCTCTTTAAAGGGAGGAATCCCTCCATATTTTTTCACGTTATTACTTCCTGCATTATATGCTGCAAGAGCAAGCTTTACATTTCCATTATAATGATCCAGATGTTCTCTTAAGTATTTGGCGCCACCCAATATATTACTACGCGCATCATAAGGATCTGAAACTCCTAATGATCTGGCTGTAGCTGGCATTAACTGCATCACTCCGGCTGCTCCTTTAGGCGAAGTCGCTGCCGGATTAAAATTTGATTCAGCCTTTGCAACTGCTTTCAGCAACTGCTTTGAAACCCCATAGGTTCGGGAAGCCTCTGAAAAAATGGATTCCAAATTTTGAGGAACTTCCTGCACAGACTTGAGAATCTTTTTAAAATTCCCTGTGGATCCCCCTGCAGTCTGTTGTTTTTCCAAAGCCTGCGCTCTGCCTAATGCCATCATCTGCAACTGATCGATCGTCGCCACTTTTCATCCTCCTGTTACTATCGCCTCTACTTAATCCATTTTCCGTCAGCACCAACCTGATAGCCGTCAATGGTAGTACTGCTTGCCATACTTCCATCTGAATACATATAGTACCATACTCCTGGCTGTGATTGAATCCAGCCTGTCAGCATCTCTCCGCCTGTGGGATTTAAGAAGTACCATTTTCCATTAACAAACTGCCAGCCAGTCAGCAGCTTGCCGTCTGCAGGGTTTAAATAATACCACCTGACTCCTGTCTGAACCCAGCCTGTCTGGCGCGCGCCGTTTCCATCAAAATAGTACCAGTCATTTAAAATCTGCTTCCAGCTGTTTCTGGGTTTACCTCCATCTTCTTCTACATAGCTGCTGCCCTTCCATGTACCAGTCGTACTTCCTTCATACTCCATAGTAATGTCCTCTGAGGTAACATAATCTCCCGCTTTCATATACTTGCGGTCATCTGCTGTGTAGCCAATGGCACGGACTTCATAATAATAAACAGCGTTCTTATCCATACTATCGGACAGATCTACCGTGTTGGTATTAACAGAAACTCTCTTTTTTAATTTATCGTCCGCATAGAGAGCAACCTGATAGCCTGTTGCAAACTCTACTTTATCCCATACTGCTTTCGTTTTCCTGCTGTCAGTCCAGCCGGCGCGTGCCGTATTCCCAAGCTTTACAACCGGGGTATAATCCACTTTAATTTCCAGCGTATGATTATCTAATGCTTTTGCTGAGACAAATTTTGCACCGGTTATTTTACATTCTGACCGGTTATAAGCTTCTTTAAAAATCGTATCAGATGAGGTTAAAAATACACTGACCCGCTCAGATTTTGCAGCCTTCCAGTTGCTGATATCTCGTTTCCAGACAGTATCGTCAACACCTGCGCCTGTAGTTGTAGTAGTTATTTCCGGCATCAGAATCTCCTGATCACCAAACTGACTGGTGAATTTCAAATTGACACTGCGTATTACTATTGATTCTTCTGCATGGATTCTGCCAGCAGTAATACCTGGCAGCACTACTGCGACAAAAACAGCTGTTATCATATAGATTAATTTTCTTCTTCTTAAACTTATCATTATTTCCATACTCCATCTTCATCTACCTGATAGCCATCAATTACTGTGCTGACAGCCATCACTCCATCCTCCGGGTTAAAATAACGCCATAGTCCGTCCACTTTCTGCCAGCCGGTCAGCATAACGCCATCTTCTCCCGTATAGTATGTCTTTCCTTCCCGGGTGAAGAGTCCCTTTAGCATGGCCCCCTCCAGATTTGCCTGTACCGTATTCAGATAATACCATCTATCCACCTGATTAATCCAACCGGTTTGCATGGCTCCTTTGTTATTAAAAAAATAATGATAACCATTAATTACCTGCCAGCCGGTTGCCGCTGCACCCATAGGTGCTTCGTGCCCATTATCCGGATAGAAATAATACCAGGTGTTATTGATCTTATTCCAGCCTGTTACCATGGCGCCACTGGAACTCATATAATATATATCAGAGTCTGTGACAAACCAGCCGGTTATCATCTTTCCGCTTCCATCAAAGCAGTAATATACATCATCCAGCATAAGCCAGGAATTTGCCTGAACACTTCCGTCCGCATACCGGTAATGCCAGACGCCCGACTGCTCTTCCCAGCCGGTCTTCTTTTCTATATTGGTTGTGTTGCCGGTAACTGTATCTGACTTTTTTCCGGTTCCATCAGAAACATCCCGGTCTCTGATGACCAGCTCATCTGACTCTACCCAACCGCTTTTTTTACCATTCTTAAGTTCATCTGCTTTAAATGGAACTGATCGGATCTTAAAGGAATAAGTGCCTTCCTCTGTCATATACGGATAAAAATTATAGGTGGTGGCTTTTACCTGTTCTTTTTTCAAAATTACTTTTTTGCCACGGTATAACCATAATTCATAAGCCCCTGAGGTATTATCCCCTTTAGACCAAATCGCCTGTCCAAGTCTCGTATCCTTCCAGCCAATATCCTCCGGTTCCGCATACAGCCCTTTGATCGGCTTGGCTCTCAGCGTAACAACCAGGTCACTGCCATCCCGCCTGGCGCTTACGTATGTCCCGCCGCTCACTTTAACCTTAGTGGCTTCGTATGAGGATTTGAAGTAAGCATCATACTCATCGGACGGTGTCAGTGTGACACTCATCTTAGGTTCTTCTCCAATGGTCATATCCTTTGAGGTGGAAGTGACCCACTCCGCATCTCGTATCGTATATTTTTTGTCACTGGCGGTTACATAACACTCTCCGTCTGCCTGATTAATCTTTATATCCGGCAGACGGTCTCCAGCTTCAATATTCAGTGAGACTTTTACACTGACTGAGTTTATGGCCTCCGTAGCCGTTACCTTCTGAGCAGTAAGACACAGACAAAGTGCGCTTAGAATGCCCACTGCCAAAGCTTTCCTCTGTTGTTTCATTCAATCGCTCCTTTACTTATAACTTTATGCTGAATAAAGCCTATAAAGTATGTATCGGCATATAAAGCTAAAGTCATAAGCGATTACTGGATTTTTCTCCTTTTCAGCTGCTCCTGAAATGTATATTTACGAACCATGGACTCCTGATATTTGGATAAATCAAAATAACGGCTTCCATAACGGTAAAAAGGCTCTGCTCCATTCTCGGCCACCTCTTTTACCCATAGAACACTTGCTTTTAATCTGGTATCTCCTGCATCTGTTTCAAATAGAAAGGAAAAGATCTGATTTTCCTTAAGCTTCTCCGAAGATTCAAATCCAATCCCACCTGCGCTGATGTCTTTGATCTTCGCCGGCAAGTGGATTACATTTCCCTTTTCATCACTGGTTTCCAGCATGGAAGAGAGAGATACCCTTACCTTTAAATCTCTTCTTCTCTGCTCCACACCAATCAATTCATCAATTCTGCAGGGAACCTTATAAATGGATCTACCTATGTCTCCGCTCTCTGTTCCAACAACTTTGACTCTGGCAGATAAGCTGCATTTGCACGTTACAAGCCCTTGTATGCCGTCGTAGAATACAATAACCGATTCCGTATTAACCTTATCCATATCTTCTTCCTCAAAGATCAGTGCCAGATTCTCCTTATCGGTATCAATCACTTTTACCTCCGCCAGAAAAACACCATCTAAAGAATAAATACAAGCCTTATCACATTCCCTTAACATAAATCATTCCACCGTTTCTTCTATATTTATTTCTTCTTCCTCTGCCTCATTCACATCTTCTGCTGCTTCGTTCTTTTGTTTTCCAGGTACATAATCCAGAAAATACAGGTATATATCTACAATTGTCTGATACAATTCCTCCGGGATCTGACTCCCTAATTCAAGCTGCGTAAGCATGGTTGCCAGGGAATTATCCTCGTAAACCGGAATCCCGTTCTCATTTGCCATCTCCACAATCTTTTCTGCTGTATACCCCATTCCGGATGCAACGATTACAGGTGAAGTGTTTTTTGAATCATCATATTTTAAGGCAACCGCCTTCTTATTAAGCGTACTTTTAAATTCTGACATCGACTGAATTCATCCTTTCCTGTATTTTAGGAAATACCGCTACAAGAGAAGAAGGTCCTTCTCCCGACTGCAGGATTACACGGTCCGCCCGGATATGATTTTTATCAAGAATACCCTTAATTCCCTTCTGGATACTTACTTCGGATTTTCTCAACTTCTCCGGATAGTAAAGCTGTAAAGCAGAACTGTTGTCTCCATAAAGCATTAGCAGCTTGAACTGTCCAAGCTCTGCTATTTCAAACTTTATAAAAATTCTGGCAACTCGCTCGACTCCTGTCTGAGTGCTGCTGCCCTCTTCGTCCGGATCAACCCACATTTCAGTAAACATCTTTCTTCCATTAATATCCATAGGAAACGCGAGATGGAGAAGCGGCATATAAACACTTTCATTCACAACCAGAGACTGAATGATATTTAAGAACGTCTGCTTATTTTCAAGACCGGTCCCACCGTTTACTCCTGTTCTTAAGAAATCAATTAATTTATCTGACCACTGGTTCTTTCCTGCTGCCTGTTCCATATCTACCTGTCCAAGCAGTTCACCAAATTCTTCTGCAGTCGTAGTGCCAAAATGTCTTCTGAATCCCTGGTATCCGGTGAGTTTTGTAAATGCCTGTAAAACTTCCTGCCTGTTTCCATTCTCATATCTGGCCATAAGCACAGTCAGAAGGGAGATCTTGTCGCGCACGGTACCCATGTCATGATTGGCCGAAATATAGCGTCCCATAAAAGGAAGCATTTTTTCCTTCAGCAGCGAACTGTTCTTATCGGTATCACCTTCTGCTGCAGACATATCCAATTCTTTTAACATCTCCTCAAGCTGTGCGGCAGTCTGCTTAAATACATACCCTTCCATATCTTTTACTGTATTAAATATATCATGAAGAATATGCTTTCCGGAAGACATATCGTTAAATTTTTTAATAAAATTTAATATGTCCGATTTTAAATCCACAGAACCGGTATCAGCCATGACCTGTCTTAACTGGTCAAAGATTCCCCCGTTGAAGCGGACGGACGATTCCGCCTGCTCTTTTAAGAATCCCAGCACATCTTCTTCCTGCATCTGGGTTGCTTTAAAAAAAGAAGCAATTTGTTTTTGTGCTTCTTCTCCCATTACACCACCAGTAAGCATCTCTTCCCCCTGGAAAAATATATCAGAAAATATTCGCGTGATATCTGGCGAATTTTTTATCATATTGAGAAATGTGCCAAAATTGGAACGATACTGAAATGCCAGCTGTTGTTCCTGGTTTCCTCCGGAATCAGTCCTGTTATCCCCCCGCATTACTTTTGACGGATCTACAGGATTTTGTATCTGTGGTCCCTGTCCTGCCTGGGGGTTATTTTTAATCGTTGAATTATCATATCCGGACATTGGAGTTGTTACTTTCAGAATATCTGCCATACTGTGCCTCCATACAAGTGGTGTTTCATATATTTTTTCAAAAGGTTGTTTGATTTACTATTATTTTTTTTCCAGCCATACCGATAAATAATTATATACTATACTAGACAAGGCGGTGTAAATATTATGGATAACGGCATGGATAATATGCTTGATATGTATCTCTTTGAAACCAATTCTCTACTGGAGCAATTGGATGAACTCCTGATAGAAGCCGAAAAAGCAGGAGATTTTACGGTGGATGATGTGAATGAAATTTTTCGAATCATGCATACCGTTAAAGGTTCTTCTGCAATGATGGAGTTCAATTCTCTGATGCAGATCGCTCATCACATTGAAGATTTATTCTTTTTTATCCGTGAGAACGGCCTGGATTCACTTGAAAGTTCTCACAAAAGCACCCTTTTTGATTTGATGTTTCGTTCCACCGATTTACTTCGTGCTGAAGTTGCAAAGGTTCAGAATAATGAGCCACTTAGTGATAATGTCGACAATCTGACCCAGGAAATTAATAGTTTCCTGAAAAAAATCAGTAAGGATAATAAAGATACGCCCGCGGGAACAAAGAAGCAGGAAAAGCCTGCAGGAAAAGAAAGTACCAAACCGGCGCCGGCTGCAGTTGATCTGAACGAAGTGCGGATGGATCTTGCAGAGTGTCCGGAGGATAACGCTGCCTATTTTCTTCGTATCTTTTTTGATGAGGGCTGCGGAATGGAAAATCTGCGCGCATTTATGCTGATCAGCTCACTGAAAGAATCCGGACTGGAATTTAATTTCTACCCCGGAGACGTGGAAACCAACAGCCAGAGCACCGTGTCTATTATTGAAAAGGGATTCTATATCGCTATTGATTCCCGCGAGTCTGCTGATACGGCAATCGCTCAGATTAACAACATGAATAACATACGTTCTTATGAGTTGATTCAGAATGCACGGGCAAAGAACGCAGCTGAGGAAAAGACACCACAGGCAGCCGCTGCACCCGCTAACCCGGAAAACATTGTGCCTGCCAATACACCTGCCGCCAGCACCGGACATCAGATGCCAAGCAAGCAGAATCTGATCAGTGTGAATTTAGCAAAACTTGATAATCTTGTTGCAATTGTAGGTGAAATTGTTATTACCGAATCCATGGTAACCTCTTCCCCCGAAATTCAGAATCTGAAGAATCTGGATAGTTTCTTAAAAGCAACCAGACAGCTCAGAAAACTGACAGATGATCTGCAGGATATCGTTATGTCTCTGCGCATGGTGCCCGTTTCCGGCGTTTTCCAGAAGATGAATCGTATTGTCCGGGATATGAAACAGAAGCTGAAAAAAGATGTGCGGCTGACCATTGTGGGTGAGAATACGGAAGTAGATAAGTCCATTGTGGACAGCATTGGTGATCCGATTATGCATATTGTACGTAACTCCATGGATCATGGAATCGAAGAGACTGCCGAAGAACGTATCAGAGCAGGTAAAAATCCTCAGGGTGAAATTATTCTTTCTGCCAGCCATACCACCAATGAAGTCATTATTTCCATACGCGATGACGGACGGGGCGTGAACCCTGCCGGTGTCCTTGCCAAAGCAAAAAGGAACGGACTTCTTACGAAACCGGAAAGTGAATACACCCAGAAAGAGATCCTTTCTCTCCTGTTAGCCCCAGGCTTTTCCACCAATGAAACTGTTACTGAGTTTTCAGGCCGTGGTGTTGGAATGGATGTTGTAAAGAAAAACGTGGAATCCATAGGCGGAACTATCACCATTACAAGCGAGCTTGGAAAAGGAATGTGCACCACCTTAAAGATCCCGCTTACCATGGCAATTGTTGACGGTATGGAAATATCTGTAGGTAAATCTGTATTTACCATTCCGATCGCTAACATCCGCCAGTCCTTTAAAGTGAAGAACGATGAAGTTATCTACGATACAGAAGGAAATGAAATTATCAGATGTATGAACCAGTTTTATCCGATTATCCGGATTCACAGACTTTATAATATTGAAACAGAAATAACCAATATTGAAGATGGTATCCTGGTATGGGTTGAATCCGGAGACAAATCCTATTGTCTGTTCGTTGATGACCTGCTTGGGGAACAGCAGGTGGTAGTGAAGCCACTTCCTGTTTACTTAAACAGCTTTAATATCAAGGATTCCGGTATCAGCGGATGTACCATTCTTGGTGACGGCAATATCAGCATCATATTAGACGTTTTAAATCTGTATGCTGCAGCTCATAATTAAGTTTAATTAGAAATGGAGGAATACAAATGTCAGCAGAAAGTACTAAAACAGCTATGAGTGGTGCGGATTATTTATCACATGACGATTTTACTTCTGAGGTATCAGAAGCCATGGAGCGTTATCTTACATTTCGCACCGATAATTTAATTTTTGGAGTAAGTACAAACTACATAATAGAAATCATTACCAATCATGTTATTACCGCCATGCCTATGATGCCAAACTATGTAAAAGGCATTATCAATTTAAGAGGTCAGATTGTACCAATTATTGATATCAGGCTGCGGCTGGGAAAACCGGCAATCGAATACACAAGCACTACCTGCGTCATTGTTTTAAATGTTGATTCTGTATATATCGGAATTATCGTAGATGCAGTGGAACAGGTTCTGGATATAGATTATTCCAGAATTTCGTCTGTCCCTGCAAGCAACCGGGAAGAACTGGTCAGCGGCATGATATCCATGCCGGACAACAAAGTGGTTCTGCTTCTGGATAGCGTAACACTAGTTAATAACTCATAAAGGACGGGGCTCTATGTTAACACTCTCACAGCAAGACTTCACACGGCTGGTTCAGTTTGTGAAAAAAAATTACGGGATTGATCTTTCTAAAAAGATGCAGCTGATTATGGGCCGGTTATCCAATACGATTATTTCTATGGGATACACTTCCTTTACGGATTATATCGACCAGATAACTTCATCAAGAAATCCCGCCGACCTGGAAGTAATGCTGAATAAGCTTACAACAAATTATACTTATTTTATGAGGGAAGAAGCACATTTCAATTTTTTCCGTGAAACTATTCTCCCATATTTATTAGCAACCAAGAAAAACAAGGTTTTAAGTATATGGAGTGCTGGCTGTTCTTCCGGTGAGGAACCCTATACCATTTCAATGATAATTAAGGAAACCCTGGGGGCGCAGGCCGCCCTCTGGGATACCAGGGTTCTGGCTACCGACATATCCCAGAACGCGTTGCGGGCTGCAAAGGAAGCAGTATACGACGAGGAATCTCTCAAAAATTTATCACCTGCATGGATATCCAAATATTTTGTTAAGACAGCAGAAAAAGGAATTTATTCTGTGTCTCCGTCCATTAGATCCAACGTTATTTTCCAGACATTCAATCTAATGGATCCCATACGATTCCGTTTAAAATTCGATGTTATTTTCTGCAGAAACGTTATGATTTATTTTGACCAAAGCACTAAAGATGCTTTAATCCAGCGTTTCTACGATGCGACGTCTCCAGGAGGCTATTTACTGATAGGTCACTCGGAGACAATTAACAAAGAAAAAACACCTTACAAATATCTCATGCCAGCTACATACCGAAAAGAATAATCTGCCTAATATAAAATCTATTTACCAGTGTAAAATCTGGTAAATGGATTTTATATTACACAGATTTATTCATATAATAGAGATAACCATAAATCATTTTCTGACTATATAAATTGCAGCAGCAAAGAATGGAGTATATTATGAATGAAAAAATTAAGGTTTTTATAGTAGACGATTCCATGCTTTTCCGTAAGGTTTTAATTGATAATCTCTCACAGAATTCAAATATAGAAGTAGTTGGGTATGCCATTGATGCATTTGATGCAGAACGCAAGATCCCTTCCGTGAAGCCTGATGTTGTGACAGTAGATGTAGAAATGCCACGTGTAAGCGGCATTGAATTTGTAAAAAAACTACTTCCGATTTATCCGGTTCCCGTAATACTTGTGTCCTCTCTTAACTTAAATGTATTTGAGGCTCTTTCAGCAGGAGCGGTTGATTTTGTCCGAAAACCAGATATGTCTATGAGCATTACTGCCAATACCTTTTTAAATACATTGATGAGTAAAATATTTATTGCATCCAGAGCTAAAATCAAGGTTCCTGCAAAAGTAATCCCTCAGACAGCTCCTGTCGCAGCGTTAGGTGGGAATCGGACTTTCGGTCTCAATGCCTATAATACGGTCATTGCAATCGGAGCGTCAACCGGCGGAACAGAAGCCACGCTTCAGGTTTTAAAAGATCTCCCTGCAGACACACCCGGAATAGTGGTCACCCAACACATGCCAGAAGGATTTACCAAAATGTATGCAGACCGTTTAAACCGTCTCTGCCACATGAGAGTAAAGGAGGCACAAAGCGGTGATGCAATTGAACGTGGGCAGGTCCTGATCGCACCGGGAGATTATCAGATGAAAGTAGTTCGTATGGGAAGCCGTTACAGTGTAAACTGCTATTCCGGCGAAAAGGTAAGCGGTCACAGACCTTCTGTTGATGTACTGTTTCAGTCTGTTGCGGACTCCGCAGGTGCTTCCTCTGTCGGTATTATTATGACCGGTATGGGCCGTGATGGCGCAGATGGTCTTCTCAGTATGAAAAAGAAAGGTGCTTTTACCATTGGACAGGATGCGGAGAGCTGTGTAGTGTACGGTATGCCCATGGTTGCATTTAACATCGGAGCTGTGAAGACCCAGGTTTCCTGCCCGAACATTTCCAATGTACTTTTAAATTATTTATACTCATTAAAATAAAGAAAAACCCTGATAAAAAGTTAATATTTCTTATTAAATGACGATATTATAACTGTGATATAAAAATACAAAGTTTCTCAAAGCTCTCAGAAAGGAGTAATTTCATGCGTATCTCATCGAATTATCTTAATACGCTGTATAATACATCCATGATACGACAAAATCAGGACTCAACCAGCAGCCCGGCTAATGAATCAGCAAAAACAAATTACGATGAAATCACCATACGTTCTGCTTCCCAGGAAGATATGGATTCAAAATTTGCTGCCAAGCTAAAGAATATGCTCATGAATGAAATCAAGAACCCAGCGTCTGACGAAAAGCTGAATCTGTTAAAGGAACGAATGGAAAGCGGTGCCTATCAGGTAGATGCTAACAAGATCGCAGAGAAGATTCTCTGGCACAAAGGAGCCGATATTAATGAATGAGTTTACAACTATCATGGAAGATCTGGTTGAGCTCTTCAAAGAGCTGACTCAGATCGAACAGATAAAAATAGAAGCTGTAAAGAAGAACATGGTAACTTATGTGGAGGACTGCATGAACAAGGAACAGGCTGCAGTCTTAAAACTGAGAGGTCTTGATAAGAAACGGGAGACCTGCCAGAAGAACATGGGTTTCGAAGGGTATACTTTTCAGCAGATTCTTGAAAGCACAACAGGGGATGAACAAAGCCGTCTTCGTCAGCTGTTTGACACGCTCTCCTATCATGTCAGTCTTTTTCAGGATACAAACGAAAGTGCCCGGGCTATGCTGGAAATAAGCTTACATAATATTAACAAAGCCATTTCCCGCACCCATCAGGAAAACTCAAAGGATAAAAAGAATTGGGAGGGTCTCATATGACACGATCTACATTTTCCGGTTTTACAATTGCTCAGCTTGCTATGTCGGCCAGTCAGCGTGCCCTTGATGTTACCGGTCAGAATATTGCCAATATTAACACGAAGGGTTATACAAGACAGCAGGTCGACCTTGTAAGCCTGAATTTAAGGGGTGCTGATCCAACCAGCACTGGTCCTGGATCTAAAATCGGGTATGGTGTTGAAATTACTGGAATCTCCCAGATCAGAGATCCATTTCTTGATGTTCAATACCGTAACCAGATTGCAAAAGTAGGCACTTCAGATGCCAGACAGGCAGTCTTAGATCAGCTGGCTGATATATTTGACGAGACGGACAAAGATGCTTTAAAAAAGGCTCTCAGTGATTTAAGCAGCAGCTTAGACCAATTATCTTCTAATGCAAACAACAGCGAATTTGACAGCATTGTCCGTTCCAGATGCCAGGTCCTCTTAAATTATATTCATCAGAAATCTGCAGATTTAAAAACCACCCGGGAAGAAACCATATATGGTCTGGAAAACACAGATATTAAAACTGTTAACAGCCTCCTTTCCGATATCGGAGAATTAAATGATACCATATGGAAAGGTCAGATATTAGGCAATCCTTCCCTGGAGCTGATGGATCAGAGAAATAATAAGCTGGATGAACTGGCTGGTTATCTTCCTATCAGCGTAACTTACAAAGAGGTTACCATTGGCACAAGTGAAAAATATAATTATCCTGTTGTAACATTAAACGGCTCTGACGGTATGAGTTATGAACTCACTGCTGGAGAACATGGAGAAAATTTTGCTTCCTTTGGGATTGAACAGCATAAGGGCACAGACGGGAATCCTGATGGGACGGTTCGTATTTCTATTATTCCTGCAACTGATTATCCCAAGGGTGTAGATGTGTCTTCTTTTAAGACAGATATTACGGATTATTTAAAAGAAGGCTCTATAAAAGGCACTGTGGATATGTTAAACAAATCAGGAGAACTTGATGATCCTGCTACGGATTTCAGAGGTCTCGGGTATTACGAGAAGGTATTTGATACCTTTGTGCAGACCTTTGCAAAGAACTTTAATGATTTAAATGGTAATATACAGCCCTATACAGGTGCCAATGTTATGCCAGCTTCTGGCGCTGCCAAGCCTATGACCACCACCGGAACAGAGCATGCTGAATTTTCATTCGGCTTCGCTAATACCACTGGAAATTTCTTGGCTGGTGAAACTATTAAGTTTAATGGTACGGTATACACATTTGGAGATGGTACCGGAGGTACTATTGAAATAGGTGATACCCTGGATAAAAGTCTGAAGAATCTGGAAGGTAATCTGAATACAAACTTTGCAAGTTTAAATGTTGAAGGATCTCCTATTGCCGGACAATGGAATTACGATGCCGCCAGTAAAAAGATGACTTGGACCAGCACTGCTGCCATGAGCGCCGGGATAAATATTACAAAAGACAGTATAAAGTATTCAGATGATACTGCAATTAATTTCACATACAAAGCAAATCCTAACAATGTAAAAAGCTTTGATTTATTTAGTACATCTGACGGCAGCAAGAAATTCACTGCTTCCAATATTAAAATAAACGATGACTGGATGAATAACTCCATTCATATTATCGCCTCCCACGACCCGGATGCAGGGTCTACAGCCAATGACAATATTCTTAAGATGTTAAAATCATTAACTGATACAAGAGAATTTAAATATGAATATACCGTAGTAGACAGCGGAGGCAATAAAACTTCCAAATCCATATCATTTTATTCCGGCAGCTATTCTCAATGTTATTCAACGCTTGAGAACAATCAGGGTATTGACAGTTCCAAAAATAAGGCAATACTGGACAATCATGTATCAGTAGTACAACAGACTGCCAATAATAAGGATGCCGTTTCTGGTGTATCTTTGGATGAAGAGGGTATCAATCTGATGCATTTTCAGAAATCATTCAGTGCAGCTGCACGTTTTATGACAACTCTGGATCAGGCTCTCGATACTCTGATCAATAACACTGGCGTAGTAGGCAGATAAAAGGAGGGAAAGAAATGAGAATTACCACAAGTGCCATCATAAGAGATTATAAAGCCAATCTCTCTGCTTCAATCAATAATTTAAATGTATCTCGAACTCATGTTATGACACAACGCAGTTTTAATAGCACTGCTGAAGATCCTGCTTCTGCTGCCAGAGCCTCTCAGCTGCATCGTAAATATTATAAGAATCAGGATAATTTAAAGATGTTGGAGGAGGTACAAGCCAGACAGGATGGTCAGGAAGATGCGCTGAGACAAATTTCTGATATGGTTAAAAATATTAGTAAAAACTATAATATACAGGCATTAAATGGAACTAATCAAACAAAAGAAGTGCGACAGAGTTATGCTTCAGCGATCCGCCAGTTTCAGCAATCCATGGTACTGAGTCTGAATTCATCCTATGAGGAAACCTTTCTTTTCGCTGGTTCTGATGGAAAGAACTCTCCTTTTGAGTTAACCTCAGATGGTACACTTAATTACCGTGGAATTGATGTTAATTCAGCAAAGGGGTCCGCTGATTATGATAAGTTAAAAACTTTGTCAAACGAAAATCTGTATGTTGATCTGGGAATGGGATTATCAATGGATGATTTTGACCAGGTTGTATCTTCCAGTGCTTTTAATATGTCTCTCCCTGGTATTAATGCCATTGGGTATGGTGTTGATGAAAAAGGAATGAGCAATAATATAGTTGTAATGGCCGGTAAACTTGCAGACTCATTAGAGGCTGAGACATTTGATGCAGACCAGTTCCGTGATCTTATGAATAAGTTTGACACATTAGGTACTAATTTAATGAACCAAATTACAGAATTGGGCGTTAAATCAGAATTTCTAACTACTACAAAAGACAGACTAGATAATGCTGATATATCCATACAGGAACAGATGTCCGGTGTAGAAGGGGTTGACATGGCAGAAGCTATTACCAATTACATGTGGGATCAATACGCATACAATTCTGCATTAAAAGTTGGAACAAGCATTTTATCCTCGTCATTCATTGATTTTATGCGCTAAGCTTTAGGAGGGATTTTATATGGAACCATTGCTTCAGATAAAAACCATACCATTAAAATATGAGATGAAAATACAGAAGGCTGAACTTCGGTATGCAAAATCTAAATCAGAAGTATTAATCAATAAAGAAAACGGAGGGCTGGATATTAACAGCAAACCGATTAAATCTTATATTGATACTTATGAAGCTCGCAGCTCGATTACCCCCACCACCATGGAAAGCGTCCGTCAGGCCGCTGCTTCCGGGCTGGAGGCTGCATCTGAGGCTGCTGCTACTTATACAGAGGAGGCTGCACTATTGTTAGATGCAAAAGTTCCAAATCCACTTGATCAGATTTTCCGTCAGCGTGCCCAAATGCCTACTGGAGAGTTCGGTTTAGCTTTTATCCCCACTACAGGTCCCGATCTTGAGTGGTCAGCCCCTGATCTTAATATTAAATATCAAATGGATAAGCTGAGTTTTGATATCCGTGCAGCAAAAGGAGATTTTGAATTTATCCCCGGCACCATTGAATTTTCTATCACACAGATGCCGGACGTAGAAATAGAATACATTGGCAAACCAATGTACGTTCCTCCCAGTGCTGCTAAATTCTTTGATCACGCACCCATTGATGTCTTGGCTTAATTCAATATTTGGAGGTATGAATGGAAATAAAAACGCAATATTTTGGTACCATTCCTTATTCTGAAGGGGAACTAATTCACTTTTCTGATGGATTGTTTGGATTTTCCCATTTAAAAAATTATGTACCTCTCGCATTTCAGGATAATAGTGACGCGATGATATCTCTGCAATCAATTGATGATGACAGAATATCTTTTATACTTATGAACCCGTTTCAATTATACTCTGAATATACTCCCGTTTTATCTGCAGACGACAGCAGTATGTTAAAGGCTTCTTATGACGAAAAAAATATATCTTATTACGTTATCTGTGTAATACATGATAATATGGATGAAAGCACAGTTAATTTAAAGGCTCCCATCGCTGTCAATACAGATACAAGAGAAGCAAAGCAGATAATTCTTGATAACCCTCTTTATAAATTTCGTCATCCGATCAAAGACTTTATGAGAAGGGAGAAATAATATGCTGATACTTCAGAGAAAAAAGGAACAGGCTTTAAACATTGGCGATAACATTTCTATTACTGTTCTGGATATTGGAAATGATTGGGTCAAGTTAGCAATTGATGCACCCAGAGATGTATCTATATTAAGATCAGAATTGGTAGAAGCAGTTTCTGCAAATCAGGAAGCAGTTTCTCTCCCTCTGAATGCCGGGTCAATTACTAAAATAAAAGAGTTTTTTTCAGAGCAACAGAAAAACAGCGAAAATACCTGATTTTACTTAGGTATTTCCGCTGTTTCTTTTGATTCCTCCTCTACACTCTCATTCGATGTTTTTCTATTCTTTTTAAAAAGACCTTTTAACTTTGGATTTATTTTATTCCGTATACGATTCATACATAATCTGCTTAGATATCTCCATAACCGCAATACCCAGAATAGAGGCAATAAAATCCCTGATTTTCCTAAAAATGGATATATTGTCTCCATGTATCTGCGATCAGGAAACAGCCAGGAAATCATTTTTTTCACTTCCTCCAGCCTTCGGTTTCTTGCATAGCAATCTGCGACAGACTTAATCAAAGGCAGCAGCTTGGAACTAACCTCTCTTCCCTCTGTACCTTTTGAAAGAATGTAAGATTCCATGGCTTCATAGATCTCTACGTTTTCAATTACTGCACCCGTTCCAAACCATCTAAGGATTAAATGTTCCAGGCGCTCTGCAAAGTCGGCGATTTTTAATTTTTTAAGTCTTCCATATATATAAGGCCAATGAAAGCTTTCTGCATAAGTTTTATAAAAGATCCAAAAATCCATGATTTGGCTTAAACTGATATTTCCTCTGGCATAACTATCTGTCAGTCTGCACATATAAAACAGATATCTTTCATCAAGAGGTAGCTCTCCTATATGATTTTTCTCATTCTCAATTGGTGATAATTTGAGTAAATTTTTGAAAAATCTTCGCATAGATGCACTAAAGAAAAGAGTATGGTCGAAATTAAGTACTCTTATCCCCGGAATACGATAATATACCGTCCCCAACTCATCTGTCTTACGATTTTCAAAATCTACTTTTCTTAAAATTTCCCATATAACACGGGTGCTCTTTTTACTGGAACCAATTTCAATGGAATCACGACAACACATCTCTTCAATCGGATAATTTTTGACAATATCTGAATAACTAAGATAAAAGCTGTTGATTTTTTCATGTTCCATCAGTGCAACTATCTGCTTCTCACTTTTTTGCAAACGTTCTACCCGATAAACAGATTCCAAATATTTATCAAAAAACTGCTGCCTCACAGCCTGGGGCACTTCCTGGTCCAGCCCCAATATACCATAATGTACTGCATGTGCCACACCATGATAGTCTGCTAACCGAAACATCTTTTCCCAATCAATTAATCGTATCGGTTCTGGTGAAGTTTTCTGATTCATCACTGCAGATAATAATATTAGTAAATATCGTTCTTCGTAACCTTTAATCATTCACTTTTCCATCCTTAACTAAATCCCATATCCACTTTTTAAATGCGATCTTAACTTTACCGCAAGTCTGTCCGATAAATAAGATATAACATTAAAAATAAAGGTGAGCCGTATGAACAGATTATTTAATACACTTTTCAAGCCCCTGTTCGTAATCGTCATCCCGTTTGCGATTTTTTCTTTTAATTGTCAGATTGAGGGATCAGCCGCTGCTGGAGTCCAATCTTCAACTACAATAGAGCCTCAAACAATTGATGCTGAGATCCCACAGGAAGGCAGATACGACGTTATGTTAGACAGCGTTTGTGGCCCTCTCACTTATTATAATCAGGCAGATGCCAGATGGAGTAATTATCTGTGGGGGGGGGAGAGACCCTTTAGTTACTTATGGATGCGGTCCCACTGTTATGGCAATGATTGTTACCAGTCTGACTGGGAACCAGGTACTGCCTACTGATATGGCAAACTGGGCTGCCAACAACAACGGCTGGTGTCCCGGACAAGGTTCCTATCACCGTCTCATACAAGACAGCGCATCTGCTTATGGTCTTATATCTAGACCGATTAAAAGCTATACCGCAGAAGGAATTAGAAACGCATTGGATTCCGGACATCTGGTTATCGCATTGATGAGGAAGGGGCATTTTACTCAACAGGGTCATTTTATCATCATAACAAACTATAATGCAGACGGATCACTGCGTATTGCAGATTCTAATAATTATGATAATACAAAGATCAATTGGGATCCCTCAGTGATACTTGGTGAATTGAATTACCGTGCCTCTAACGGAGGACCTCTTTGGGCTATTGCTCCTTCAAACTAAAATTTTTTATTAATTATAAAAGGAATGGGTACCTGCAATACGAGTATTGATACGTTTATCGAATTCGATAGTACGTTTCAGTATCTGCTGGATATTCTTTCCTTTTTGTATTGCCATTTCTGCGATCTGCCCTTTCGGTTTTCCATACTCTTGTCCTTTCAGCCACGCTTCCACACAAACTGCTTCTTCCGCGGATAAAACAGATATAAGACATTTTATATTCTTATCAAAAGTATCTGCCTGATCCATCTCATCCTGCCGCATTCCCAAAAGCATTTGCACTGAAGTTTGGTCGTTGCGGGAAAGAAATTCTCCCATTTCACGGGTAATTCGCTCTATCTCTGCCATACACTGATATTTTTTCTGCATCTCTTTTAGAATCTCCAAAAGTATGGAATCCTCCATTTGTACCTCCTCCTGTCTGCATATTATTACGGCTGGAGAAACGTTATCTCCAGCCCGAAATAATTAACCTCCAATCCGTTGTGCTTCCCTAAAGGAGTCACGCAGATCCATAATCAAAGGCCTTATTTCCGATATAACTGCGGAATTTCTGCCTGCTTTGATTCGAACTAATTCATAAAGGAAAAAGTCATAAAGCCTTTTTAATTCATTACTAATTTCGTATTGAAAATTAAGAGTATCTTTTAAATATGTAACAATATCCATTGACCGTTGTATTGACTGCTCAAAAAGCTCATAATCTTTATTTTCCAGTGCCAGCTCTGATCTGGTCAGCCGCTTTAAAAGTTCATCGTATAAAAGATTGAGCATCTCGCCTGCCGTCATGGTATTTACGGTCTGTTCCTTGTAATGTTGGTATCCGTTTACTGCCATCTTTTACTCCGTTTCTTATGAACCAAAGGATTGACTCAACCAGCTGCTTTGAGAATTCATCTGGGAGATCAGTGTTTCCAAATTGGTAAATTGCTTGATATATCTATCTGTCTCTGTCTTCAGCTGATCATTAAGCCGGTCAATTACTGTATCCAGACTATCCATCGACTTCTGTAACGAATTCCTCAGGATACTGGTAGGTGCATAAACGGAACCTGCCTTTTCAATCAAAATACCCTTTGTCGCCCCAGTCGTACCTGCATACTTGTTAGTAATATCTGATAACCTTGCCATGACACCGCCTTTGTCACCTGACGCTGCATCCGCAGTTCTTGTAAACAATTTCTGTAAATCTGCGGAATTTGATTCCAGTGCTGCCCGGAATTTTGTTTCATCAAGAACCAGTTTTCCATTATCTCCATAATCAGAGCTGGTAGATATTCCAAATGAAGCCAAGGCTGCTTTATCTGCAGAACCGCTTTCAAAAATAAACCTCATGCTGTCAGATAGACTTCTTAAGTCCGAATCATTAAAAAGCATACCTGCTTTTGCCTTTTCTTCCCATTTTTTAATCTGGTCCTCTGTCATGTCCGCTTTCTGCTCATCTGTTAGGGGCTCATAACTACGGTTTGGTTTGGTTGAGACTTCTTTGTTTACCAGTTCAATCATATCATTGTAATCTTTAATCATATCAGTAACAGCCTTTACAATGCTGTCAGAATCTGTCTTGGCATTAAATTTAACTGGCTCCGTACCTTCAATCAACGTATCTCCGCTATAGCCGAACGTCCCGTTCACTGTAACATTCAGACCATCCAGATTAAATGTATTGCTTTCACGGGTCAGATTAACCACATCGTCCGAACCTTCATATTTAACACTGACAATGGCATCCTGGCCCGGAGTAACCGTATAGTTCGTATCCTTTGCACCAAAGAGCATCTCCGCATCATCACCCTCGATTTTCACATCGCCGGCTACTCCGCCTACAGTTGACTGTATTAAAAATTTATCTGCATTCTTCATATAGCTGATGGAAACTCCAGCATCCGAACTATTAATTTTATTCATGATATCAGTGATTGTAGCATTATAAGTCAGACCTTTAATATCCTCACCATTAATTTTAAGTTTCATTTCACGGCTGTCTACATAATCACCCATTTTGGTGTTCAGTTCCCCGACATTGGTCGCAGACTCATTGACTTTAAAATAATCGATTGCATTATTGATGCTACTTAAATCCTGATCTGACATAGATGGATTGTGTGTGGCAATCAATTGTTTGAGATCATCAATGCTGGTGCTGTCATCTATTAAACTCCCAAGTCCCTCTATCGCAGCCTGAGCTTTCACAGATCCGGCAAAGTAGGTAGTATCCAGATTTAACTTTCCTTTTGCCTGAAGATTTGCCTCAATATTATTCAGACCTGAATCCGCAAGTGATGCATTCAGATTCAGACGGTTTGATTCACCACTTGAAACTCTTAAGGCACCATTTTTACCAAGCACTCCGGTATCTGCATCTGCTAAAGCTAAAATAGATGTTTTATCCTCCAGACCTGTTGCCGCATCCATAGTTTTAAATACAAGCTGATAACCACCGTCTGCTGCGTTAACCTGAGTATCAACTTTTATTCTACCTGTTCCAAATTGTTTGGCCAGTTTCCCTTCCAGGTCACCCGCTATGGCTTTAAGTGCCGCTTCATCTCCCCCAGCATCGGTTATCATCTTCTGAACATCTGCAGCGCTGTCAAACGCAATCGACTTTGTAGTACCATTATAAGAAAAGCTCAGGTTCGTTCCGCCTACACGCTGGGCAAATGTCTTTGTTTCGAAAAAGGACTGCTTATTCATAAAATCTTCAGTGAAGCCTGTATCGGAGATGGTGCGATCTTCCGCACTTAATTTATCAAAATTTTCAAACCCGAGCGCTTTAATAGCTGTATCACTACCGCCATCAAAAAGGATAGTATTACCCGCTGTATCCGTTGATTTGAAATTCAGCTTAAAAGGAGTTCCATCCTGGTCCGCAGATACTTTTATCACATCTGCCAGAGTTTTACCATTACCAATAGAGACCTCTTTTAGAGATCTTGTTATGGATTCCTGAGCGTTTTTACCATTGGAATAATCATAAGTATAACCATCTGTAGTAGTACCGCTTTTTAAAGATACAGAATATGACTTTGTTCCATACTTAAAATAAAGATACTGGCCTTCCAGATTACTTACCTGGCTCTCTCCCAGATTGATACTGCCAGTTGTGAGACTATTATCCGATACTGCTGTTTTAGAGGACATAGATGCATTCTTAGCAAGCTGCTTTACCCCAACAATAGATATCGAATCAGAAAGAGCAGAACTGCCGGATACGCTAACATAACTACTGTTAGCCCCCACAGGTGTGATACTGCTTCTGGCCCAGAAACTCGGACTGGATAAATTGGTAGACTGGTTCGTATAAGAGGTGTATTTTTTAGAGAACTCAACAAGCTTCGAGCTAATGGAACGATAAGATTCCTGTGTCCATGCATAAGTCTGTTTCTTCTTCTGCTGTTTTGCAATCTTCGCTTTTGTGGAAGCTGTCATTCCCTCAATCAGAGTATCTCTGTCCAGTCCACTTGCCAGACCGCCGTACCCCCGTATAGTAGAGGCTGAACCATTTTTAATGCTATTCAATGCTGATGCCATACAAATAACTCCTTTCTCAACTATCTAAATAATCCAATTTTCGCCAAAAATCGGTTTTTTTCATGTTTTTGCTATACTTATTTATCGTCATATTGTATACTAAAGATAATAGTATTATCTTAATTTACGAATGGAGGAATACAATTTGTCAACTGTAATTACTATTACAAATCAAAAGGGCGGCGTAGGCAAAACAACCACTTCCTGTTCTCTTGCCTGCGGTCTTGCCATGAACAATAAAAGAGTACTGGCAGTCGATTTAGACCCTCAGGGTAACCTTGGATTCAGCCTGGGACTGGAGATTGAAAACTGTGCGACGATATATGAGGTTTTCCAGGGCACTGCCACCCTCCAGGAGGCAATTCGTCCTGCCAAATATTGCGATGTGATTTCATCTAATATTCTTTTAAGCGGAGCGGAGCTGGAGTTTACGGGAAAGCAGAGGGAAAGTATGTTGAAAAATTTACTTTCCACAGTTGCAGGATATTATGACTTTATTATCATTGATACACCTCCTGCGCTGAATATTTTAACAGTGAACGCCTATGCCGCTGCCGATTATCTGATTATTCCCATGGTACCGGAGATTTTAAGTCTCCTTGGAGTTTCCCAGATTAAGGATACCATTAATACAGTCCGTTCCTCTGTAAATCCAAATCTGGTTGTGCTGGGAATCCTTCTGAATAAATTTAACCCAAGAACGCTGTTGTCCAGGGAAGTGAAGGAGATGGCTCAGAGCATTGCCTCCCAGATCGGGACACGTGTGTTTGAAACTCATATAAGAGCCAGCGTCAGTGTCGCCGAAGCTCCAGCCCAGGGAGAAAGTCTGCTGGATTATGCTCCACGATCCAATCCTGCTCAGGATTATAAAGCTTTGGTAACGGAAGTTCTTGAATTGATCAAAAAATTAAAATAATATTATCTTGAGAGGAGCACATAAACGATGGCTAGGAAAAGCAGCAAAACAGCTCATGTCATGAATCTTCTGTCCGGAGGTGAGTCTGAATCTTCCAAAACGGAAGCTGCTAAAGAAAATCATGCTGCCAGCCAGGCAGCCGAGTCAAAGGGAACTATCAATGAATTGACCGTGCTGGCTCAGCAGGCCTCCATACAAATGCAGGACGGACCTCTGTCTCCCAGTCCTATTTCTATCATTGATCTTTCCTCTTCCGTACCGGATCCAGTGGCTGAACAGATCCGGCAGCAGCTTGAGGAAGACGAAAAAAGAGAAGAACCAAAAGAGATACCTCAGGATGAGAACAATGCAATAGGGGAAACTGAAGATAGTCCTGTTATTGACACTGAAGAAGCTGATTTGGAAGAAGTATTAACAGCAGGCACCGATGAACCACAATTAACAGAGGAAATGCTTGAGCCGTCTGAACACCCAGCGAATATCGATATTGACACTGATATACAAAATCCGGACGAAGAGAATGATTCCGATAGTCCGAATACTGAGGAACCGGTTCAATCTGATATGACACCTGCATTAGATCCTGTTGCTCCAGCCCTGCTTAACTTTAAATATTTAAATGTCATGGAACATGTTGTGGATAATATTGCCAGAGAATATATGGACCGCCTTGGAGGGTGTACCTGCGAACACTGCATTGCTGATGTCACTGCTCTGACGCTTAATAAACTTTCTCCAAAATATGTTGTGGTAGAACCTCCTGCTGCATCTCCCATGCTGAATTTTTATTCCAGCCGTTTTGCTCCCCAGGTAATTGTAGAGTTGACAAAATCCTGCCTTATAGTAAAAGAAAACCCACACCATTAGGTGTGGGTTTTCTTACTTAAAGGAACTTCAGTTTCCTGCTCTGCAGTGCTGGTTAATCCATTCCAGATCTCATTTACTGCTTCCACGCAATCCATATATGTCTGCGCAAGCTGTCCGGAAGGTATATTCAGTTTATCTGAAAGCTGCTTGACTTTCTTCCATTCCGCGCTTTCATAGCTGAGAATTAATTCATACAGATCACCACAAACCCCTTCCTTGCGTATCAATGCATCTTTTATTTCCTGAGCAACCGGAACCTCTTCAAGGATTTCCTCCAGAGGTGCATTGATCATGTATTGAAGGGTAGAAAACATTCCCATCATATAGACTTCCGAACGAATAATGGGAAGGTCCTGTATGTGATCGGAAATTGTCATTGCAAATGTTGCCCTGAGGAAGGATAGTTTCATCATCGCTTCTAAGGATTCTTCATTATCAATGTCATTGTTGAAGCTTAACAAATATACCCATTGCTTCAACTGACTGATTCCCATGGTAACCAGTGCCTGACGTATGGATGAAACTCTGCGGCGAAGAGCAAAGTATGCGGAATTAACAATCTTAAGAAGAGCATAGCTTAATGCTGCATCTCTGTTGATAATTTCTTCAATCTTTTCTATATCCGGTTCATCTTTGGATACCTCGACTACCAGCTGGAAGAAGTTTCCTTCCAAAAACTCCATACGGTTTACTTTTCCGGCCATGGCTTCCGCAACGTAGCTTCCTTCTGCATAATCAGCACCTACTTCGATTGCCAGATCGTAATCCTCGTTAGAGCTGACTCCCGTTACAATACACTTCTTATCAAATCCCTTCATTGTATTAATCAGGTTTTTGAGAGAGATCCGCTCTTTTCCTTCCTGCTTATTCCTAATATCTATCTTTATGTAAGTAACATAGTCAAGCATGGAAAAATATTTGGGTGAAAACTGGAAGTCATTGATCGCAAATACAAATCCTTCCGCCCTGTATTTTCTTATAATAGTTGGAGACAAAGGATGAATCATGACATGATCTTCAATTTGAATCACCATCTTTTCTTTATCAAAAATCTTCGGTGTATTCCGAAACAGCAATGAAGGAGTAAATGTAACAAAAGTCAGCTTATCATGAAAAATGCTTTCTGTATTCTGCATCAGGAATCCTGCAATGGTATCAGCTGCTGCTACATCGGAGCTGCTGTATAGAGAATCATAATCCTTCTGAAACAAAACTTCATAGCCGATAATCCTGTCCTCCTTCAGCGCCTTAATCGGCTGCCGGGTGACATACTTATCCATTCGTATTCCTCCTCTGAAGTAAATGATCGATCACTTCCACCAGATGGGCGATTTCCGGCTTACTCAGCTGTTCATCTGCACCCAGCTGTTTTCCCTTTATCATCAGTTCCTGATTAATCATGGAAGAGAATATTACCAAAGGAATATGTTTCAGCTTTTTATCTTCTTTTACCAGCTTTGTCAGACGATGTCCATCCATCTCGGGCATCTCAATATCCGTGATAATCAGGCTCACCTTTTCATCTAAATCGGAATCATCCCGAATCTGGCTTAAATAATTCCATGCTTCCTGCCCGTTATTCTTAAAAGTAAGATTTTCATAACCTGCTTTTATCAGTGCAGCCTCTATCATTTTTGTTAAAAGAATGGAGTCTTCTGCAATCAGAATCGGTTTTGTAACAGACTCTCTCTTTCCAAGTTTATTAATGTCATCAACCTGGATTCCGGTCTCGGGAGCGATGTCAGCAACAATTTTTTCGAAATCAAGGATTGTAACAAGATCAGTTCCGCACTGAGCAATTCCGGTCGCTACGCCTTCATCTCCACGGCTTATGGTATCATCTGGTTTCTGGATATTCTTCCATGAAATACGGCTGATACCAACTACACTGTGAACACGGAAAGCGATGTGCAGCTTATTGAAATTGGTTATAATAAAAAGATCCTTACCTTGTTTTTCGCCTTTACTGCCAGTCAGGTAGTAAGGAAGATCGATTACTGTAAGAAGAAGATCCCTTGGTTTAAAAATACCCTCTACGGATGGATGGGCATGGGGGATGGGCTTCACCTTATCTGACATCATGATCTCACGTACTTTCGCAACGTTAATTCCATACAACTCACCGTAAATGGTAAATTCCATTATTTCAATTTCATTCGTCCCTGATTCTAATAAAATCTCTGTTTCTGCCATACTTTCTCTCCTTTATCCCAATATAATCCAGCAAAAACAACTGCCTGTTAATTTATCGGCATCTTTTTGCCAGTTCATAATGTCTACAAAACAATTTCTGCTCTGCCGTAAGTTCTGATTTTAACCTGCCCTGTGCTGACGTCCACAGACATAGTGCGGGCATAATTTTCGCCTACGTCCAAAGCAGCAAGCCGGATGCCCTCTTTTTGAAGAATCTGCTTTACGCTTACAATATTGCGGGCACCGATATTACCGAGCGTACTATTCCCCTGTAATTCGAACATCTTTGCCCCCCCTGCAATCTTCGCAATCAGCCTGGGCTTTCTGGCTCCAAGAATTTCAATTTTTCTGAATGTCTCAGCCAGTCCGGTGTCCGCATATTTAAATACGTTAACATCTGCTGTCCCATATACCTCAGGAAGCATAATATGTACCAGAGCGCCCAGCTTTATCATGGGATCGTATAAACTGATGCCAATGCAGGACCCCAGAGCGTAGGTGATCAGTGTCCCCTCCTGCCGGGCAAATTTCATGTCCGCAATTCCTACTGTTATCTGTTTATCCATTTACAATCCCCAACTTTTCCATTAAAAAGTTCAATGACATGATATCCGGCATCATCAGTAAGTCACTGTGAAGGACTTTCCCTCCTATTACAAACTGTCCGCTTATCATCATCATCTTATCTGTCTGATATCCGAATTCCACCATGGGGACGCTTAAGATTCCTCCCAGCATATTGACTGCAATATCCGGGACTGATAAATTGATTGTAACCTCGCTAAGTGTTGACATTGCGTTTACATAAGATGAGATAATAATATTGCCAATTTCCTCCAGAGCCGAAGTCTCCAGGACATTGAGCTGGTAATAATCTTCAATTTCCTGCTGCATAACACTGGATAAAACCTCATTGATGAAATCCATTTTTAAAATAAACAGCATTAAACCGTTGATTTCTCCGGTCATCTTCACCAGAACCGCAGCCACAATTTCCTCCGGATCTCCCAGGAATTTGATGGCTTCATTATATCCAAGAATCTGAACATCCGGAAGTGTCATACGGACGGTCTTGTTCAACATGGAGGAAAGTGCGGTAGCCGCATTGCCCGTACCGATACTGCCGATTTCCTTTATCAGATCCAGTCCAAGTCCATTCATTTCGTCATAACGTGTAATTTTCATATGCTCGCCCTCTCTCATCGAACTCTGCTATTTATCGCAGAGAGTTAATTGTCGACTCAACTTCATCAGAAGTCTGTACCATCTTAAGAGCATAGGAGTATGCTCTCTGGGCCTCCATCATTCTTGTCATTTCCAATGCGAAATCAGTGCCGGACTGTTCCAGCGATCCACTCACCACTTTTGCCTTCTCTAACAGTATGGGGTCCCCATTTTGAGCTGTAGCAGCAAAAACATTGTCTCCTATTGGTTGCATTCCATTGGTGTTTGCAAAGGTATATACCCCTATCGCATGAGGATCATGTTCCCCTTCCTGCAGTTCTTCCGGCTCTTCCTCTTCCTCCGGCTCTTCTGAAGGATAGGAAGTCGGCTTTACGTCATAAGAAATTTCTTCCTGGTCCATATTAAGAACCCGCTTGCCGTCTACATTCACAAGGTAAAATTTGTCGGTTGTCTTTGCCAGCTGAAAACGCCCGTCTCTGGTATATGTAATGTCTCCGGAAACAGGATCCTTCAGCATGAAGAAACCATCACCCTGCACCGCATAGTCATTTTCCAGACCTGTAGTCTGATATGGCATAGCTGCCATATTTGTTTTTACCTCATCTACCTTGGAACCATTTCCTGTCTTAACGTTGACATCCTCAAGGGCGTTCCGTGTCTGTGTGTATACAAGATCGGAAAATACACTGTATTCCGGTTTAAAACCCACTGTGTTGACATTCGCAATGTTATTTGATACAACATTCAGCTTGGTCTGCTGATTCCTGGCTCCTAATGCGCCTATGTAAAAGGATTGATTCATCCGCTGTACCTCCCTTATACTCTTCCAATATCAGAAACTATTTTACCCATGAGCTGATCGTACATCTTAAGGACCTGTGCCGCACTCTGGGAAGCTCTCTGACTGGTCATCATGGATGTCATCTGTTCAATGGGATCAATATTGGACCGTTCCACAGATTTCCACATCACTCCTCCGTCCACTTCCTTTGCTTCTGCCTGTGAGGAGAAAGTTCCATTATCTTCTTTTACCAGCTGAGTGTAGTCATCGAAATTCACGACTCCTATTTTCCCCAGGATCGTTGGTTCTTGGTCTTCCCCATCACCGCCGTCTTCTTCAGAGCCGAGTCCTTTTAACGGCATTTCGTATATATTACCAGACTTATCAACTGTAATATGGTTCGATGTCATTTCAATAGGGTTACCATCTTCCCCCAGCACTCTTCCAAGTGAAGATAAACAAAGATATCCATCCTGATCAATATCAAAAGAACCGTTCCTTGTATAGAGACGGTTTCCACCAGCATCTTCAATGGTAAAAAATCCAGGTTTAGTTAAAGCAAAATCTAAGTTCCCTCCTGTTTCTTCTACATTCCCCTGATCAAAACTGGTCTTCACACCTGCAACTGTACGCATCATGGAAGAAGTGCCCACCTGCACAGGATTGCGTTTATTGATATTCCCGCTCCTGTAAAGCATCTCATCTTTAAATGTGGTGCTGGTCATACGATCTGATTTAAAACCAGGAGTACTTACATTTACCATATTATTACTGATGGTATTTAAATTCCGGTTCTGATAAAGCATACCGGAAGCCAGATTATAAAATCCTTGAAACATCCCAATTTTCCCCTTTCCTATTTCCCATTTATAAAATTAGTCAGATTCAGTCTCAGCTTTTGTATCGCATTGGAATGGATCTGTGAAATTCTTGGTTCACTGACATTCATGATCCTGGCAATCTCTTTCATATTTAATTCGTCCATATAATACAAGGAAATAACCTTTTGCTCATTTTCCTTTAAATTATTTATGGCAGATACCAGTATTTGCTTAAATTCTTCCTGAAGATAATGGGATTCCGGCTGGTCATTCTCACTGATGGAAGGCAGCTGGACTGTTTTCTTGTTATCATTGCTTCCTTCTAACACCATATCAAGAGAAATCACACTGTAAACATTGGTCTTTCCTAAAGCTTCCTGATATTTATCCAATGATACATTCATATACTCGGCAGTTTCTTTTGATGTTGGAAAACGCCCCAGGCGGTTGCATAATTCCATAACTGTATTGTCCAGTTCCTTGGCATTCTTTCTGACGCTTCTGGGGATCCAATCCTGCTTTCTTGCCATATCAATTATCATACCACGAATCCGCTTGGAAATATATGTTTCAAACTTCACATTCATATCAGGATCAAATTTTTCAATCCCGCTCATGATCGTCAATACACCTTCATTAACGATATCCTCTATTTGAGCAAAGCTTAAATAGACATCACGCATTTGAATAGAAATGCTCTTCACCATATACATATAACGCATAACCAGCTCGTGCTTGATATTAATATCCTTAGTACGCTTATATTTAATTAGTAAATCTTCATTGGTATATTGGCTTAACTCCTGTTCCATTCCGATTAACACTGCCTTTCTGACATTAAATCCTGTCAAACGGTAATATTTCCGACTGCCTGGATCTGAATATTATTTGCGATCTCATTAAATGAAAGAACATAGACATTGGGATAGAACTGTTCGATCAGACGGTAAAAATACAGCCTGACTACCTGACTTGTAAGAATCACAGGTTTTTGTTCCAGGTCGTTGAACTTCTTTAACTGTTCCCCCAGCTGCCCGATCACAGACTGCATCATATCAGGGCTAAGTGCCAGATAGACACCCTGTTCCCCTTTTGCCATGCTGCTGATAATATTTTTCTCCAGATCCGAATCCAGAGTCAGAACTTTCATCTGACCTCCATCACAGAACATTCTGGTAATGGTCCTCTTTAATGCAATTCTGATATTCTCAGTAATGAGATCAATATCTCTGGTGGTTGAAATAGAATCCACAATGGTCTCCAAAATGGTTTCCATATCTTTAATAGGCACTCCCTCTTTCAACAGGCTGTTGAGTATTTTCTGAAAGTTACCATAGGATAACTGACCAGGAAACAATTCTTCTACAAGTTCTGGGGAGTGTTTTTTAACATTATCTAACAGCTGCATTACTTCCTGTCTTCCAAGAAGCTCATATGCATGACGCTTAATGGTTTCCGATAAGTGGGTCAGCATAACTGACAGAGGGTCAATGACTGTATAGCCATAGATCTCCGCCATTTCTTTATTCTCCGGGCGGATCCATTTACTTGGAATTCCGTATGCCGGCTCCACAGTTTCAATTCCATCCACTTCTCCGGAAAGAACCGGCGGCTCCAGTGCAAGATAGTAATCTACAAGAATTTCACCCTTTGAAACTTCTTCGCCTCTGATTTTAATAACATACTGGTTAGTATTTAGGCTGGAGCTGTCTCTCAGTCTGACGGAGGGAATGACAAATCCCATGTCCTGTGCGTACTGTCTTCTGAAAATGACAATACGGTTAATCATTTTTCCTCCACTGCCTTCATCTATCAGAGGGATTAAACTGTAGCCAAATTCCAGTTCAATTGGTTCTACACTAATCAGGGAGTAAACATTGTTTACATCTCTGTAAAAGGATTCTTCATCGGAAGGCATCTGCTGACTGGTATCTTCCATTAACGCGTTCTGCTGCGAAACCACTTCCCGGATGGCCGCCTGCTTAACTTTTCGTTCCAGCTGAAAACCGACTCCTACCAGAAGAATTGCCATTAGGCCAAGCTGGAATTTCGGCATACCCGGAACCATCATGAGCACTGCCATAACAGCGCCTGTAAGCATTATGGCTCTTGGCTGGGCCAGAAACTGAGCGGATACATCCTCATTTAAGCTTCCGTCTGATACTGCTCTGGTTACAATCATACCGGTTGCTACCGCTATCATAAGCGAGGGGAGCTGGGATACCAGCCCGTCACCTACCGTTGCAATACTATATACAGTCAGTACCTCATTGAAAGGCATATTGGACTGAAGCATACCAATGATCGCACCGCCAATAAAGTTAATAGCAGTAATAATCAGAGAAACAATTGCATCACCTTTTACAAATTTAGTGGCACCATCCATGGCACCGTAAAAGTCTGCTTCTTTTTGGATTTTGTAACGTCTTAACTTTGCTTCCTGCTCATTGATCAGACCGGAACTTAAATCCGCATCAATGGCCATCTGCTTACCTGGCATGGCATCCAGCGTAAATCTTGCTGCTACCTCAGATACACGCTCCGTACCCTTTGTAATAACCAGAAAGTTAACTAAAACAATAATCAGGAATATAATAAAACCAACTACAACATTTCCCTGTAATACGAAATCACCAAAGGCTTTAATTACAAGACCTGAAGATCCCATTCTTGTTAAGATGTTACGGGTGGAAGAAACGTTAAGACCCAGACGTAACAGTGTGGTAACCAGCAGCAACGATGGAAATATGGAAAATTCCAGCGGCTCCTTAATATTCATGGTTATCAAAAGAATAATCATGGAAAGGGAAATATTTATTATAATCATTACATCCATAAAAAACGGAGGCAATGGGATGATCAAGAGAAGCACAATTGTAATGACAAATACTACAACGGAATTCTTCAGTAAAGTCTTCATTCTTTTACACCATTTCTTTCAAGTATCTATGCAGCATTTTCTACTCTATGATCTTGTTATTCATACGGTATACGTATACCAGAATCTCAGCGACCATACCATAATATTCCGAAGGGATAGATTCCCCCACCTTGGTACTGGCAAAAATTCCTCTTGCAAGAGGCTTGTTTTCCAGCACATAAACTCCATGTTCATCGCCTACGGCTACAATCCTTAAAGCAAGTTCATCCTGACCCTTGGCAACCAGAACAGGCGCGCTGTCCTTTTCTATGTCATAACGCAGTGCTACTGCGTAGTGGGTCGGATTACGAATAATGACGTCTGCAGTTGGAACTGACTGCATCATTCTGCTGCGGGCTCTTTCTCTTTGTAAGTTCCGGATCCGCCCTTTAATTTCCGGATTTCCTTCTGTCTGTTTGTATTCTTCTTTCATGTCGTGCTTTGACATCTTAATCTGACGTTCATATTCCCACCACTGGTAGAAATAATCAAAGCCGGCTATTGCCAAAAATACAATTGATACCTTTACTACCATATCCATAATGGAATCTAAAACGAAAACTGCCGAATCCATTATATTCTTATCAATGGTTCTGGCCACTGCTCTTAAATCACTTTTTATGATCTGATATAAAATTATAGAAAGAATGGTAATTTTAATCAGATTCTTGATCAGTTCCACCAGACTTTTTAAAGAAAAAAGATTTTTAATCCCTTTAATTGGATTCAGTCTTTCAAATTTGGGAACCATATTACTTTTCGTAAACAAAAATTTTGTCTGTATTCCTGTTCCAAGAATTGCCAATACGGTAGAAACAAGAATAATTGGAATAGCTGCTTTGGAAACAGCAATCACCGTGTCCCAGTAAACACCTGTTGTATAATCTGACAATGTATCTGCTGCCGGAGCCAGACTCACATATTTGATCATATAATCCCGCATGGTCCGGTACATAAGCGGAAATAACGCTTTCAGCATTATGAAAGTACCAAGAAGAGTAGCGATCATGACCACATCCTTACTGACTGCAACATGACCCTTTTTTCGTTCGTCCTGCCGCTTTTTCGGTGTGGCCTTCTCGGTTTTTGAATCACCTGCCATTTCCGTTCATCACATCCTTTGCGTTATAAAGTTCTGATCATACTTTCAACTGCCAGAAGCATCTGACTGATAATGACACCCACATAATCAGACATTGGAGAAAATAAGAATACGAGCATCAATAAACCAATTAAAACCTTCGCCTGAATGTTAACTACAAATACATTAATCTGTGGAATAACTTTCATGAGAATTCCAACTGCCATTTCCGTTATAAACTCAATTGCCATGATCGGAAAAGCAAATTTCAGTGCCATTACGATACATTGAATAAATACTTCAAGAATCGCCCATGCAACTTTTGTCCCAATCACAGCCTGCCCGTAAGGCACAAGTTCCGATGACTGGATCAGAAGCTTAAAGAGTGCCAAATGACCATCTACCGCAAAAAATAGTAAAATAAAATATGCATGAAAGATACTTCCTGTAATTGCTACCTGAGCGTTACTCTGCGGATCAAATACCGTAGCCATGGAAAGTCCCATCTGGAAATCGATAATGGCTCCTGCATATGTAATAACCATGACAAACAGTTCCATGACGAAACCAATGGCGTACCCCATGGCAAATTCTCTGATAAGAAGTACTGCATATTCCACCGAAGTAACTGGTTCCGGGACCTGTGCAGAAGAAAACGAATATAAAAGAAGGGTGAATACCATAACAAAACCGCCCTTCACATAACCGGGTATATTACGTCTTCCTAAAATGGGATTCAGAAGTATAAAACCTGACATCCGCATGAGAATCAGAGAGAAAAGCATCATCTGTCCTATATCCGGCATTTAATTTTTCCTTTCATCTGTCCGAATTCACCCCAGCATGGTGTTGAATATACGTATTGTGAAATCGCTAAGCGTTTTCATCATATTACTGCCCAGCATCAAAAGCATGAGCCCTATAACAAACAGCTTTGGTACAAAGGTAATGGTCTGTTCATGAATCTGAGTTGCTGCCTGGAGTATGGAGATAAGGATACCAACGATCATGCTGACCACCAAAACCGGTCCAGCCAGTTTAACAGCCGCTCCGAACATTTCATACATCAGGCTGCTGAGTGCAACGTCTGTCATAAGAATTCCTCCTGTCCTTAGTGAAAGCTTTTAACAAGGTTTGTAAATAGTAACTCCCAGCCATTCACTGTAACAAACAAAAGCAGCTTAAATGGGAGTGATATCATGGCAGGCGGCAGCATCACCATACCCATTGACATCAATGTACTGGAAACAACAATATCCACCAGCATAAATGGCAGAAATATCATAAAGCCTGCTGTAAAAGCCCGTTTTAATTCCGATGTCATAAATGATGGTATAATGACTGTCATTGGCAGATCTTCAATATTTTCCGCTTTCTCTGTATTGGATAAATCAATAAACAGATTGAGTGTACTTGTTTCGGTCTGTTTCAGCATAAAACGCTTCATGGGTAACTGGGCCCGTTTGAGCGCCTCAGTCTGGTTTATCTCTTCTTTTATGTAAGGCTGGTAAGCCTGTGTATTGATGTCCTTTATAACCGGATCCATGATGAACAGCGTTAAAAATAACGCAATGCCAACAAGGACAATATTAGGCGGCGTCTGCTGAACCCCAAGGGCATTCCTTGTAAAAGAAAGGATAATGATGATTCTGGTGAAGGAAGTCATCATAACCAGAATAGAAGGCATCAGTGATATGATGGTCAGAATGAGGAAAAGCTCCAGGGTAGGCACCCTGCCTCCATTTATGTTAACTAAGGCATCTGTATTCATTCTGCTCCTCCTAACTGTCTTTCCGGTTTTTATCTGTATATTTTTTCAGAATGCTGATGAAATCCGGGTATCCATCTTTGTCTTGAGGATTTGGGATATTCAGGCTATTTTGAATATCCTCCTCCGTCAGTTCTGCCAGAACTGTAATCTGTGAAGAAGCAATACCAATAAGAAAATAATGACTGCCTGCACGAACAACCGCAATCGCCTTATCCTGCCCAAGGGGAAGCCTGTCTAACATCTGCATATAATTCCCCCCGCGTTTTAAGCCAAACCCTTTTCCAATACTTTTCGTAAAAATATAACTCAAGTACAGAATGAGAATGGTAACAATCAGTACCGACACCAGACTGATCACACTGTTCATCTACAGGCACTTCCTCTCTATTCTACGTTCCTTTTGATTATCTCCGTAACACGAATACCAAAATTATCATCAACTACTACTACATCACCTTTTGCAATACATCTGCCGTTTACATACAGATCGACCTGCTCTCCAGCCAGTTTATCCAATATAACAAGAGAACCTTTGGTAAATTCCAGTATTTCCTTTACCAGCTTTCTGGTTCTGCCGATTTCAACAGATACCTCCAGCGGTACTCCCATAATCAGCTCCCGGTTTTCTTCCTGTTCCTCAAAGCTTAACTGACCTTCTGTCAGAATATTCTGAGGCACTGGTTTCACATTGATGGTTTTTGGTTCCGGAGCATCCTTTTTCGGCATATTCATCTGAGAATTCTGCATCTGCAGAATCATCTGCTGCATCTGGTTAATCATTTGCTGCTGCATCTGCATCTGGTTCATCATCTGCTGAATCGCAGAATTGTCTGTATTCTCCATCTGACTCGTTGTTTTAGGTTCTGTAGCTGCCGGCTGTGGTACTGCAGGTGCAGGTGCCGGTTCAGGTGCTGGCGCAGTATCCGCAGCCATACTTCCGTTTAAGAGCATCTCTATTTCCTCCTGAGACAAGATCCCTCCTGCGGACTCCTGTTTCGGCGGTGTCTGAGGTTCCGGCTTAACTTCCGGCTGAGGCTGGGGGGCGGGTTCTGAACTTCCGGCCAGCAGCTTTTCAATTTCTTCCTGAGATAAAAGGCCGCCTGACGGTGCCGGAGAAGTATCAGGTTCTGGTGCTGCCTCCGGTAGCGTTTCTTCCACAGATTCACCGCTTTCCTGAGGAAAGAAACCTGCCACAAGCTCTTTCGCAAGAGTAGGCGGCATCACATTAATAAATTCACTTGCCATCTGATCCGCTATTTTTAAATTAAAGCCAACTACAACCATTAAATCTTCGTCATGATAATATTTTTCTTTAAAGTCTCCCACATCTTCAATCTCAAAAGAACTCGGAGTTGAGATATTAACCGCTTTGCTTAAAAACTCGCTGAGAGCTGTTGCTGAAGCACCCATCATCTGATTCATTACTTCACAGATTGCACTGATATTTAATTCATTTAATTCAAAATCCACTTCCGGGGTTTCTGTTCCCATCAGCATATCTACGATAACCTTAACATCATGCTTTTTCAGGAGCATAATATTGCTTCCGCTAAGACCCGCAATATAAGTAATCTCCACCCCTACTGCCGGTTCCAGGTTTGATATCTCAAACTCACTTTTCGTCAATACCCTTACTACAGGTGTGGTAATATCAACTCTGGCATTGAGCATGGTAGATACTGCAGTGGCTGAGGCTCCCAGGCTTATGTTTAGTATTTCACCTATGGCATCAATCTCAAATGCGCTAAAATTCTTCGAATCCATACAACTTCTCTCCCTTTATACTCATTTAGCCCTCTATGCCATATTTTCCCTTATTTCCCAATCTCCAATGCCTTGGAAGCCATCATTTTTATGGCATTAAATGCGGTTATATTGGCTTCATAGGACCTGGTCGCAGACATGCTGTCTACCGTTTCCTTTATTAAATCCACATTTGGCATCTGGACATAGCCATTCTCATCTGCATCCGGATGTTCCGGGTCATAAACGGATTTCAAAGGACTGGTATCTTCCACGACCTGAGATACCCTGACTCCGCCCACACTCTGCTGGCGGCTTTTTCCTGCTGCATTCATTAGAGTTCTGCGGAAATTGTTTTCATTCTGCGCTTCGAGTACCACCATTCTTCTGCGGTACGGGTCACCGGAAGCCGTTTTGGTGGTATCGATATTGGCGATATTTTGTGATGCAATATCAAGTCTGAGACGCTGCGCAGTCATAGCAGACGCACTGATATTCATCGAGCTTAAAAACGACATTTGTACCCTCCTCAATGAATCAGATTAACCGATAATGCCAGTTACTGTCTTTAAAATTCTGTCTGGTTTAAATGGCTTAACAATAAAATCCTTTGCTCCTGATTTAATCGCTTCAATTACCATGCTTTCCTGACCCATCGCTGAACACATAACCACAACTGCATTGGGATCCTTTGCCTTGATAGCCTTTAATGCTTCCAGTCCATCCATATTCGGCATGGTAATATCCATGATGATCAGATCCGGGTTTATCTCTGTAAACATCTGAACAGCCTGAGCGCCGTCAGCTGCTTCATACAGATCGGTATATCCGTTCTTTGTCAGCGTGTCCTTGATCATCATTCTCATAAATGCCGCATCATCTACCAATAATATTTTTGCCATTTTCTACATCTCCTTTATTATCCTATAATTCTTTATGTAATCCCTGACTCAGCTTTCACTGGTCTGGTAATTTCCATTCTCAGCCATTTCATCAATTTTAACAGCCACATTCCGCTTATGAACACCCAGCTGGCCTTTGAACCATGGCTGACCTTCTACATAAAGCTTGACATCAGAATCTTTGGGCGTATTTAAATTGATTACATCTCCAACATGAAGATTGTATACATCATCAAGTGAAATTATGGTATCACCCAGCTGTGCCTGGACAAGTAAATCTGAGGATTTAATGCTCTGCATAATCTCTCTCTTATTATCCTGACTGTTTGCCTCTTCACCCAGGGCGCTGTGTTTGCGCTTATCCATAATGTCAAATATATTCGTAAGAAGGGAGCCGGGAATGCATACATTCAGTCTTCCTGAGCACTCCTTCATATCTACATCCATCACTACAATAACGATGGTCTCATCCACACCAATTTCCTGAAACATACTTGGATTCTCTTCCAGCCTGGTCAGTTCAAAGTTTAAGTTGATATAGCTGGACCAGGAATCTCTCAAAGCACCAATAATATATTGAATGACTCTGTGGTATAACGCTATCTCGATTTCAGTATATGTATAGGACCCGTCAATATTTATATCCTCCCCTATGCCTCCAAGCATACGGTCAATCAGATTGAGCATCAGTGTCATACTTGCATTAATAAGCAGCGGAGGATTTTTACTGTTATTTGGCAGCGTTACGTTGACAACTGTAAGAACGTCATTATCGCTAAGTGCATTACCGAACTCATAATACCGCTGTTCTTCCACTGTAACTACGGACAATTCGCTGGTAGTCCGAAATAAACTGCTGATCTGGGAGCCTGCTATTCTGGAATAATTGTCGAATATACTTTTTAAAATTTTCAGTCTGTCCTTTGTAAATTTCTTCGGACTGTAAAAATCATATTTCCGGTATTTTGCTTCATTTTCCTTTTTCTCTATCTCCTCAATAGGCTCATCATTTCCGCTCAGGGAATTGAGAAGCGCATCGATTTGACTTTGGGATAATACTTCAGCCATTTGTTTCACTCCCGCTTTTTATTTAATTGCCCGCATCAGTCTGATCGTTGTGATACACCTGATTGTAATATTCCTCCAGGGACTTTTCAACCGTATCATTTTTAGTTATTAAGATCTCCACACGACGGTTTTTTGCACGTCCTTCATTTGTATTAAATGGTGCAATTGGGCGGAACTGTCCAAAACTCATTCCAACCAGTTTTTCCGGTGTGACAGCATTCTTACTCTGCAGATAGATAATAACCTCTGCGGAACGCTGAGCAGACAGCATTCGGTCATTCCGGATATTATTCGGTCTTTCCGGACTGCCCTGAGAGGTATGTCCCAAAACCTGAACTTCCTTAATACTGTTATTCGCCTGCGCCATTACCGCTGCAAACTCACCCAGAATATCTTTACCTTCCTGCCTTAAGACAGAACTGTCTCCGTCAAAAAATACTTTATCACGAAATGATATAAATGTGAAGCCGTCTCCCTTGGTAATTTCGACATTATCCTGCATATTTCGATCTTCTACTATTTTTTTCAGCATCAGATACAAATCATCAAAATCTGTAGTTTCTCCACTGTCAGGCGGAGGATTTCCCTGTAAGTCACTGTTATTCTCCGAGGCATCGGCATCTAACACAATCTGATCTGATGATTGAACAGCGCTGGGATTAAAACTCTGAACCAGAATCTTCCATTTCGTCTGATCGATGGAGGACATTGAATACAGAAGAACGAAAAAGCACAGTAACAATGTAACCATGTCTCCATATGTATCCATCCAGCTTCCAAGCTCTTCCGGCTTTTTATTTTTCTTCATCATTCACCACCTGTTTCCCTATAAAAATTACTGCTGTAATATTTATTGCCTCATCAGGTTGCATCACTGCTTGTGCTGCCTCCGCCTGACCGTTTCTTTAAGATCTTATTCTGCTGTGCCTGGGAAAGATAAGATAAAAGCTTTTCCTCCAGGTATTTAGGATTATCTCCTGCCTGGATCGATAAAACCCCTTCAATAATGATCTGCTTGTACAATAGCTCTTCTTCATTTCTAAGGCGAAGTTTCTTGGCCATAGGCACGAATACCAGGTTTGATAAAACACTGCCGTAGAACGTGGTAATCAGGGCGACTGACATATCCGCTCCTATACTGCTGGATCCGTTGCCATCCATGTTCATACCTTTCAGCATGTTTACCAGTCCCACCAGGGTTCCAATCATACCGAAAGCAGGTGCCAGTGAGCTTCCTTTTTCATACACGCTGACGTCCTGATCATGACGCTCTGACATGGCTGAAACTTCACTTTCCAGCATCTCTCTTATCTTTTCCGCATCCATTGCATCTACAATCAGCATAATACTCTGTTTTAAGAATGGATCCTTAATGCCATTGGCCTGCTCTTCCAGAACCAGTAATCCCTTTTTTCTGGCTGTCTTTGCCATGTCAACCATAGTATCAATAACTTTTTCAGAATCGTATCTTTTTGGATTGAGCATGATTGCAATGTGCTTGGGAATTTGTGCCAGCGTTTTAAACGGAAAACTTGCTACCAGTGCAGCAATTGTGCCTCCTATTACAATAATTACACTGTTAATATCAATAAAATTACCCAGCTTAGCCATGCCAATTCCATTTATTATCAGAGCAAAACCAACTACCCAGCCTACAATCAACGATATGTCCATGAATAACCTCCAACCGTCCAGGCATGTCCCGGATTAATCTTTCATATTCTTCCCGCGTGCATAGATTCGGGCATTGTAATCTATCGCCCGTTCTATAATTTCCTCAACACTTTCCTTCACTACATAATGCTTCCCGCTTACCAGGATAACATTGGATTCCGGTATGGATTCCACCCGCTCAATCTGTGCGCAGTTTATAATGAATTCCTCATCATTCAGTCTTGTAAGACGAATCATATAATGCCTCTCCTTAAGTCCAGGGAGGCGGAGTCATGCCTCCCCGGATTACAATAAAACTAATTATCGTTTCATATTAACCAGTTCTTCCAGCATCTGATCGGTAACAGTGATGATTTTGGAGTTCGCCTGGAAACCTCTCTGTGTGGTAATCATATCTGTCATTTCTGTGGCAAGGTCTACCTTTGCCATCTCCAGGTAATTTCCCATGATACGGCCTTCCGTACCTCCGGCCTCATATACACTTACATTTCCAGCACTGGCACCTGGTGTGTAATAATAACCGGAATCTTTTTCAAGACCTCCTAAGTTCGGAACACTACCAAGGGCTATTTTTCCTATGACCATTTTTATGCCATCAGCAGATATACCCACAATCGTTCCATCCTGCTGGATCGTGTAACCGGAGAATTCGCCCAGTGAATCATCTGATTTGGAGTTATCCTTTTCTGAATTAGATGCTGTTTTCTGAGCTGCATCTAATGAAGCTTGCGCCTTATCAACAGCAACAGATGCTGCAGATAGCTTAGCCTTTTGTGTATCAACTGAAATTTTGGCTGCATCACGTATACTTAGGGGTGAATCATCTTCCAACTCTGAGAGTTTGTTCTGAGCATTCTGCCATGTGGCTTTCGTTGCGTCCAAATTGTTCTTGGCAGTTTCATACCCCCCTGGATTTGTAACTTTATCTGTATTCCTTAATGTCGTCAAATCGTTTAAATAGTCCGTATAATATTTGGTGAGTTCAGTTTCCGGATCTGGTGATGTATAGCTAGCCAAAGCTTTAGGAGCCTGTAGTTGAGCCTGTAATCGAATAAGCTTATAATTTGCCTCCTCGTATTCATTTGATGCCGTATAATAATCTTCCCTTTTAGTTACATTTGTAAGATCACTTTGCCATGCAGCATAAAAATCATCCATTACTTTCTTTTTATCAGTAACTATAGTTTTCTGTGTATCAATTCCTGCTGTAGTAGATATATAATCATAATCTTTCTGAGCAGCTATGTACGCATCTTTAGCCGCAACGTAAGCGGAATTCTGTGTGTTATATGCATTTTTAGCATCGTTTAAAGCCTTTAAAGCCTTCGCTACATTTTCACCATTCTGCTTACTTGCAGCACTCGCTAAATCCGCTTTCGATGGTAATTTTAACGGTGTTAATGTTGCAGTATCATATGTATCATCATCCTGATTATAGCTAAAGCCATATACATAGTTACCACTGTCATCAGTCAGATAACCATTTGGATCTACCTTAAACTTACCAACTCTTGATAAATAAAGACCACTTGATTTTACTGCATCTTCACCGCTCAAAGAAAGAGGTGAATCCAGCATAGGCCCTACTATAAAGAACCCGGTTCCATCTATCATACAATCCAGACCACTTGCGGAAGGTGCCATACTTCCTTTAGAAAAATCATATGTTATCGCACCTGTTGTAACACCATAGCCTACCTGGTTGGCATTCACCGCACCAACTCCACCAGCTTCCGTATTTCCACCTGATCCGGAGCTGGTGTTCTGGTACATGGCATCTTTAAAAGACATGCTCCCTGCCTTGTACCCCCATGTATTTACATTTGCAATATTATTACCGATAACATCCATCTTTGCCTGATGTGCCCTTAGACCTGCAACACCAGCGAACATTGATCTAACCATAATTTTTATCCTTTCTCTTTTGAAACTGCCGTCACCTGATGTCAGTCAGACATACAGGCTGCGCCTCCATAAAATGGTCCGGCTATAATAAAACGGCACTGTCAATATTGGTAAAAATATTTTCTTTCATTTCATTTCCTGACATCGTTGTTACCACTGTGTTATTGGGTACATTGACAATGAATGCCCCTCGCTCACTGATAATAACAACATCTTTCGCACCTTTTAAACGGGCTTTTTCCACAGCAGACTGTAAATCATCTAAAAATGAAGGAGTTACATCAATTCCCCGTTGATTCACCCGTTCTGTGGCATGCTTGGAAAAATGAAGTTTTTCTTCTCCGATCCGGCTGTTAAGAACATCGCTGAAGCTGCTGCATTCCGATACCGCTGCTGCACTCCGCAGTTTTAGCTGCCGGACATCTTCATACTGATTTATTTTTCCTATCATCCTCAATCACCAACCATATCATCTGTTTAAACAGCAGTTTTACCCTCTGTACTGTCAGAAGGAACTGTGTCCACAGGCTAATCCTCTGTTCCCGTAGTCGAATCTCCGCCCGCAGGCTTATCCTCTGTTCCCGTAGTCGAATCTCCGCCCGCAGGCTTATCCTCTGTTCCCGTAGTTGTATCTCCGTCCCCAGGCTTATCATCAGCCGGAGCATGTCCCTTTTCATAAACAGACATTACACCAGATACCGGATATCCTGTCGTCGTATCATCATCCAGATAAAGAGTCGGAATACCATTAAAAATATCTACACGGGTTACCGTACCATTATGTTTTTCCATATTACCATTCTTGTCTAATGATCCGATTAATACAGTCTTTCCCATCATGGAGGTGCCGTAATTGATTGTATTAACCTGGGCAAAGTCATCCATTGATGTGGAGAAATTATCCATTGCCTGCATCATGGCAATCTGAGTCATCTGAGTCATCATCTCAGAGTTATCCATTGGGTTGGACATATCCTGGTTCTCAAGCTGCGCAGCCAGAAGTTTAAAAAAACCTTCTATAGATACTTCGCTGTTTTTTTTCGTTTCCACATTGGAATCCGTACCAGTCGCAGCCGAGTTATATAACAGATTTCCAGCTCCGCCTATTGCATCCGTACTAGCCATTATTTATCTCCTTATCGTAAATCACTCATTCATATCATCAGAATCCAGATCTGAAATACCGAGTCTCAGTTTCTGGATAAAATCATCCCCTACATCATCGGATTGATTTTGCCGGTGCTCCTGCTGCTCTCTTCCGTTTCCCTGATGTTCCTGTCCGCTATTTAAGTAATCCGCCTGATGCTTGTCTACGATTACATGAACCGGACGCTCCAGGTTGTTCTCCAGAATGTTGCCTAATTCTCCGGCTGACTGGGACAATAGTTTTAAGGTTTTGCTCTCTGTACAGACGACGGATACACTCATCTGATCTTTCTCATAAGCAACTTTAATGAGGATCTTTCCCAGGTTATGAGGCTCCAGCTGAACTTCCAGACTTTTTTTGTCCGTCTTAATCTGTGACATGATTTGTTCCGAGAGTTTTGCATTCAGTTCTTCCAGATTCTGAACCGGTAAGGTAACATCAGCAGACTGGGTTTTATGAGTACTCATTTCAGACATATGTCCTGGCTCAATAAGCTTATCCTGAAGCATACCAGGGAATTTTTCCTGTGCGGCATCTTCGTCTGTCAGATTGTCTTTCTCATCTGTTTTTAAACGGTATCCAGGTCCATCTGCATGTATTCCTTTTTTTGCTGTCAATACTCCTGGTCCTTTCTCAGAAAGTAACTTCTCTGATCCAGGTCCTTTCTGTTCGCTCATTTTCATAAGAGCTTCTCCAGGTCCCTTCACTTCCTTCTTTTCTTCATCTTTTGGAAGTGCAAGAGGGTTGCCTTGAACCTCCAGCCCTAATTGGGAATCAGGTACAGTCTTTTTGGGCATCTGACTATTTAATATATTGAAGTCTAACTTTTCCTGAATCAGAGTACTATCATCTTTCGGGTTCCAGTTCTTAAGGCGAAACTCCTTAAGCAGCTGAAAAGAATCCATTGCTTTTGTATCTGCAGCATCTTCCTTTGACTTCAATACATCTGGCATCTGACCGTTTAACGATTTCAGGCCCTGGATCATTGCATCTTTTTCCTGTTGATCCTTAGATTCTGCTGCATCAGACTTTTGATCCCGTGGCGCCTGGGGTACCCCTGCACTCGATGCTGCAGTTTCCAGCTCCTTGTTTAAATCCTTTTTGTCTTTGTTTCCAGTGTCTTTCTTTAAATCTTTTTCTCTCATCATCTTCTTGAATCCGGATCTGTCACTTGTTGATGATTCTTCCGTCTTCTGGGATTTTGGCATCTGTCTGATTATAAGATCTACACTGTTTGTTTTCATCTCCATTGTTTTCCCCCCTTTCTCTGTTCTGCCTTAAGGCATTGATTTTATGGTAACTGCCGTGTATGAATCCGGCAGGACTACCTGCTGCTGCGAACTGACATGGTATTGGAAACAAATTCCTCAATAAACAGCTCTTCACTTTTTAGCATATCCTTGTTGTATTGGTCCATCTTCTTCTCTTTTAATTTATCAATGGACGCCTTTTCTTTTTTGGCCTCAATCACTTCTGTGCGCTTTTGTTCCTCTTTTTTCTTCATCTTTAAGAGGACACCCTGTTCCGTAATAATTCTTTGCTGAATGAAAGTGATATAGCGCTCATATTCTCTCATGATATTAACAGTCACTCCACACAGTGTATCTTCTCTGTACCTTACAGCCGCAAGCCGGCTCTTAACCATCAGCTCTTCAATCCGCTGTTCCTGCTGTGCTATCCCAGCAAGAATCTGTGCATGCTCTGTTTTGAGATTTTCCAGTACCTGATCCTTATAATTTAAAACAGTATCAAGAGGAAAATTGAATTTTTTCATCTTCAGCCTTCTTTCACAAAGTTTACTTTAAAATTAGTCTCATTTTCTCAAGCGTTTCTTCATAGCTGTCATTCTCATTGATCCCCTGACACAAAAACTGATTGATCTTTTCTATCTTGGCAATGGCAACATCCAATTTGGGATTGGTCCCCGATTTGTAGGCGCCAATTGATATTAAATCTTCATTCTTTTCATACAAACTTAAAATATCTCTGATTTCAGAAGCCATCTTCCTGTGTTCATCCGATACAATGTTAGTCATAAGTCGGGATATACTGGCACTTACATCGATTGCCGGAAAATGGTTGGCGTTGGCCAGTTTTCTGCTCAGTACAATATGACCGTCTACAATACCCCGCACTGTATCGGCAATGGGTTCATTGGTATCATCTCCCTCTACCAGAACGGTATAAATTCCAGTAATGGAGCCTTCTTTAAAATTACCGCTTCTTTCCAGTAGTTTTGGAAATTCCGCATAGATAGAAGGAGTATAACCTCTGGCTACAGGCGGCTCTCCAATGGCTAGGCCGATCTCTCTTTGTGCCATGGCGAAACGGGTCAGGGAGTCCATCATAAGGAGTACATCTTTTCCCTGATTTTTAAAGTACTCTGCAATCGTGGTGGCAACAAGCGGACATTTCATACGAAGCATGGCAGGCTGATCCGATGTGGCAACAATTAAAACCGAGCGTTTCATTCCTTCCGGACCTAAGTCCTTTTCAATAAACTCTCTTACCTCCCGGCCACGCTCTCCCACCAGTGCAACAACATTAATATCGGCTTTTACATTCCTGGCTATCATTCCAAGCAATGTACTTTTTCCGACACCGCTGCCTGCAAAGATACCGATACGCTGCCCCTTGCCGATGGTATTCATGCCATCAATTGCCTTAACGCCGAATTCCAATGTATCTGTAATAGGCGGCCGGGACATTGGATTAATGTAGGGATTTTCCACATAATAATATCTGGGATTTTCAAAAGGTCCCATCCCATCCATGGGCTCTCCCTTTGCATCAATAATCCGTCCCCTTAAAAAATCCCCTACTGGTATCTTCAAACGTCTTCTTGTATTTCTTACAAAGCTTCCCGCAGCAATTCCGCTCATGTTCTCATAGGCCATAAGCTGAATCTTATCATCTTTGAATCCAACCACTTCCACTGGAATCTGTTCTTTTCTGTCCTCATTGTAAATATAGGCAATATCTCCAATGCTGGCCTTTCCACCGGAGGCTTCCATAGACATACCAACAATATTCTCAATCTTGCCGATATGGTCTATGGTCTCTGTTTTCCTGATTAAGTCCGATAAATCTTTGAACATACGGATTCCTCCTGCTACAGTCTTGCGTTATTAAGGATTCCCTTAATATTTTCGATCTGGGTATTTACGCTGACATCAATAATCTCTTCTGGAAGCTCTATAATACATGTACCCTCTTCGGAATGTTCCATAGCAACGATCTTGATATTGCCTGATATATGGGAAAGTTCATTTAACAGTCCCACATCTCCCTGGATCATCATTCCTGCGTCCTTTTGAGATACATAAATCTTCACCCACTGCGTTTTTTTCAGTTTACCTGCTGCAGCCACTATCATACGTTTAATGATCTCACCGCTTGATTTTAAGCTGGTCTGTATCACCTTTTCCGCTATGGTTAAAGTTACCCGTTTTAAATCATCAATGTATGTCTCAATAATCCTGTTTTTCTCTTCTGTAACACTTTCTATGGTTGACCGGATGGATTCACGGAATTCATTCATACGTAAATCCAGTTCTTCCTTATGCTCTTCGTACGCAGCTGTGCGTCCTTCCTGCAATCCGGCCTCATAGCCCTGCTGATAACCGTTTTCTCTGGCATCTGCCAGTATCTTTTCGGCTTCTTCCCTTGCCTGTTTCACAATGTCCTCTGCCCGGTTATACGCCTCTTCGTATATCTCTTCGATCCGAATATTGTTATCTTCATGCTCCGGATGCAGCTGTTCTTCCTCCGGTCCGGCTGTTTCCTGTTTCACCACTACATCTTCAAATTTCTGCTGAAATCCATATTCCAGAACCAGATCTGCAGCCTGGGGACCTTTGATAATATTAGGCAATGATATCATCCTTTCCGCCCTTGCTGATTATCAGCTCGCCTTCTTCTTCCAGACGCCTGATAATACTAACAATTCTCTGCTGTGCCTCTTCGACATCTTTCAGACGGACATTAATTGTAACTTCCATGTCGGACTGAATACTTTCCTTCATACGGGTTGACATATTGGAGAAAATAACATCTGTAATCTGTTTATTTGCATTCTTAAGCGCATAAACCATATCTTTCATATCGCATTCGCGGATAAAACGCTGAATGGATCTGTCGTCCATCGTAATAATGTCTTCGAAAACGAACATCTTCTTGCGGATGGTATCTGCCAGTTCTGCGTCTTTTCTTCCCAACTCGTCGAAGATAAGTTTTTCGTTTCCTCTGTCCATATGGTTCATTACGTTTGCTATGTAATCGATACCGCCAACTGTTGTGTAATCAGTTGTAAGAATACCGGAGAACTTCTTCTTAATCTCATTCTCTACTATCTTAATAGCTTCCGGAGAAGCACTTTCCATTCTTGCAATGGATTCCACCACCTTAAGCCGCTTCTCAGGAGGAAGCTCCGATATCAGCTGCGCTGTCATCTCCTCATTGGTATAGGATAATACCAGTGCAATGGTCTGTGCTCTCTCATGCTGGAGAATTGAGAAAAGATTCTTGGAATCACTCTTTCGGATAAAGCCAAAGGATCTGGATTTAAGGGACTGGGTGACTTTCTGGAGCAGGCTGTTGGCAGTACTTTCCCCAAATGCCTTTTCCAGAACAGTTCTTGCATATTCCAGTCCGCCGTCTGTTACCACCTTCTGAGTTAAACAGGTTTTATAAAACTCATCCAATACGGCCTGTGTGGTTTCTGACTCAACATGTCCGAGCTTTGCAACTTCGACGGTTAATTTCTCTATCTCATCTTCACTCAGATACTTATATATTTTGGAAGCCTTATCCACGCCGAGTGAAACAATAACTGTTGCCGCTTTCTGTTCCGGCGTTAGATTAGTCGTCATTATTGTTTCCTCCATTTAACCAGGTCTTTAATAGCTGTGCTGAAATTTCAGGATTCTGCTCTGCAAATTCACGAACGTTGTCTCGCAGTTCTGCAACTTTGTCTTCTTCCGGAACAAGAATCTCCATTTCCTGGTCTTCATTCCCAGGCATAGGGAGAATGCCCGGTACATCTTCCTGACTGTCTTCCAGCCCTTCTGCAAGCGCTTTTTTCTTTCTTCTGCGCCGTACAGCAAGAATGATAATAAGCAGCAGGAGGAGTATTCCAGCCAGTGCTCCAATCAGAATCCACTGATTAATCAGTATGCCGTTTGTATTTGCTTCTGCAGGTTCCTCAAGTTCTTTGGGAACATCAATGGTATAGAACGGTGCCGCTACAGCAGTAATTTTTTCCGCCCTGTCAGCCTGGGCAATTCCCGCAGCATTTCCTGCAAGATTGCGTATATCCTCTATATTCAGCGAACCAAAATCGTTTCCATTCACCACAACGGATACGGTAAGATTCTCAATACTTCCGGGATTTATCTGCCCTTGTTCTTTGATCTGATTTAATAAATACTTTCTATTTAAGCTGCTTGAGGCATATGCATTATCCGCATTTTGTCCACCGGCATTATACTGGGGAATGTCAGCATTGGCTTCTGAGCCGGCAACTCCATATGCTGCCTGCCCATCTCCTGAAAATTCCTTGGTAATGGATTCTTCAGAAGTAAGACCTGTTTTATCCTTCTCGTCGATCTTTTCCGGTGTATTGTAGACAATACTTTCCCGGATCAGTTTATCCATGTTAACGGTACCTTTTACAGATACCCGGACATTGCCATTGCCATAGACCGGTCCCAGTACGTTCATTACTTTTGCTGAAATCTGATCTTCAATCAGCTTTTCTATCTCATCTGCCGCTTTACCGGAATCGGAATCACTATCTCCGGCTTTGGTTGATACTTCACGTCCGTTGCCGTCAAAAACAGATACATTGTCAATAACCATTCCCGGAATACTTCTTGATATTAAAAGCTGAATGGAATTGGCCTGTTCTTCCGTCGGAGCTCCGCCGTCTTTCATAACGACAACAGCCTGGGCACTTGCTTCCTTCGCGCTGTCTTCAGACAATGCATATTTAGAAGTATCTCCCAGGGCTATTGTAACATATGCTTCTTTTACTCCATCAAAAATCTGAATCGTAGATCCAATTCTTGTCTCCAGGTCGTACAGCCTAAATGTCTGTCGATCGGAATCTGTAGTCATAAGATTGACATTGTTTTTAAAAACATCGTATGTAAAACCGCTCTTGGGATATCCTTCTGACACCAGTTTCGCTCTCGTGGTGTCCATATTCTCAGTCGGAACTTTTATATCACCGTCGTCAAACTGGTAATCAATCCCGTCCTCCTGCAGTTTTCCAATAATCTGTTTTGCTTCTTCACTACTCACCCCGGTAAACATAACTTCATACGGCTTCTGCCGCATGGACAGTGCTGCAAACACTGCACCGCTTATTACCACCACGCCAATTACTGCCGCAATAATAATCTTCTTCGTCTTATCACTCAGTCTACCCAATAAATCCTTAATTTTTTCCATCCCGTACGTCCGCCCTGCTATCTGTTTTAAATACTAATACGAATAATTTCCGTATAAGCTTCCAATGCCTTATTCCTAAGCGCCGTTAAAAGTTCTACGGATAACTGGGCTTTTGCCGCTGCAGCAGGCACTGTATGTGCGTCATCTATCTGTCCGGTTGACAAAAGGTACTGCTGTCTGCTTAAGTCTGATTCCGTTGTTTTTACATTCTCAACTGCTTCTTTAAAAATATCCTGAAATGCAGGACCCGCATTCTGTCCGGATCCTACCTTTTTTGCTGTTCCTATATCCGCAATGGAGTCCAATGTGCGAATGGGTGTTATGAACATCTGTTCCATCTTATATGCCTCCTGTTTTAACCTTTAATTATCGTACGAAGTCTGCTGATATCACTGTTTAATGAATTCAGTTCATATTGATACTGCAGAGTAGTCCTTGCCAGTTCCACGTTCTCTACATCCATGTTGACATTATTACCATCAAGCCTTGCAGATTCCTCATTGGTATTTCGCACATAATATCTGGAGCCATTAATTGCCTTACCGACATCTGCAGAAGTTCCCCTCTTCGCTGCCCAAAGCCTGCTGCGAAATTCATCTTCGAAAGTCACATATCTGGCTTTATAGCCGGGGGTCTCGCCATTGGCGATATTATTAAGTGTCGTCTGCTGCTTTGCCCACAAATAATCCAGAGATTTTTCCGCCATGGAAATGCTGTTCCCAAAAATTGCATTCATCGGATTTGTTCCTCACTTTCATTTCTTCCGGCAATCTGCCATTATGACGTATTCAGACTGTTACAAAATGGAAAAAATAGTTAAATTTTAACAGTCAAATGCAAAATCATTCATTTTTTGTAATTTTCTTACTCCATTTTACATTTTATTACAAATATTGTCAAGAAAGTTATAAGGATTCGACACGGTTTTTCGTAAGGAAAATTTATGAAATTGTGAAAAACCCCGTGTTTACGGGGTTTTCTGGGATTTGGAAAGCTAAATTTTATCATGATTTTTATGGGAGGTGGGTAAGTATGGGTTAATTTATTGGCAGATTTTGCTCATTTTAAACGTTTTTCAGTTACTCTTTCCAATTATATTATTCTATTATATTGACATTTGTAACATTTTTATTAATTTTTACGATAATTTTACGCGTATAACAATATCCGCACTTTGTAATTAGAAGCCTTTACGTATAAATCTTCCTGTGTATACGGTGGAAATGTTAACACAAAAATAATCAGCCGGAAAGTGACCAGCTGATAGAATTGTCGCCTCTATATAGAAATATCTTGGCAGATTATCAAAATTAAACCTCTAGGGAGCCGCTAAATGTTTTATAATATCAGGAAATATCTATACTTGACGAAGTGCCAGCTTCTTTATAATGATGAGATACAATATGATATAAAATATTTTCCAATTGATCAATAGAATTATTAATCGAAAAACTTAATGAATCCTTTCTCCCTTCCTTAGCTAATTTATTTCTAATTTCCGGATATCTAATCAGATATTCGATAGCAGTATATAAATCAAAAAAATTTCCTTGTTCAGCTAACAGAATATTTTCACCTGGTTTTGCATAAACACGAATCCCCCCATTATCAGTTGATGCAACAGCAGTGCCTGATGCGAACGCTTCCATAGGTGGCATTGAAAAAGATTCATAAACAGAACCACTAATTAAAATATCACTTTCACGATAAAGTTCGGTCAAGGCAATTTGAGATGTATTTACTAATATTTCAACTGGATAAGGAGCATTTATTGTAAATTCAACCTGTGAAGCCCAAGTAACTTGGAACCTATATCCACTGTTCCATAATTGTCTTAGAACTTCTACTATCATAAAAAATCCTTTGAATAATAGACCTGGTTGCCCTACAAGAAGAATTTTCAAAAATCCATCATGTTGCTTTTCACAGTTTTCATTGAGGGGTTTGTAGAATTCTGTATCGATCCCTGTATACAATAATGGCGAAAACCTGCCATAACGTGCTTTTAAAACACTAGAAACGATAGGTGAGACAGAAGCTATTGCAATTGGCAAACGATATATGTTACGGATTTCATTTAATGAAGGACTATTATGTGATTGTACGGTTCCCCAATCACCAAATAAATTTTCAGAGCCTTGTTCCCAATAAAGAATAGGTACTTCAAAGTTCACCATCCGATTCAATTGTGTATAAAAGCCAACTACAATAGCGTCAATCTTATGCTTTTTCAAAGAAACAGAAATTTCTTCATCTGTAGATACACATATTTGTCCAGTTATATTTTCTTGACTTAATTCACTCCATGAAGGAATTGCATCTCCACCACCTAAATACATCAAATAAACATTATGTCCTCTTTCAAATAAAAATTTAGCGTGAGTTAAAAGATATTTTAATCCACCGGTAAGCTTAAGGTGCGGTAGAACATATACTATATTTAATTTTCTATTTAAAAAAGTATCTTCTGTATATGAAATCTTGTCAAAAGATAAAGGTGATTTGAAATCATTCTGCGTATAAAAATTATATATTTGCCATTTTTTTTCATTTACTTCATCATAATATTCTTGATATGTAAAATCAAATTCGTGAAAACGGGTTGGATATAAGTAACGTATACCACTTGTTAAATCTGCAGGTTCACCGTTATCGCATATATAAACAGGGGAAACAACCATAACTGACTGTTTGGCGTAGTTTATTAAATTTTTTAATATTTCATTTATATTTTGATTTTTACTAAGTATTTCACCTCTGATTAATATAACATGCCATCCATACGTTAGCTTTGTACTATCATTATGTGAAAATGAAATTGTATCGATTTTGACAGAACGCCCCAAATTATTTGACAAGAAAATGAATAATTCATCATTCTTTTTCCCCGATTCATTAATATACAAGATACGTTTAGCCTTTTGTTGTTTCAAAAGTCTAAAAATATCGTTACTACAAATATAAGGAGTTAACATTATAATCACCTTCCTGATAATAAAATGTATTGTAAATTACACGATAACTAATGTAGTTTATATATAGCTAGATAATAGTGGCTTTTAAGAACGTTATATACCACCGACAGAAGCAAAGCTGACCTTAATCGTCAGTAATGCATATGTTAAGATTTAATTATTATTCTCCAAAGCATTTAGTTCTTCTGCCGAAAACAAACCATATATCTTGTTCTCCAATGCAGGAAAATCCGCCATCTTAGATGCTTTCAATAAAAACAATTTATTTTTCAAAGAAACAGGTTGATAGAGCTTTTGCAAAAATTCAAAAGTTATATCCCCGGTTAGAGCCTCTCCTTTTTCCAATTTAAAAAGATGCAGTATGTCCTGAATAATTGGCATTAAGTATAGATTAAGTCTAAGTGCCAGCACTCCATACCTCATCATTTCAGAAATCATTCCAAACTCTTTGTAAGCACAAAAAAGCATTTGATAAACTTCCAATAAACCACCCGCTATATCCAAAAAGCTGCTGCCATTATATTGATCTAGTATTTTTAATGCTTTTTCAAAATATACAACTGCATTCTTTTTATTATCTCGTTTATAATACCAATATCCAAACCAGTATTCCAAATCAGGAGATTCACACCCAGAGGCTTTACCAGCATGATATATATCAAATAGTTCCTTTTCCGTACCTGTATCGCATAAAAACTTCAATTTTAAATAATTACAAAATGCTGCTTCCATTCTTGCCTTAGAAAGAACTCTATCCGCATTTTTAATTACATGTAAATAAGACTGTTCCGCCTCCATATATGATTCCAAGGCTAACAAGGCATCCCCTAAATATGACCATGCATTATAATTATCCGGGCACTCCTCCACCTCATGTTGAAGTATTCGTATATTACGTTCGCGTTTACCGGTTTCTTGATAAATCTGTCTCGTATAACCAGTGTGACAAATTTTTAGATCTTTAGAGGCATCTACAATAACTAACTCATTACCATCTGATATATATAACGTTTCATGTATTCGATTATGATAACGTAAAACAGAAGTATTACGAAAAATCCGTTCCTGATTACCAGTTGAAATAGCCTGTCCCTGGTCATCTAAATTAATTAACAAGCTTCTTACTGCATGAGGTTTCACCGTTTCATAATGCCCATTTTCTATTTGTAGCAGAATAGGAATTATCTTTGCAGCACTTTCAGATGTATAATATTCGTCCGCATCTAAAAATACGATCCAATCCCCTTTTGTCTTGTCTATCGCAAAATTCTTGGCAGCCGAAAAATCATCAATCCATGGAAACTGGAAAACAGTTGCCCCCAATTCCCTGGCAATCTCAACAGTGTGGTCATCAGACCCTGTATCAACAACAATTTGTTCAAAGACAGTTCCTTTCCCCCACTCCAGAGCTCTTCTTATGTTTTTTTCCTCGTTTTTAACTATCATGCATTGAGATAACCGCACATTACGAATCATAAAAGATAAACCTCTTTTCATTTATATAGAATATCCCCCAAAAGGAACTAAGCCTTTCGAGGGATATAAATCAAGATAATTAAACAATTATATTATTTTAATAACTGTAAAACTCCCTGAGGAAGCTGATTTGCCTGAGCAAGCATAGCCTGAGAAGACTGAACCAGAATGTTGTTCTTAGTATAGTTCATCATCTCTTTTGCCATATCAACGTCACGGATGCGGCTCTCTGCTGCAGACATATTTTCAGAGGTTACACCTAAGTTATTGATAGTATGCTCAAGACGATTCTGTAAAGCACCTAAATCACCACGAGTAGATGAAACAGTATTGATTGCATCTTTAATTGTCTTAATAGCATTCTTTGCACCGCTTTGAGTGCTCACATCTATAGAATCGAGACCAAGTGCCTTAGAGCTCATGGAACCAACGCTAACAGTCAGATTATTGAAATCATCACCAGTATCTCCAATTTGCAATGCCAATCCAGTTCCAGTTCCACCTCCTACAGGTGTTCCCACACCGGAAATCGTACCTGCTAAGCCAGTAGCAAGAGCTGCTGCATTCCCGCCGTTACCGACAATATCAATTTTACCAAGTCCTACACTGGTCAGATCAATGGTAGCTGTTTCACCTGCTGCCAAAGTATCTGTTCCTCCTAAAGCTGCTCCTGTATTTGTACCATTTGTACGTTTAGTTACCTCTGCAAGATCAATAACTGTTGTCTTAGCAGAACCATCGTCAGTATTGGTAACTGTAACTGAAATCTTTCCGCCTGTAGCATCGGCAATTGATACGTCCTGATTAGGTGCAATAGAAGCACCAGATGCTTCTAAAACAGTTGCTGCAGCACCAAGGGCATCTCCGGTAGTTACCATAGCTGTACCTGGTACACCAGTTGACTTACCAAGGCTACCATCTAACAGATTAATTCCGTTGAAGTTAGTTCCTTCAGAAATACGGTCGATTTCGCTTTTTAAGGAATTAACCTCTTTTGTAAGATTCTCACGGTCAACGTTATCCTGATAAGTTCCGTTTGCAGACTGGGTAGCAAGCTCAGTCATACGGTTTAACATTGAGTGAACTTCTGTTAAAGCACCTTCTGCTGTCTGAACTAAAGAGATACCATCGTTTGCATTCTTCTGTGCTGTCTCAAGACCTGTGATCTGTGCTCTCATCTTCTCAGAAATAGCAAGACCAGCTGCGTCATCACCTGCGCGGTTGATTCTGTAACCAGAAGATAATTTCTCAAGGTTCTTAGCTACGGATGTGTTGTTACTTCCTAACTGTCTGTAAGAGTTTAAAGCTGCGATATTGTGCTGAATTCTCATGTGTTTTTCCTCCTTGAATATGTATCAGGGAAATCCTTTTCCCTGGATGATAGGACGCTTACTGGTTTCCAGATAAGCGTTAAAGATATTTGAAACCTCTGCGGGGTACCAGCCGCGTGGCGGGTTTCGTAAAAATCTGACACTTGTGTCTGCAAGAAGCCTGTCCAATGAACTGCCGCTACAAAATCAGGAAAAACCCTCTTTGCAGAAGAAGCTCACCAACATCTTCCTTTCACATACTTTATCGAGTCGATAGCTTAAAAAGTTAAGTCATTTTTTGTAAATTTTTAAATATTTTTTGTTTCATTCAAAGAATCCGGACATCAGCCATATAATAAAGTGACACCGCATACCAGGCAGCACCATCAGTCCGTTTTTCCTGCATGATGCCGCCTATAATTTAAGAAGGAACCCATTATGACGCACAAATTTTTAGCCTTAGATAGGATATCTGCCGATGACCCCTTAAATTCATGGAAGCGGGTGATTCAGAACCAGAAATTCCTGCTGCATATAGCCACAACACTGCTCCCCACACTGCCCAGTCAGGAGACTCGCCTCCTGACAAGCCAGTTTCAGATTATTAAGTCCCTGCTGGCTGATTTAGAACCCGCATTAAACGACCCGGCATTGCAAAAAATCCCGATCTCCTTTCAGGCCATGTATCACAACATAAGCTGGACAATCGACAAACTCACAACACTAGTCCTAATCAACAACAGGGAAAAGGCTGCAGCGCTGACTGAATATCAGCTGATTCCATTTCTTCAGGAATGGCTGGAAGACACCTACTTCTGGATGATCATCTATCCGGATAAAGCAAAAATGAATGAATACTATAATACCGAATTTGCTGAGAACCACCAAAACACGTACAGCGACAGAGGAGAAAAATACCTGATTTCCATCATGATACCCGTTTACAACAAACTGGAATATACCAAAAAATGTCTGGACAGTCTTTTCCGGAATACAGACTTAACCAAATACCCATGTGAACTAATCCTGTTAAACGACGGTTCCACCGATGGAACAGAGGAATACTTTGAAAGCCTTGGAATCACAAAAGTTATAACACTAAAAGAGAATGTTAAAGCAATGATCTTTACTCTGTTATACCGCGTATGCGAAGGCAGATATGCTGCATTTGTTAACAACGACACCATTCTTACAGAAAGGTGGCTGGATAATCTGTTCACCTGCCTGCAGCATTACCCTAATGCTGTCATGGCGGTTCCCAGCACTCCAAATACCAGCAACCGCCAGGGGATGATCGCTGATTTTAAACCGGAAAATGCAGAGGCGACAGCCAAAAGCCATAATCAGACCTGTCCATACCTTTGGGAGGAAAAATGCAGACTCATGCCTGTGATCGCATTGTATGATGTGGAGAAAGTGAATACCATTGGATTTGCAGACCGGTATTTTCATACCATGGAATTCTGGGATGATGATTTCAGCCTGCGGGCAAGAAGGGCGGGATTTCAGCAGATTCTCTGCAAGGACACGTGGTGCTACCATTTTGGCAGTGTTACCGGAAAAGAGGACCAGGTCCACCATCATTCTATTTTTAACGGGCGGGCTCTGTTTCAGTTTAAATACAATCTCGATCCATGGGGAAATAACTTCTGTTATGACCCTTACCAGCTGACTCATATAGAACCTACCATTGCACAGCAGCCGGAGAATATATCCATGCTCGCCATTGATCCCGGCTATGGTGCAGATGTGCTGCAGCTAAAAACCCAGTTCAGGAGAATGAAAAAAGAGAGCTCCTTTACCTTCCTTATCAATGACGCTGCTCTTGCAGATGATCTGCGTCCATTTCACAGCCCTGTTTATGTGTCTCCTTCCATTTTTGAAACACATAAACAGATTCCGGAAGGCAGATACAACTATATCAGCCTGGGCAGAGATTTATCCCTTTATCCTAATTACAAGGAGCTTCTTGGCACATGCTCGGAGCATTTAGAAACTGGCGGAATCATGTATTTCTATATGGCAAATCCCTACGCCTTCCATCTGAAACAGGAGATGGCGGAAGAAAGGCTGCTAAATGGAAAACCTTCCCTGTTACTCATTAATCTTCAGGAGCTGATGTCACTGCTTAACAGCCTCAGTTTAAAGCCCCAGCTGAGAGCCATACTGGACGCTACACCGCCAAAAGAACAAAAAGGCGGTTATACGGAACATCTGGACCGCTATTTCCTAATCTGTGAAAAACAGGGGTAACCGCCCCCTCTATTCAACTAAAAAAGCCGTTAAGGAGCCAGACCGGTTCACTGGTCCAACTCCTTAACGGCTGATACTTCTTTACACTCTTACATCAACATACTGTCCTAAACCAGTTGCCTTAATCTGGTTTGGAGCTGCCGCATCCATCATCTTTAAAAGATCGGCTGCCTGTGCTTCCTGGTTATTCATTGCCTTTTTGGTAACACTTAAGCTGGCACTCTGTTGAAGCTTAGCAGAACTTAGCTGCATACTCATTGCTGCAATATCCATATCATTCTCCTTTCACATCGCATGTCTTAAGAAATCATGGTTCAACACTATTTATATCGGCATTTTTCACTCAGCACATAAGTCATTATCCCTTTTCCTGATAGCAGTCCAGGGTAAACCAGAATTCTACCCCGCCTTTTACATTGCGGACACCACAGGTTTTATTATGGGAATCAATAATGGCTTTTACAATGGAAAGCCCGATGCCGCTGCCACCATATTCCCGGGTATGAGCCTTATCGACTTTGAAAAATTTCGTCCAGAGTTTGGGGATATCTTCTTCCGGAATGTTCTGTCCTGTGTTAAATACAGTTACAAGTGCCTCTTTTCCGTTTTCTTCTGCGGTAATAATAATCTCCCGCTCTCCGCCCAGGTGATTGAGTGCATTATTTATATAATTGGTGATTACTTCTTCTATTTTGAATTCATCCGCACAAACCCGGATCTTATCAAAGGTCTCCAGTTTCACCTTCGCCTCTTTTTGCTGAATCAATATTCCGGAAGAACCAATCACTCCACGAATCAGTTCTGTTAAATCAAAGCATTCCAGCTGCAGATCATCATTGCCGAATTCCAGAGCTGTGAGATTTAACAGCTGGCGGACCATTTTATTCATCTTATTGGCCTCATCCATGATTACCTCACAGTAATAATCCCTGCTCTCCGGATCTTCTGCCATTCCCTCTGTTAAGCCTTCCGCATATCCCTGAATGAGGGCAATTGGGGTTTTTAACTCATGGGAGACATTGGCAATGAAATCCTTCCGCATCTCATCGATCTTTACCTTCTCTTCGATATCCTTCTGCAATTCCTCATTGGCACTGCGAAGCTGTCCGATGGTATCTTTAAGCCGATCGGACAGCTGGTTCATGCTGTTGCCCAGAATACCGATTTCATCTTTTTCATCGCCGGTATATTTCGCCTCAAAGTCCAGACCAGACATCTTCTCGGATAAATTTGCCAGCTGCAGGATGGGGGTTGTGATCCGCTTTGTCGTAAAATAGATAAATAAACTGCCTATAATCAAAGCTATAGACCCCACATAAGCCAGGAACTGATTTGACAAAGCCACACTGTCCCGGATGCTAGACAACGGTATGGAGATCAAAAAAATAGTTTTATTATCAGAAAAATATCCCCAACTTTCCAGGTAATAGGAATCCGAACGTTTGTCGTAGGCTTTCTGAATAATATAATTTTCGTGTTTTTTTAACACGCTGGCCTGGGGCATATCTTTACCGAATATATAATCCTCCACCCTGTTTTTTAAGAACTGGGGGTCTCCGCTTGTGGACATCAGGAACTTGTCGGTGGTGCTGTCAATTAAAACCATCATTAAATTGTATTTTTCACCCATAGTCCGGAACATCTTCTGTACTGGACCCTCATTCTTGTAATCAGGATCATAGGAATCATAGTAATACTGGATGATCCCCTTCCCACTTTCGTTGGCCTGGTCAACCACCTTGTCGATCTCTGTGTAGGCCATCTCCAGTATATGAACCTTGGCTCTGGTATAGAAACTCTCCAAAAACAAGTTATTCACACACCAGGTGCACAGAAGGACAAATGCCATCAGACAGACAAACACGATGGCGAAACGTGCTTTTATGGAATGCTTCATTCACTCACCTCTAACGATTATGTTACCTCAAATTTATAGCCCATTCCCCAGATCGTCCTGATGTAATCTCCTTTATCTCCCATTTTGCTTCTTAACTTCTTTACATGGGTATCAATGGTTCTTGCATCACCAAAATAATCATAGTTCCATACATTATTTAAAATCTTCTCTCTGGATAAAGCAATTCCCTGATTTTCCAGGAAATATGCCAGAAGCTCAAATTCTTTATAGCTTAATTCAATGTCCTTTCCATCGATTGTAACCTGATGAGCCACCTTATCAATGCAGATGCCGCCGATTTCCACAGAATCTGTATTAACAGCATTGCTGCGCCTTAATATGGCCTCTACACGGGCAACCAGGATCTTGGGGCTGAACGGTTTTGCAATGTATTCATCCACGCCTAATTCAAAGCCCTGAAGCTCATCACGCTCCTCTGTTCTGGCTGTCAGCATGATGATGGGAACCTGGGAATATTTGCGGATGGTCTTACAGGTCTCCCACCCATCCATTTTGGGCATCATCACGTCCAGGATAATCAGCACAATATCCTTCTGCTCAAAAAATATGTCAACAGCTTCTTCTCCATTGGCTGCTTCTACAACGGTAAATCCTTTTACACTGAGAAAATCCTTAACCAGTTTTCGCATTCTGGCTTCATCATCTACCACTAATATTTTTAACTGTTCCATAAAAACCTCCCGAAATCAGATCTCAACTGTTTTCCAGTATTTCTGAAACATATTGTACCAAATTGATAGCAGAATATCTACATTTTCACAGAGATTTCACACCATTTGCCAATTTCCTTCCTGAAATGAAAAAAACAGGCAGATGCCCATATAAAAGCATCTGCCTGTCCAATTATTTTTTATCTTAATTCAGTTGTAAGAATGGTGTCCATATCATCAAATGCCTGGTTCTCACCGCCCATTGCCCATACGAAGGTATAATTGCTTGTACCTGCTCCGGAATGGATGCTCCAGGATGGGCTGATTACTGCCTGCTCATTCTGCATAACGATATGTCTGGTCTCATTGCCTTCGCCCATCATGTGGAATACCACATTGTTCTCCGGAATCTCGAAGTACATATAAACTTCCATACGTCTTTCATGAGTATGAGACGGCATGGTGTTCCATACACTGCCCGGATCTAAAACGGTCATTCCCATGGATAACTGGCAAGTCTCAAGTACATCCGGATGGATGAACTGGTTGATCACGCGCTTATTGGAAGTTTCCATTGCACCCAGCGGCTTCTTGGCAGCCTTTTCGATGGGAATAAAGGTTGTCTTGCAGGACTTGTGAGCCGGAGCACTTACCATATAGAATTTTGCAGGGTTTGATGCATCATCACTGGAGAATAATACTTCTTTGGTTCCCTTTGTGATATATAAACAGTCTTTATATCCCATGCTGAATTCTTCTCCATCTGCCTTGATCTTTCCGGATCCGCCGATGTTAAAGATACCGATCTCACGTCTTTCAAGGAAAAAGCTTGTACCAAAGTTTTTCCAGATATCAATTCCTTTGTCAATAGAAACAGTTTCTGTTGTTGGCATACAGCCCAGTGTCACCATACGGTCCACATGGGAGTAAACAGCTACCACTTCATTGGCAACATATAAGTTCTCAATTAAAAATTCGTTTCTGGTTTCTTCTGTTGTATAACGTTTGAAATCTTTCTGATTTGCAGAGTAACGAATATCCATTTATTAAAAGCCTCCTTATTTGTATTTGAAATAACTGACCACCTTCATGGTATCATAAGGCAGTTTTTAATTCAACATCTTATTGGATTATTTTAAATTTATCCACTTCTTTTTGCAGAAGTCCTGCCTGAGCGGATAATTCCTCGCTGGATGCGGAACTTTCCTGAGCGGTTGCTGCATTGCTCTGGACGACTGCGGAGATCTCATTGATTCCGTTGCTTACGTTATAAAGTATTTGTCAAAATTTAAACAATTAAAAAAATTCCAGAAAAAAGACACAAATTCCCTGTTTTGAAACCTGTGTCTTCCATCCGGAATGCTGTTTCTATTTGATTTGTGCTGCCTGAATCAGTTTTAAATTACTTTTCAGCCGTTCATTATCAGGGGCGGTCAAAAGCGCTGCTTTCGCATGTTCCAGAGATTCAGTAAACAATCCCAGACGGTAGGATGCTATGGCGCAGAGATCTTCTGGTGTATAGTCCCAGGAATAGCCCATATTCACAAAGGTTCTTGACTTTTGTTTTATTTTCAGAGCTTCCAGTGTCAAAAAGTAAACCATCGGCCAATCCTTTAACTCATAGCACATTTTGGCAAATTCCACATAAGAATCCCGCATATCCGAGACCTCTGCAATTGCTTTAAAATACCACCGGTATGCTTCCTTACTGCTTCCCATTCTGTAATAGGATTTGGCAATCCAGCGCATAGCTGCACACCGCTCATCACACCATCTGGCGGTTGGAAGCTGTAAATACTCCATCAGTGTATTAATGCTTTCCTGCCATTTACTCTTATACATATATTCTCTGCCCAGATAGTACCGCATCCTCTCATCGTCCGGTGCCTCCTTTACTGCCAGTTCCAGAAGAGGCAGATAGGAACCTCTGGATTTGGTGGGATCCGGATGATGGTTTAATACCATTCCTTCGATATATACCGTTTCGAGGGGCTTTTTCCCGCAGTACTGGATAAACTCATGAACAGGGCATTTCCACCGGAAATCCCTGCGCTCATGGACTTTAAAATAATAAAATTGTATGTCCGGTGTTCCATCCTTCTTTAGGCTCCAGTTGTAAAGATAACGGCCGGTTTTTGCCACTGCCCCCTTACTGCGCGGCTTATATTTCAGCCATGCTTCCTCCAGGCGGCTTCTCCAGCCTGGCTCAAACCTCTCATCAAGGTCTGTACAGACGCAGATATCCACATCCTCCGGCACATGATCCAGGGAAATGTTTCTTGCCACATCAAACCGCCACGGCTTTACTACATCAATATAAACCACAGCGCCCCGTTTTTTCAGCTTTTCTACCGTATCATCCTCTGAACCGGTATCAGTCACAACGATGAGATCAGCCTCGCTCATAGAGTCTATCCATTGGTCTACAAAGGAAGCTTCATTTTTACAGATTGCATAAACACAGATTTTCAGTTTTTTCATGAGGTCTCCTCCTCAGCTGTCTGTTTTCTGCTTTTCTGCTGAATCAGTAAAAGATTGCTCTGAAGCCGTTTATTCTCCGGAGCTGTTTTTATTGCCCAGGCAGCATATTCCTCAGCTGTTTCATACATTCCCAGCCGGTAAGCGCTGATTGCTGCATAATCGTACAATGCATACCCCCAGCTTGCCGGATCCACCAGATAGCTTCCCGTGCTTTCTTTTATTGTCAGGCCCTTTAAAGCCGTAGCAAAGCATAACGCCCAGTTGGATTCCAGATAACCGAATTTCGCCAGGGCCAGATAAGGCTCTCTTACCTCCGGGCATTCAGCAAGAGCCCGGTAAAGCCAGACCAGTTCTTCTCTTTTATTTCCCTTTTGACTATAAGAATGGGCGATAAATCGCATGGAGGCACTTCGTTCCTCTGCCCATCTTGCAGTTGGCAGGGAAAGGTGTTTATTCAGGGTCTGTATGGCCTCATCCAATTTCCCATGGAACACATACTCTCTTCCAAGCCAGAACACGGCTCTGTCATCTAAGGGATTTTCCTGCACGGATAGTTCCAGAAGGGGCAGATACTGACTTCTGGGCTTAGACTCATCGGGATAGTGATTTAACACAATTCCGTTTACCCAGGCTATTTTTTCAGGCTCTGATCCACTGTATTCCAATACTTCATGCACCGGATGGACCCAGCGGAAGCCATGGCGTTTATGAATCTTCTCCATAGGATACTGTTTCTTTGGTGTTCCGTCAGGATTTAAGGAAAATGTGAAAAGATATCTGGCACGGGTCTGGTCTGGTTTCCAGGCAGACTCAAGTATATTTCTCCACCCTGGTACAAATACTTCATCTAAATCATTGGATACACAGATGTCCGCATCCTCCGGTACATGACTGAGAGCCATATTGCGTGCAGTGTCAAATCTCCATGGGGAAATGGTTTCTTCATAAACAGTTGCTCCCCTTGCCCTGAGCTTTTCAACGGTGCCGTCTGTGGAGCCCGTATCTGTTACAATTACTTCATCTGCCTCAGATACCGCATCCATCCACCGGTCCACAAACTGCTCTTCATTTTTGCTGATCGCATAAACGCATATCTTATATCGGTTCAATCAAACCAACTCCTTTAGAATATACTGATTGCTAGATACAATATATGCAAAAAAAGCCTGTCCTGTGATAGAAATAAGACAAACTGGTCCTGATTACGTTAGTTTCACTCCGTATACGATTTGGTAGATCTCTTTTTTATAGGGCAGAAATTCTTCCTCGGAAACTGGTTTCCCATAGCTGGTAACCCACAGCTGCATGGGACTATCCTGGGACTTTAAGGGCATCTGCTGGTAGAAAAAACGATTGATATAAAATCCCATCCGCTCATAAAACACAGCCCTCCTGCCTGTTATTGGATTATCTTCCGTTACCGGTTCAATTTCCAGAAATATTGGTTTTTTTGTCTCCCACACCGTTTCTTCCACCAGAAGTTTTCCATAACCCTTCCCCCTGGAGATCTCAGCCGTAGCCAGATGCTCAAAAAATACACAGCCGGGCAGATCCCAATATCCAAGAAACGCCACGATCTTACCGCCTTCCTTTACAGCCCGGATATGATAGCGTGGATTGAAAAAGGTATCCCACTGCCCTTCCTTCGTGCGTCGTTCCTGGTCAGGAAATGATGCCTGGTAGATTGCATATATTTCTTCAAAATAGTTCTGTTGTTTCTCAATCAGCATTTCTTATCTCCCGTATTTTTTCTTTTTTAACCATTGTACCACGGATCTCCTGGTTTTGCAGACAAGAAAAAAGCAGCAGCTCCATAAGCATTAATTCACTTATGGAGCTGCTGCTGCGGTATTACTGAATGGTGATTCTTCCCTGTCCTGACGGATTTGCATAATCTGCACCTACATTACCGCCTAAGTTACTGCGAATAAAGGCAGACAGTATATCCACATCGGTCATAACATCATCACGGAGCACCTTGCTGTTTTTAAACATTGTCATACCATCACCAGCCATCTTTAACATGTAATTATGGGAAGCTACGGTATACACTTTGGCAGGATCAAGAGGGGAATCTCCTACTTTGATATCTGCTACCCGGTATGCACCGGCTACTTTTACAAAGTTGCCTTTTTCATCTAACTGTACACTGGATGGAACTGAGGTCTTAATGGTATATGTCAAACCGGATACCTGTAAAAATCCACCGTTTTCCTTAGGATAATTACGGGAAGACATCTCTAAGGCATCCTTAATCTGCTGTCCGGTAGCTTCTACCACGCACCCCATGTTTCCAAAGGGGTGTACGGTAAGGGTATCGTTATATGTAATATTCCCAGGCTTAATCCCTGCGCGGACACCGCCTCCATTTACAATACCGACATCTGCCCCAAGCACCTGGCGATAGGCATCTGCACAAAGATCACCCAAATTGGTTTCTCCGTTTCTGACAGCCCGTTCTCCTGTTGCAGGATTGATGATGGTGAGATCCACATCTGTATGACCCAGAACTGCTTTTAAGGATTCCTGATACTGGGCCTGAATATTCTTAATAAACTGGTCAGTATCATAATCCAGGGCTTTTCCATCCTCTGATACTGCGGTTTTTCCCGGTATAACAAGCTGACTTCCCAAAGTAAGAACGTCCGGATCCTTCACCTTGTCCCGGTTGGCGTTATAGATCTCTCTCCAGCGGTCATAGGAACCTAACTCTCTTTTTGCAATGCGGCTGAGAGAATCGCCTTTTTTTACTGTGTAGGTGCTGGACACTGCAGTCACAGGAACCTGGGCAACCAGTTCATTGGCAATGGAGCCGTCTGTATGTATGGTCAGCTTTCCGATTTTGCTTAATTTGGTTCCGGACTGGGTAAGGAGTACATCCTTTCCATCCTTATTCTTTAAATCCTTCGTGTATTCTTCATGTGAATGACCGTCGATTACCACATCAATTCCATTTGTATTCTTAATAACATTATCAGAGGTCCACCGGTCTGTTGTGCCATTTTCTCCTAAATGCCCCACTAAAATCACGAACTGGGCACCCTCTGCTCTGGCGCTGTTAACAGACTGCTGAATCTGGTCGTAAAGTTTTTTGCCGGTTTCATCTTCACAGAATCCGTAAATGTAATTGCCGCTTCCATCCTGGAAATAGGCAGGTGTTGATTTGGTGAAGCTTTCCGGTGTGGTGGCTCCTACCAGAGCGACCTTTGTGCTGCCGTATGTAAACATTTTGTAAGGAGCAAATATCGGGGTATTGGTTTTTAAATCCATAAAGTTGCCGGAGTAGTAGCCACAGCTTAATTTACCTGCCAGCTCTAAGAAACGGGGCATACCGTAATCATATTCATGATTCCCCGGCACAGCAAAGTCATAACCCACCTGATTCATGATGTCAATGATATATCCGCCGTCCGAAAGAGTTCCGATGGGGGCTCCCTGAATGGCATCTCCTGCGTCAACAAGCGTCACGTAGGGTGTCTGGGCCTGCATCTCTTTTTTGTATAGAGCAAGACCTGCATACCCAATCTTGTCATCAATGCCGCAGTGAACGTCGTTGGTATAGAGAATCACGATGTCCTGGTCTGCTGCACTGGCCGGAATCGAGAAGCCGGCAGTAAGAGATAAAACCATGAGCAAGGACAGAAAAAGAGACAGAAACTTTCTTTTAGTACTTCCTTTCATTGCTTGAATCCTCCTTTAACATATGCTTTTTTCTATATTATAGCAGATCAATGTAAAATTTCCATATTATAATGTTAATATTTTCCTTTTATCTGATACTTTTTTTCGATAAAAAAACTCTCTGCATCCGACATTTCGTTATGCAGAGAGTTCTGTATTTTTTATGATTCTTCTTCGCTGACTTGAATCCCCAGATCATCAAGCTGCTTGGGATCTACAGGAGCCGGTGCTTCAGACATTAAGCATGAAGCATCCTTTACCTTAGGGAATGCAATAACGTCACGGATGCTGTCAGCACCAACCATCAGCATAACGACACGGTCAAGACCATAAGCCAGTCCTGCGTGAGGAGGTACTCCGTAACGGAATGCATCTAAAAGGAAGCCGAACTGTTCGTTTGCCTGTTCTTTGGTAAAGCCCAGTACCTCAAACATCTTGGACTGAATATCGCCCTGGTGGATACGGACAGAACCGCCGCCCAGCTCCGTACCGTTTAACACGATATCATACGCTTTGGCACGAACTGCTCCCGGGTCGGTATCGATCATAGCCCAGTCCTCTTCCATCGGCATGGTGAAGGGGTGATGCATGGCTGTAAAACGTCCCTGTTCCTCGTTATACTCAAGTAACGGGAATTCTGTTACCCATAAGAATTTAAATTCATCCTTTTTCAGAAGATCCAGCTGTCTTGCCAGCTCCAGACGAAGGTTTCCAAGTACATCAAAAACAACCTTGTCCCTGTCTGCTGCAAATAAAAGAAGGTCTCCCGGCTGCCCATCCATGGCTTTTGCCAGTATTCCAAGTTCCTCTTCTGTCATGAATTTGGAGAAGGAACATTTGTAGCTTCCGTCTTCATTCACTGCCAGATAAGCAAGCCCCTTAGCTCCAAAGCCTTTTGCATATTCCACAAGTGCATCGATTTTTTTCCTCGGCATAGAAGCCTGTCCTTTTGCATTAATGCCGCGAACAGATCCGCCGTTTTCCAAAGCTCCCTTAAATACAACAAACTCTGTATCCTTTACTACGTCTGAAACATTCTTAAGCTCCATTCCAAAACGCATATCCGGTTTATCAGAACCGAAGCGGTCCATAGCCTCTCTCCAGGTCATACGTGTAATCGGAAGCTCCAGATCGAAATTGCAGATTTCCTTAAACAGCTTCTTTAACAGTCTTTCATTCACTGCCAGTACATCTTCCACGTCTACAAAGGACAGCTCCATATCGATCTGTGTAAATTCCGGCTGTCTGTCCGCACGTAAATCTTCGTCACGGTAGCATCTCGCCAGCTGGAAATAACGGTCATAACCGGAGCACATAAGAAGCTGTTTGAAAAGCTGGGGAGACTGGGGAAGCGCATAAAAGGATCCCGGATGAACACGGCTTGGCACCAGATAATCCCTTGCGCCTTCCGGTGTACTCTTAATAAGAGTCGGGGTCTCGATTTCCAAAAAGCCCTCTTCAGCAAGAAATGCTCTTGTTAATGTGGCAACCTGGCTTCTGATCATGATATTCTTCTGAAGGTCCGGTCTTCTTAAATCCAGATAACGGTATTTTAATCTCAGTTCTTCTTTTGTCTTGCTGTTTTCTTCAACAGGAAAAGGAGGTGTCTCAGACTCAGAAAGAATCCGCAGGCTCTTTGCCCGCACTTCAATAGCACCGGTGGCCAGATTCTCATTCACACTGCCTGCTCTGTTCTCCACTATACCGGTAACAGCAATAACAAACTCACTTCTCAGTTTCTCCGCTTTTGCGAAATCCTCTGATCCGCAGTCGCTTTCTTCAAAGATGATCTGCAGAATACCGGAACGGTCTCTTAAATCAACGAAAATAATACCGCCCTTGTTTCTGCTTTTCTGAACCCAGCCCATAACTGTAACTTCTTTTCCTGCACAGGCTGTTGTAACTTCCGTACATCTATGGGATCTTTTTAAACCCAACATTGACTCTGCCATAACTTCCTCCTAATTTGTTTCCTTTAGTGCTTCTTTATAAAATTCCTTAAACTGGGTATACCCTTCTTTTTGAAGGCTTTCCTTCTGGAACTTTTTATTTTTATTCATCTGGGATACTAAAACAGTTTTCCCTTTGGCGCGTTCGCTCATGGCCTCTTTCACAGCCTCATTCATAACGGAATCGCTCACTCCCTTTTCAATCAGGAATGCAAGCTTTTCTTCACTTCCCGGTACGGTAAAGCCCTCTTCCATAAGGATAGTGATAATTCTCTCGAAACCAATGGAAAAACCGCATGCAGGTGTATCCAGACCTGTGAATTTACCAATCATCTTATCATAACGTCCGCCGCCGCCGACTGATCCCGGGAATCCATCCACCAGAATCTCGAAGATGGTTCCTGTGTAATAGGACATTCCGCGAACCAGAGTAGGATCGAATTCGATCTTAAACTGACTGGTTGTAATCTGGCTTACACTGTCAATGATGGCTGCCAGATTCTCTGCCTTTTCCGGATCCATGGCATCCTCCAACGCATCCTTTAAGCTTCTTACACCGGCAGCATCCCTTGTCACAGTTTCAAACAGGGCCAGATATTTACTCACATTCTCCTCCGGATAACCTGCTTCCTTTAACTCCCGTGCCACGCCATCCATGCCGATCTTGTCCATCTTATCCAGAATAATAAAGACCTGATCATAAGAGTCTTCCAAAAAACCGCAATGTGCTGCCATTCCTTTTAAGATATTCCGGTCATTGATTCTTACGGTATATCCCTTAAATCCTATCTTGCCAAGGAGTGTGGTGGTCGCAAGGATCAGTTCGATCTCCGCCAGTCTGGTGGGATCTCCCAGGATGTCGATATCGCACTGGACAAACTGTCTGAAACGTCCTCTCTGCGGGCGGTCTGCTCTCCAGACACTTCCCATCTGAAGGGACTTAAAGGGGGACGGTAAAACCGCCGCATTATTAGAATAATATCTGGATAAGGGAACTGTGAGATCGTAGCGCAGTCCGCTGTCAGCCAGATCATTCTCCGCCTGGGCTGTTTCCAGATTCAGCTTCTCTCCCCGCTTCATAATCTTAAATATCAGCTTCTCATTGTCTCCGCCCTGCTTACTGGTCAGGTTCTCAATGTGTTCCACACAGGGAGTCTCAATGGAATTAAATCCAAATCCGCCGTACGTCTCCCGAATCTGGTTCATCACATATTCCCGTACCTGCATCTCAGCGGGAAGTATGTCCTTCATTCCGGTAACCGGTTTCTTTTTTAATGACATTTTTTTCACTCCGTTTTTTTATTTTCTATCTATCATGGATATCGCAAATCATGCTTTCTATTTTAAATTACATTTCTGATTTTGCAAGCATTTTTTCTTTTCTTTCTATCATTTCATCGATTCTGGAGATGTACTGCTCCACATCCTTGACGTTTTCTACCCGCTCCAGACGGTTTTCAGCTGGAAATACCACCTTGGTGGAAGTTCCTGCCCCACATGCTGCTATGGTCTGTTTTTCCTCCATGATCAGGATGTTATAAATACAGGCTTTTCCAGGAACCGAGTATCCAACATTTTCAAAGTTTCCAGCCATGTTCTTCTGGCGGTAGAGATAATAAGGCTCCTGTCCCATACTGCGTGCACAGGCTGCTGTTAAATCAACCATTTCCTGGGTTCCTGTGATTTTTAAATCCCCGTACTGTTCCTTAAACATATTAAGACGTGCCGCACGTTTAATTGCCAGAGTATGAACGGTGATTCCATCAGGTCCCAGAGATTTGATTTCCTCCATGGTTCGTCTTACATCCTCTATGTCCTCTCCTGGCAGTCCGATGATTAAATCCATGTTGATATTATCAAATCCCAAAGACCTGGCCAGATGAAACCTGTCCTTTACCATCTCCACCGAATGACGGCGTCCGATCACTTTAAGCGTCTCTTCCTTCATCGTTTGGGGATTAATGGAAATTCGGGTCACCCCGTATTTCTTTAATACCTTCAGCTTCTCTTCTGTAATACTGTCCGGTCTTCCTGCTTCTACAGTAAACTCCTTGACGTTTGTAAAGTCAAAGGTTTCCTTCAGTCTGCACATCAGCGTTTCTAAATGCCCGGCACTGAGTGAGGTTGGAGTTCCTCCACCTACATAGACGGTATCCAGAATTCTTCCAGACATTCGTCCGGCAGTAAATTTCATCTCTTTCCACAAGGCTTCCAGATACTCATCCATACGTTTTTCCCACTGGCTGATGGGAAAGGAGGTAAAGGAGCAGTACAGACAGGTTGTGGGGCAGAATGGGATTCCGATATAAAGGCTGTAGCCCTTTTCATAGTCAATGGAAGATAGAAGCTCTAACTCCCGTTTTGCAATTTCCAGGCTTAACTCCGCCTTCTGATCACTGGTGAAATACGTATCCTTCATATATTCTGATACTTCCGCTTCTCCGCTTCCGGACAGCAGCTTTGTCATGGTTATTTTAACCGGGCGGATCCCCGTCAGTGTTCCCCATGGAAGGACTTTTTTCGTAAGCTCTCCCGCCATGCCATAAAGCATCCGCTTAATCCTGTTTTTCGTTTCAAAACGGTCGGAAAAGTCCACCTCTGTACCGGACGTTTTCGTAATTTTATGTTCCCTGTCTTCAAGACTCAGCTGGAAGAAATCCTCTCCCGTCACACTTCGTACGATCAGCCGGAACTCTTCATCCGGGTTCTCCTCATGGAGGAACCGTTCTCCTGGATAGAATGCCATAAGCAGTTCCCTGATGTCCTGTTCAAAGGATTGATTATCCAATATTAATCCTATCATTTTTATTCCCTATCCTCTGTATAATGCCACCGGATTATACGATTTTTCATGACCGATGGTAGTTACGTCCCCGTGTCCCGGATAAACCATGGTATCACCAGGAAGGGGGAACAGTTTTTCTTTGATGGAACGAATGATCGCAGACTGGTCTCCTGTAGGCAGGTCTGTCCGCCCCAGCGATTCCAAAAAGAGGGTATCTCCGCTGATTAAAACATCTTCTTCTTTGATATAATAGCAGACACAGCCCTGTGTGTGACCCGGAGTAGCAATTACGTCAGCTTTTATACCTGCTGCTTCAACGGTCTCTCCGTCAGCCACGTACCGGTCTGCAGCTAAGGAACAGAGTCTCCCAATATTGTCGGAAAGATTTACAGACGGATCTGCAAGCAGCATTTTTTCCTCTTCACCGGCATAGACAATCACTTCCGGAAACGCCTGCTTAATCTCCTCCACAGCCATAATATGGTCAAAATGACCGTGAGTTAAAAAAATGGCTTCCGGTGTGACAGACAGTTTCCTGCACTGCTCCAAAATATATGCACCCTCATCTCCGGGATCTACAATGATTGCCTTTTTTAACTGTTCCCGAAAAATAATATAACAATTGGTTCCAATCTGCCCTACATGGTATGTTCTAATTCTGAAATCGCTCATATTTTTATCTCCTGTCTCTATCGTTTCCTGTGTCTTGCCGAATTATATGATAAATACCGGAATATCGGTCCCATACAAAAGCTTCGCCTGATAATAATCTGCATACTCCATAAAAAGAATGTTGTCTTCCCTTCTTGTGGTAACAAAATAATCAGCTGCTGCAAACAGACACCTTACGTCGTCTTGTGCTTTCCCCATTCTCACCATAATCTCTCTGCCGCCCGTTTCCAGATTCTTAAGCACTTCTAATACTTCCAGACAGCTCTCCTCTCCGTCAGACGGACTGATGTAAATGAAAAGCCTGCTCCAGTCAGGACCTGACGCCGCATATTCCGTTACGATCCTCTTCCAGAGGGGAAACGGACATAAACCGTCTGCAATCAGCAATATCGTCTTTTTCTCTGATCGCGTAATTGCTGGTTGTATCTGATCCCAGTCTTCTTTCTGGTCAAATTTCCGAGTAAATGCCTCTACAGGAAGAAGAAACTCTTTTTGATTTTCAGCCAGTTTTTCCTCCGTCCAGTTCCACCAGCCGATTCGGTTTAAGGCTCTTCTGGTCTCTTCCTCAAACCGGTAGCCGATGATTTTAGCCGGGTTTCCGGCTGCCATGGCATAAGCAGGCACCGATTTGGTAACCACGCTCTCCGCTCCGATTACTGCTCCGTTATGAATGGCAACGCCGCTTAAAATGGTTGTTCCATTCCCAATCCACACATCATTTCCGATCAGCACAGAGCCTTTTCTCTTCGTCCGGTCAGGTACCGGCAGCGTCATAAAAGCCGGACTCCCTTGAAAAACCGATTTGTAATTATGATTTAAATTCACCAGAAATGTGATTTTATCTGCCATCGCGCAATATTTCCCGATCTGTACGCAGTGAACCCCCTCAGCCATATTAAAATTTAATCCCGACTGTATCTCCATTCCCACGATATAACTGTCCCTGTCTATCTGCATAAAGGGAAACCGTTCCTCTGAGCCAGTAACAGGCATGGTAAGTCTGGTTAAACTTTTCACTGTCTGTGGAAGATATTTCACAGGATATACCACAATCCACAACACCTTTCCGATTAAAAAGAGAAAAACTGCGTTATCCCGCAGTCCTCTCAATGTCAATTACACCTTCGATTTGTCTCAGTTTATCAACCAGTTTTCCAAGCTCTTCCACTCCATGGGTCTCAAAAGTCATGGTAATGGTGGCTTTCCCCTGTTTGTTGGTTCTGGAATTCATAGAAGTGATATCAATCTGCCTCTCAGTAAATACCTTGGAAATGTCAACAAACATACCGATTCTGTTATTGGCAAAAATTTTGATTTCCGTAGAATAACGTTCTTTTGCGCTCTCTCCCTCCGGCTCCTGCCACTCAGCATCGATCAGCCGGTTTCTCTCATCTTCCGGAAGATTTAAAACATTCACACAGTCTGTTCTGTGTATGGAAATCCCTCTTCCTCTGGTAACAAAGCCAACAATCTCATCACCAGGCACAGGAGAGCAGCATTTAGAGAAACGGACCGCAAGGTCGTGGATTCCCTTTACGACAATTCCGCTGCCGGAACGTCTTTTAAGCGGCAATCTGCTTCCCATATCCTCAATGTCATTCAATATGGTAGTGTCCGTTACGTCCTTCTTTAGCTTCTTATCCTTCTCATCCACCATCTTATTGATGACCTGGCCCTCTTTTAACCCGCCGTGTCCGATGGAGGCCAGCACAGAATCCCAGTCGCGGAAGGCGTATCGCTTCATAACCTTCCCCTGATATTCCGGCTTGTTGATCTCAGAATAATTGATCCCTTTGGTTTTACAGTAGCGGTCCACCATCTCCTTGCCCCGGAGAATATTGTCTTCCTTCAGTTCTGTCTTAAACCATTGGTTGATTTTATTCTTAGCCTGAGTGCTTTTGACCACATTCAGCCAGTCACGGCTTGGGCCTTTGCTGTTCTGGGAGGTGATAATCTCCACCTGGTCCCCGTTCTCAATCACATACTCAATATTTACCAGCTTCCCATTGACTCTGGCACCCACCATCTTGTTTCCAACTGCACTGTGTATGGAATATGCAAAATCAATAGGAGTGGAACCGCTGGGAAGGTTCTTCACATCCCCGGACGGAGTGAAACAGTAAACACTGTCGGAGAACAAGTCTAAATCACCCTTGACCATATTTAAGAATTCCTTGTTGTCGGACATGTCCTTCTGCCATTCCAAAATCTGGCGGAGCCAGCTTAGCTTCTCCTGTTCCTTGCCTGCTGCAACCTGACCGCTGCCGCTCTCCTTATACTTCCAGTGGGCTGCAATTCCGTATTCTGCAGTCCTGTGCATCTCGTACGTACGGATCTGTATCTCAAAGGGCTGACCGTTGTTGCCGATCAGTGTAGTATGAAGGGACTGGTACATGTTGGGCTTTGGCATGGCGATATAGTCCTTGAAGCGGCCCGGAATCGGCTTATACAGCTCATGAATCACACCAAGGGCAGCGTAACAGTCCTTTACATTGTCAACGATAATGCGGACTGCAAACAAGTCATAGATCTGATCCAGTGTCTTATTCTGGTTGACCATCTTTTTATAGATACTAAAGAAGTGCTTGACCCGGCCGTCTATTCTGGCTTCGATCCCGGCTTCCTTCAAATGTTCATCCACTTCATCTACAATGCTCTTTACAAAGTATTCCCTGGCACCTTTTTTTAGTGATATTTTTTCAGCCAGCTCATAGTAGGTATCCGGTTCTAAGTATTTTAAAGACAGATCGTCAAGCTCAATCTTAATTTTGGAAATACCAAGGCGGTGGGCAATGGGAGCATAGATTTCCATGGTCTCCTTCGCCTTTTCCTTCTGTTTCTCAGGCTTCATATACTGAAGCGTCCGCATATTGTGCAGCCGGTCTGAGAGTTTGATGATAATGACACGGATGTCCTTAGCCATAGCCAGAAACATCTTTCTTAAATTTTCCGCCTGGATCTCCATCTTATCCATAGACCAGGAAATCTGGGTCAGCTTGGTGACCCCATCCACCAAAAGGGCTACCTCTTCCCCGAATTCTGCTTTCAGTTCATCTAAGGACATGACGGTATCCTCTACCACATCATGAAGAATTCCTGCAGCTATTGTTTCTTTGTCCATCTCTAAATCAGCCAGAATGATGGCAACACAAAGAGGATGAATAATATAGGGTTCTCCGGATTTGCGCACCTGGTCCTGATGCGCTTCTGCAGCAATATGATAGGCCTTCTCTATCATGGAGATATCGTCGGATGGGTGATACCTCTTTATGCTTGCCACCAGCTCTTCATAAAGCGCCTGCGGACTTGTAAAATCAGCAGGTGCTTCCAGATCAACATCTACTTTCTTCATCACTATATGTTCTTTATCAAATTCAGTCACTTTGTTATTTTCCATCATTGGATTATCTGCCATATACCGTCACCTTTTTGTAACATTCCTGTTTTCACCGATTTTTAAACGTAGTTATCATACATTATACGTATGATTGTCGAAAAAAGCAATTATTTTTTCTTTCTCTTCTGCTCCGATAAAGGCAGCTTCCAGCGCATAACGGTTCATCTGCCTTAAGTCCGCTTCTGTAAATCCCATATGCTTCTTTATCAGCTCTGCCTCTTTTTCCAGGGTGGTATCCGATACAGTCATGTTATCCGTATTATAGGTAACCGGGATTCCCCAGTCATAAAAAGCTTTTAACGGGTGGGTTTCAATGGATGAAACCGCCTTCGTCTGAAGATTACTGATTACGCACATCTCTAAGGTGATTTTTTCCTTTTTTAAGAGGTCCATACAGGACTTAGACTGAATTGCCGCACAGCCATGTCCGATTCTCCTGGCTCCATAGGAAACCGCTTTTATAATGTTCTCACAGTCTCCGCATTCTCCTGCGTGTATGGTAAAGGGGATATTCTTCTGTCCGGCTCTTTTGAAGAGAGGTTCAAAATGAGCCATGGGTACAAGACCTTCCGGTCCTGCAATATCTACACCAACCACACCCTTGCCAAGATAGGAAGAAGCCAGTTCAAAGGTCTCTTCATTCTCCTTATCCGATCCGTTTACCATGGAGCAAAGCAAAAGTCCTGCTTTTAGGGAAGTACCTTCCATTCCCTTATTCATGCCCTTTATAACCGCTTCCAGAGCCCTTTCCTTTGAAAGCCCCTTTTTCATATGAAGCTGAGGTGCAAAACGGATTTCACTGTAAATCAGTCCCTGGTCAGCCAGTCTTCTGGTCAAGTCCTCACAGGCCAGTGTAAGAGCTTTTTCTGTCTGCAGAAGCTTCCCTGGTAAATCAAAACATTGGAGATAATCCACAAGACTTTCACAATTTTCCCCCACTGATACACATTCCTTGATATCTTGTCCTTCAAAATCATATCCAATCTGCGCCGCTAACAGCCTTACCACGTCAATTGATAAGGACCCGTCAAGGTGCAGATGGAGGTCAGTTTCCAGTCGCTTCATAATTGATCCCTCCTTCATTTAATGAAAATATTCTAACATATAATAAGGAAAGCAACAATTATTTATTTTGGCCTCACGTTCTTTTCAGATAAGGAAAAGGAAGAACTGCCCAAATTGCCGGACAGTTCTTCCTTTTTAATGATGCACCATCTCCTGATAATATTCAAAGGCTTCCTTATCATTAAAGCCTTCATGAACAATTTTCCTGACTGCTGCGCACATTTCAACGGGATTTTCACTCTGGAATATATTTCTTCCCATGTCAACCCCCTTTGCGCCGTGACTGATGGAAAGATAGGCAAGCAAAAGCGCTTCTTTTTCCGGAAGCTTCTTACCTCCTGCCACCACAATGGGAACCGGGCAGGCAGCAACCACCTCTTCAAAATTCTCACAATAATAGGTTTTAATAATATTTGCTCCCAGCTCCGCAACAATTCGTGTAGCCAGTTTAAAGAACCGGTCTGTGCGTTCCATCTGTTTGCCCACTGCCACAACTCCCATAACAGGAATGCTGTAGCGGATGCCTGAATTAACTGCCTTTGAAAGATTGTCAAGACTGGACAGCTGTCCGTCTGCTCCGATAAAAGTCTGAACGGCCAGACAGTCTGCATTCATACGGATTGCATCTTCAATATCAACCGCCAGTATTTCATGGGAAAGATCTTCATCAAGCATAGAGGAGCCTGAGGTTGTCCTAAGAGCAATTCCTTTCTTTCCTGAAGCAGGTACACAGCTTCTGATTGCCCCTCTGGTACCCATTAAAACGTCCACATAAGGAAGAATCTTTGGTACAACCAGATCAAGACGTTCCAATCCAGCGGCAGCTCCCATAAAATATCCATGGTCAAATGCAAACATGACCGTATTCTGGCTGGTCTCATCAAAGATATTAGACAGATGCTTTTTCATACCCCAGTCTAAATTGTTTGCTCCTTTTACGTGGAACGGTTTATTATTTTTAAAGGGAACTTCTGTATAATAATTGTGTGCAACTTTTACGCCATCAAGATCTGCCATTTTTCTTTTCTCCTTCTCGTTTTATTCTTTCTGCCTTATAACAGGACAGGTAATCAGAAATCATAATTGTTCATGTTATCTTTGTTAAATACGGTCCGTTCCGGAAGCAGCACAACTCCGTTATTTACATCACCGGTCGATGCACCGTCTACCAGACAGTCATTTGGCAGTACTTCCACTGTCCCGATCTTCGGAATGTCTAATTTATCCCCTACCTTTAACTGATTTCCTGCTGATATGTATGCTGCTAAGTAGCTGCCAATTGCTCCCTGAACCTGGCAATCCCAAAGTCCCCACTGTTCGATGATTCCTGCATTACAGTAATCCTTAATGGACATAGGAGAAGCGAATCCGGTGATTGTAACATCCTCTTTTGTAAGCCCTTTGTTCTGAGCTGCCTTACACTGTCCCGGCAGAGCTGTGGAATCATTGCAGATAATCAGATCAATGTCCGGATTAGCCTCCAGAATCGATGCGCCGATGGAAACCGCCTTTTCTGCATCCTGCTCAGAGTAGTAATTATCAGGAGCCACATTTTCCCAGTTTGGATAATTTTCCTTAATATACGCCTCTCCTGCTGCCTGCCAGGAATTCTGATCAGCTACAGTTGCCTGGGAATAATGCCAGCAATATTTAATCTTATCAGCTTTAATATCCGTTCCCCTCTTCGTCAGGGAATCCGCTCCCATATCAACCAGCATCTTTCCAAGTATGTCCGGAGTGCCCTGAGATACCATCAGAGTACGGGCTGTATTTGATACGTCAGAATCCCAGGTAACCACTGTCACTCCTGCTGCCGACGCTTCCTCCAGTGCCGAGTCAAGTCCGGTTGCATCTACAGAGGAAACGCAGATTGCATCAACCCCGCTTGCCACCGCGTTATTAATTACCGAAACCTGATCTGCCACAGCCGCATTGGGACTTCCCTGGTAATCTACGTTTATTCCCCACTCTTTTCCGTATTTCTGAGCTCCTTTTCCTGCTGATTCAAAAAATGCATTACCAGTCAGTTTCGGTATGAATACCACCGTCTTTCCGGTGATATCAGAAGCCTTATCAGCAGCCTTTGCTGCTGCCTGTGTTGCCCCTCCTGATTTGCTGCACCCCGTCATTGCAGTTACCATCAGAATTCCTGCCATTACAAATGCGATTGCCTTTCTCATAAGAAACCCTCCTTCTTTTATATAGCTCTTTATAAATGAGGCGTAACCCTCTAATTACCCTTTCCGTACCATTTGTTTTTCATAAGAAACGTTTTAAATTGGGGATTGCCGAACACTGCCCGCCCAATAATAATCACCAGAAGTAAAATTCCAACCGGTATATCCAGATACTGCTGGCTCACCTTAAAGCAAAGAGGAAGGCCAAACCTTAATGTCCCAATTGCAATTGCCGCCAGCGCCGTACCGGGGACGCTGCCCTTCCCGCCTGTACTTAACGTTCCGCCAAGAACTACAGCTGTAATAATAGGTAAAGTCAGTGTTGCCCCAATATCACTTTTGGCTGTCCCCAGATATGAAGTCAGAATAATCCCTGCCACAGAGGCACTGACTGCAGACAGCACATAGGTACTCATAATAATCAGTTTTGTGTGGATTCCCGAATATTCTGCTGCATTTTGATTGACACCAACCAAAAATACTTCTCTGCCGTAGCGTGTTTTATGTAAAATGAAATATGCCAGAACAGCAAGAAACAAAAAAATTATGACCTGACTGGGAATAACCCCAAACAGCTTGAATTTGGACAATCTAAGAAAACTTTCCGGAAATCCATTAATTCCTTTATAGCTTTCTGTTGCAGACAGTTTTGAAACCAGAAGCCCGATTCCTGTATAAAGAAAGCTTCCTCCCAGAGTAACCACCATAGGCTGAACGTTGCAGTAAGCAATAAAAAAGCCTGAAACACCACCGCATACTCCTGCTGCTGCCATTGCAAGTAAAGAAGCTGCCCAGATATTTACTCCCCCATCCTGCCAGGCAACGCCAAGAATAATGGATGACAGCCCAACTATAGATCCCGCCTGAATATCTATGCCACCAGTAATCATTACAAAGGTTACAAACAGAGAAATGATGCAGATAGAAATAATATCATTCATGCTGCCGAACAATACTCTGGGCATTAAAAATTTACTGTTTTTACCTGCAAAAATCACAATTTCAAGTACAATCACCAGAAACAGAATAAACTCCCACTTTTTCCATATCTGATTCATTTTCAGGGAAAAAGAAGTTTTCATGCCTTTTGTCCTCCTTTTTTTGCAGTTCTGGCAAACAAAATTTCGTGTCGGTTCTTTAGCGCTGCGCGGTTTTGAACAGCTGTATTAATTACTACAATTGTCAGCAGCAGAAAGCCTGTAATGGTATTGTCATAATCAGATGAAAATCCCAAAAACACAAGAATTCTGCTAATGGAAGACATGATGACTGCACCAATGGCTGCCCCTGACAGACTTCCAATACCGCCGCTCAGGCTTAAGCCGCCTAATACACAGGCTGCTATTGCCTTCATCTCATATCCATTCCCTGCGGTAGGCGTGATAAATCCAATTCTGGAGGCATAAATCATACCTGCCATTGATGCAAACACTCCGCACAGTACATATGCAGTAATCTTGGTTTTATCTGCCGGTATTCCTACCAGCGTGGCTCCTGCAGCATTGTCTCCCACTGCCACAAAATATTTTCCTTTCCTGGTTTTCGTAAGAATCAAATGCCCAATCACTACAATAACAAGTGCTGCTCCATAAAAATATGTAACATTGCCTGCTAAATAACGATTTGAAAAAATGGTAAAATCAGCCGGCAGATTTTCTACCCAGGCACCTTTTGTATATACATAAATAATCCCCCTGACAACTCCATTTACCCCCAGTGTAAAGATCAGAGAGGGTATATTTAATACTGCAACTCCTATTCCATTCACCATTCCCACCAGCGCTCCCACTAAGATTGCTGCAGGCAAAGCTGCTCCAATTCCATAACCATCCCGCATCAGTGTGGCACCTACAGCAGATGACAGCCCCAGCACTGCACCTATTGATACATCAATTTCACCTGTCAGGATAACAAATGCAATCCCTGCTGAAAGAAAAGTGAATACAACACTGTCATTAAAACAATTGATAATCGTTTCCGGTTTCCAGAAGCTTCGATTGATCAGACCTACCAGAAAAATCAGCACTGCCAGGAACATAAAACTATTTATTTCCCTGTTTTTCAGAATTTCCCTCATACTTCCACCTGCTTTCCTTCCCCCACACCAAAGGATGCTGACATCAGTCCGGACTGGGTAATTTCGTGCTTTTTCAGTTCCCCTCTGATCCGCCCCTGGTAAACTACCACAGCCCGGTCTGACAATTCTACAATTTCTTCCATATCAGAAGAAATCAGCATAACAGCTACCCCCAGTTTTTTAAGTTTATGAATAATCCCGTATACATCCTTTCGGGCCGCTGCATCAATACCTCTTGTAGGTTCATCTAAGATCACCAGTCTGGGACTGGTCGCTAAGGACCTTCCAATAACAATTTTCTGCTGGTTTCCGCCAGATAAGCTGCCTGCTGGCTGATCCTGTCCTGTTATCTTAATTCTGAAATCATCAACATATCTGCTGGCTATTTTGTATTCTGCCTTTCTGTTAACAAATATTTTTCCCATTGATTTCCCGGCAATAAGCGCAGAGGTTATATTGGCAGCCACATCACTGATTCCAAATAATCCATTCAGGCGGCGGTCCTCCGGAACATAGTTAATACCAGCCTTTATTATCTCCCTGGTACAAAGGCCTGTCACATCCCTGCCATCCAGGATGGCCGTTCCGGAAAGTACCTTGTCCTTGCCAAACACAGTTACAGCCAGTTCTGTCCGGCCTGCACCCACTACCCCTGCTACTCCAAGGACTTCCCCAGGATAGACATTTAAGCTGATATCCCAAAATCCATAACCCGAAAAATTTTTCAGTTCAAATACAGGCTTCAGCCCGGTATAATTAAGTTCCTCTGTCTCCTGTCTTTTAGCTTCCTTACAGTCATCGGGAAGCAGACCCTTAACCAGCATCTCCCTGGTGAATTCAGAAATCTTTCCATTCAGTGTAATAACACCATCTCTCATGATCGCCACATGGGTGGCAATTTGAAACACCTCCGTCAGACGGTGGGTGATATAGATCATGCCAATTCCTTTTTTCTTTAAGTCTTCCACGATCTTAAACAGGCTTTCTACCTCATCAAAGGTAAGTGCACTTGTCGGTTCGTCCAGGATCAGAACTCTTGCCTGTCTCATCAGCCCTCTTAACAGCTCTACCAGCTGCTGTTCTGCTATGGACAAACTCATGGCTTTCCTTCCCATATCCAGATCCCAGTTTATTTCCTCCATAATTTCTTTCAGTCTCTTTTTAAGAATTCCAGGCTTTTCGCCCAAACCAATCAGAATATTCTCCTCTACTGTCATATTGGGAAACAATAAAGGTTCCTGTGGCACCATATAGATTCCCTTTGCCAGAGATGAACTTGGCTTGAAAACAGTCATTTTCTCTCCGGCAATGGAAACACTCCCTTCATCAGGCTGATAGATGCCCATGATTATTTTCATCAATGTACTCTTTCCAGCTCCGTTTCCCCCGATCAGCGCCAGAACTTCCCCTTCCCCTACGCTTATATCAATTCCTTTTAAAACAGAATTGAGGCCAAACGTTTTTATAATTTTGCTTGCAGCAAACAGTTTTTGATCCTGATACGCTGCTTCTGAATGTTTTGTCATTTCCCTCACCCACTATTTCGAGATAATTGTTTGCACTAAAAACTTTTGTTACAGTCATCATCATACATGATAACATACAGCTTGTCAATAGGCTCCGAAGATATTCATAGTGATTATTCACTAATATTACATCTTATATCTATATTTTTTATGCATTTATTTTTATTTATTTGGTTTTTTTGGTTTTTTTTATTTTTAATTCGGCACTATTGACAGATGATATGCAAATTGCTATACTACATTTAGTTGCAAACATTTTATTTATGTAACAACTTTTGTAACAATCTAAGGAACTGGAGAAGAACAGAATGAATTACGAAGAATCCCTTATCGTCAAGACAGCATGGTACTATTATATTGAGAATATGACACAGCAGAAAATTTCGGAACGACTTGGTATATCCCGAATGAAAGTAATAAAACTCCTGGATAAAGCACGGCAGAATGGGGTAATACAGTTTAAAATTTCCCAGGAGCGCAGCCATCACCTGCAAGCCGAACAGGAACTGATTAAGAAATGGAATTTAAAAGATGCATTTGTAGTACCGGCTTCCCCCGATAATTCCTCTGCAAATGATACAGTTGCCAAAGCTGCAGCCATGTACATCAATGATCGGATCACAGATAATACGTATATCAATATCGGTTACGGAGACACGTTAAGCCGGGTTTTAAACCATTTGGCTACAGTAACGGAAGCACCTGTTTCTGCAGTATCTCTGACCGGCGGAGTCAGTTATTATCTTCCTAATACTTTTTCAAGCGTCTTTAATGCAAAGCTATATTTGTATCCTGCACCATTAATTGTATCAACGAAGGAGCTTTGTAATGCAATGCAAAGCGAGCCCTCCATTCAGGAAATATCCAGAATGGTAAATCTGGCTTCGATGACAGTAATCAGCATCGGAGGACTTAACGAAGATGCAACAATTATAAAAAATGGAATTTTCACCCAAAATGATTTTCTTTATCTATCCATGCAGGGAGCTGTCGGTGATCTCTTAAGTCATTTTATTGACAAAGATGGGAATCCAGTTGAGACAGATATTGAAGAACGGCTTTTAAGCACCCCTTTAACCACACTCCGCGCTCTGCCAAACGTAATCGGAGTGGCGGCAGGAACCAGTAAGGTAAAAGCAATCCAGGCTTCTTTAAATGGTGGATATTTAAATACACTGATTACGGATGAAGCCACCGCTCTAAGCCTGCTGGCCGAAGATCCCGGCTGATAACAAAACAAAATGGAGGTATCTGCATGTCATCAAATTATCTTTTAGCTATTGACGCTGGAACTGGAAGTGTACGTGCTGTATTGTTTGATCAAAAAGGACAACAGATTGCCTGTGTTCAGGAGGAATGGGAACACAGAGAGAATCCACTCTATCCTGGAAGCATGGATTTTGACTGGGTACATAACTGGGAACTTGCCTGTGCCTGTATTTCCCGGGTCTTAATCGACAGCGCTGTAAATCCCCGGGAAATTGCCGCAATATCCACCACCTGCATGAGAGAAGGCATTGTTCTCTATAATAAAGAGGGCAACGAACTCTGGGCCTGTGCCAACGTCGACGCAAGAAGCAATGATGAAGTAGAACAGCTGATCCTCCATGATCCCGGACTGGAACGTCTTTTATACCAGGAATCCGGGCAGTCTTTCGCTTTAGACGCTGTTCCACGACTACTCTGGGTAAAGAATAAGCTGCCGGAAATCTACGAAAAAACCGCTTACTTAGGAATGTTTAATGACTGGCTTTGCTATAAATTAACTGGTATTCTTGCTGTTGAGCCAAGTAACGGTTCCACCTCCGGACTGTTTAACTTAAAATCCCGGACATGGGATCCTTTCATCAACCAAAGATGCGGCTTACGGACCGATTTGTTTCCTCCTGTAAAAGAATGCGGTACTGTGATTGGAAAAACCATTTCCGGACTGGAGCAGTCTGCCGGACTTCCTGCGGGAATTCCCGTCGTAGCAGGAGGCGGGGATGCTCAGCTTGGCTGTATCGGGGTAGGAGTTGTAAATTCAGGAGATGCCGCAGTATTTGGCGGAAGCTTCTGGCAGTATGAATACAATACGGACACTCCTGTTATGGACCCTGACTGCAGGGTCCGGATCAACTGTCATGCCATTCCCTCTCTCTGGCAGTACGAAGCGCTGGCATTTAAGCCAGGTCTGGTAATGCGCTGGTTCAGGGACAGCTTCTGTCTTGCAGAAAAAGAAGCTGCGTCCAGATCCGGCAGATCAGTTTATGATCTGATGAATGAAAAAGCCGAAAAAATACCGCCAGGGTGTTACGGCATGATGTGTGCATTTTCGGATATCATGAATTTTATCAACTGGAAGCATGCAGCTCCTACCTTCTCTAATTTTGAACTTGATTCTGATAAATTTAATCACTACACCTTTTACCGGGCAATCCTGGAAAACACGGCTTTCATTACAAAAGGGCATTTAGAACTTGTAAAAAGCACCACCGGACATTTTCCAAAAGAAATTACTTTTGCAGGAGGATCAGCAAACAGCCGTCTCTGGGCACAGATTTTATCTGATGTTCTGGGAATTCCTGTTAACATTCCGAAAGTGAAGGAAGCCACCGCCTTAGGCGCTGCAATTCTTGCAGGCTATGGTATTGGTTTGTATCAGGACATAAATCAGGCAGCGAAAAATCTTGTTATCATAGAGCAACGCCTGACACCAGATATGGAAAACAACAGAATCTACGAGAAAATTTATGAAACGTGGAAAGATTTTTATCGCACGCAGCTGACACTTTGCGACCGTAAGATTACCAAAAATATGTGGATTGCACCAGGCCTGTAAAGAGACGTGAAAAGGAGAAATCAAATATGTATATAATAAATGAATCTGAAAAAGAATACCGCTTCGGAGACAGCGGACCCAAATATTTGATGAAAGGTCCACGAATGAATTTTGCAGTGGTACAGTTTCTGCCCGGCGAGGATTTCACCGCGCATTACCACAATGTAATGGAAGAGAACTTTTTTATCCTGGAAGGAGAGATAAAGATTGTTGTAGACGGAGTAACCTACCACTTAAAACAGGGAGATTTCATACATATTGAACCTACAGAAACCCATTACTGCTTCAATCCGTTTCAGACCAGCGTGAAAATGATTTCCACTCTTGCACCTTATCAGGAGTCGGATAAAGTGGAGCTGAAAGATTATACGTTTTAATATAAAAACACCTCAGCAAAAATAGTCGAGAAACAATTCCCTCTGGGAGGTAGAATAAATATCGTAAGGTGGTGAAAAGATGGAAGAACAATTGGAAGCTGTCCAACGGATGCAGGATTATATCACGGATCATTTATCAGAGGATATCACACTGGCCGCTCTGGCAAATGTATCTTATTTTTCCCCGTGGTATTCCTATCGCCTTTTTTTACAGCATACGAATTTAACGCCTGCCAGCTACATCCGGCGATTAAGACTTTCCATATCTGCAATTAAGTTAAGGGATGAGTCCTGCAGAATTATTGATACAGCGTTAGAACTGGGATTCGGAAGTGTTGACGGCTATCAGCGGGCATTCCTTCGGGAATTCGGCTGTAATCCCAAAGACTATGCGAAAAAACCGGTTCCTCTCTATCTGTTTACCCCATACGGTGTTAAATATCGAGCCTTAAGAAGGGAGAAGCAAATGGAAACTGTGAAGACGATCTTTATTCAGGAAATAGAAAAGCCAAAACGGAAGGTATTAATCAAAAGAGGTATTAAGGCAGCCGATTATTTTGCCTATTGTGAGGAGGTGGGATGTGATGTATGGGGACTTTTGCAGAGTATTAAATCCATAAGCGGCGAACCGGTCTGCCTTTGGCTTCCTAAATCCTATATCACTCCCGGAACTTCTGAGTATGTACAGGGAGTGGAAGTACCGGCAGATTATGACGGCATGATTCCAGACGGCATAGATGTAATTGAACTTCCCGCCGCAAGATATCTTATATTTAAAGGGGAACCTTTTGATGAAGAGGATTACTGCCAGGCGATTAAAGAAGTTCAGGAAGCCGTTAAAAAATATGACCCCTCTGTCATCGGCGCACAGTGGGATTTATCAAACCCCCACATTCAGTTAGAGCCTATCGGCAAAAGGGGCTACATGGAACTATGGCCCATTAAATAATTGTAATAAGACTATTTATAGAGCAACGGCACCTTCTTCCAAAAAAGAAGGTGCCGTTTTATCATTTATTAAATCACAGTACCAGGCACCACAAAGGAATGGTGACAAGGGACAAGAGGGTTGTCACTACCACGCATTTAGTGGCAAAGATATAGTCTCCGTCGTATTTTGCTGCCAGTATGGCTGTGGTGCTTCCTGCCGGCATTCCGGTCAGCAGCACCGATACTCCGGATATCAGCGGACTTACAGGAAACAGGCGGCAGAAGATAAAAACAAGAAAAGGGATAAAAAACAGACGGATCAATGTATATTTCACAATCCCTTTATCAAATATACTTCCTGCTTTCACCTCTGCAAGAATGGTTCCGATTAACACCATGGAAACAGTTGTGGTACAGCTGCCCACATTTCGAATGGTATTTTCTAAAAACACCGGCATTGACAGCTGGGTAATCATAAAAAACAAACCGATATATACTGCAACGATGCAAGGGTGGGTAAGAACCTTTTTCACAACCGTCTTCCTGTCCGGACTTTCCGTAAAATAAGACACTCCTGCGGACCACATAACAATTCTCTGGGGAACAAGAAAGATAGACGCATACATCAGTCCCTCAGCCCCGTAGATCCCCTCGGCAATCGGATTTCCCATAAACCCTGCGTTAGAGCAGACAGTTCCGTACTGAAGCACTTTCTTTCGCCGTTCCGGCTCTTTTATATAAAAGGTATTTGCGATGATCAGGCAGCCAAACTGAATCAGCGAGGCTATTAACAGTATGACTGCGAACCCCTTTAAAATATCCATATTAAATTCAATGAGAAAGGAACTTATTATGTTGCATGGCAGGATGAGATCAATAACCAGATCTGTCAGCACCTGTTTTGCACTGTCCGGAAGGATTCCCAGTTTCCGTAAAACCACTCCGCACGCAACCAGCAAAAAAAGCATACCCTGCAGGTTTAATAAACTGCTATTTATCATATTTATCACTCTTCTTTTGATTTCATATATTCATCCATGGCTTCTGCTACTGTCTTTGAGTAAGCCACGGCCTCCACGACCGTTCTGGCACCAAGCACCACATCCCCCGATGCGAAGATACCGGGAATAGTCGTCTGTCCCCTGTCATCCGTCATAAGAAGACCGTTCTGGCTGGCTTTTAAGCCTTCGGTTGTATTAACAAGCTTGCTCTTTGGACCCTGGCTGACAGAAATTATGGTGGAGTCTGCAAAAATCTGAACCCGTTCTTCCTTAAGTCCTGCCGGTCTCCCTTCTTCATCATGGAGAACTTTCGTAAAGACTGGGCCATCATCCGTAATTTCCACGATCTGCATACCAAATTGGAAGTCCGCACCATCAAGTCTGGCATAGGCCATTTCATGTTCACTGGCAGTGCCTGACATGCCTCTGGCATAAAGAGTCACCTTTCTGGCACCGTGGCGAATGGCTGTCCTGGCTACATCCATGGCGGAATTGCCCATTCCAATGATAGCTATGGTTTCTCCCAGATGATAGGCGTCAGGATTTGCCAGATAATCGATGGCATAATGGACATTGCCCAGGGATTCCCCTTTGACTCCCAGCGTTTTTGGTCTCCATACACCGGTTCCGATAAAGATACTCTGATAGCCATCACGGATTAAGTCCTTAATTTCCAGTGCCGTTCCAATCGCAGTATTAGGACGTATCTTCACTCCAATCTCCAGAAGCTTTTTCTTATATCGTTCCAATATAGATTTCGGAAGACGGAATTCCGGAATTCCGTACTGTAAAACACCACCCACCTTATCTCTTGCATCAAAAATTGTTACGCTGTAGCCCTTCTTTGTCAGCAGGATTGCAATGGTAATGCCGGCCGGGCCTGCACCAATCACCGCTACCTTCTTTCCATTTTTCGGCATACATTCAATCTTCAACTGGTCAAATACAGTATCGGAAATATAGTTCTCAATACTGCTGATATGAACCGGCTGTCCTTTCTTTCCCAGTATGCAGTGCCCTTCGCACTGCTTTTCGTGATTGCAGACCAGGGAGCAAACCAGAGACAGGGGATTATTTTCAAAGACCATCTCTCCTGCTTTGTTTAAGTTTCCCTCTTTGAACGCCTGAATCATCTGGGGAATTGCTGTTTGTATGGGGCAGCCCTGCATACATAAGGGTTTTTTGCAGTTCAGGCATCTGTTTGCTTCGTCAATAACGTGTACAGCCATAATTTATTTTCCTTTCTTTCGTGATCTCTATCATTCTTTCCGGTACCATTGTTTTTATGTTGCACATTGTATACAATTCAATGTGTTGAACTCATTCTATCACACTCAAAATCAGAAAAGCAATAGGTTGTATGGAGATTTTGATTGAAAAAAAGAGAATCCAAAGCCTTTGTTCCCCCGTAAAAGCGGGTAGCAAAAAACCTTAAATTCTCTTATAACGTGATTATTTACCCTCGTACGTAATCATAGCTTCCACATCATATCCCGTCAGTCTGTCTCTGCCTTTTAATCCCGCAAGCTCCATGATAAAGCAGATTTTAACCACTTCACCGCCAAGCTCTTCCACCAGCTTAATGATGGCTTCAATGGTTCCTCCGGTTGCAATCAGGTCATCAATGATAACTACCTTCTGTCCTGGTCTAATGGAGTCCTTATGGATCTCTACGGTTGCTTTGCCATACTCCAGTTCGTAATCAGCAGAAAGAACTTCTCGCGGAAGCTTTCCCTTCTTACGGACAGGTATAAAGCCCTTGTGTTCTGCATAGGCTACCGGCACACCAAAAATAAAGCCTCTGGACTCAGGCCCTATTACAGAATCATATTCCACTCCTTTTAACATCTGACGAATTCCGTCCACAGCGATGGAAAGTCCGTCCGGGTCTTCCAGAATGGTAGTCACATCACGGAATACAATTCCTGCCTCCGGAAAATCCGGAATGCTTGTGACATAATCTTCTAATTTCTTCATCTTTTATCCCTCATAATCATAAATTTTCCTGCAGCTTATCACGCCGACTTACCTATTATAGCGCAAAGAGTCTTTACAGGCAAATATTGTTTTATATTCTTATTATATTCCGTCTAGCTTCTTGGGTGCGCACCGGCATAGGTACGGCGTACCGTCTCCTTCTGGGCATAATTCATATACATCTGCGTCGTAGCCATATCAGAATGTCCAAGCATAGCCTGTACCGCGTGAATATCCGCGCCGTTGCGCAGCAGATGGGCGGCAAATGAATGTCTTAATGTATGAGGGGTAATATCGGACTGAATGCCAGCCTTATCTCCATAAAACTTAATGATCTTCCAGAATCCCTGGCGGCTCATGGGTTTCCCGCTGCAGTTCGTAAACAGCCACTCTGATTCCTGTCCCTTTAAAAGAGCATGTCTGCCCCGTTCCATATAAGCAGATAAAGCCAGCTTTGACACCTTTCCAAAAGGTATCATCCGCTCCTTATGCTCGTCCCTGCATGTAATATAGCCCACAGTCAGATTCACATCATTGCTGGTCAGATGAATCAGCTCTGATACCCGAATCCCCGTCGCATACAAAAGCTCCAGCATGGCACGGTCTCTCAGTTCTTTGGGAGAATCCCCGCTTGGCTGGCTTAAGAGGCAGTTCACCTCATCTACAGTCAATATGGTAGGCGCCTTCTTTTCAACCTTAGGAGCCTTTAATAGCTCAGCCGGATCTTTGGAAATCAATCCTTCTCTGCACTCATAATGGAAAAATGCTTTCATGGAAGCCAGGCAGCGTGAAATGGTAGTGGTAGCCCTGCCTTCTTTTTCCAGAAACAGAATATAGGAATTCAGACTGGTCTTCGTCACCTTGTCCACTTCCTTAATTCCCTGCTGCCCTAAAAAAGAAGCCATCTGAATTAAATCTCTCTGGTATGACACCTCAGTGTTTTTTGATGTTTTTTTGATATCTCTTAAATAAATTATAAAATGATTAATTTCGGCTACCATTTCAATATCCCCTGACCTTCCGGTTTCAAAAAATGCCCTAAAATAAGGCTTCTTCCTAACATTATATAGACTATTTTCGATAAAATCAAACACATTTTTTTAGCAAAAAAAGCACTTAACATAATATATACCAGATATTGGTGGCATGCTCCCAAATTTCGCAAGATATGGTAACTTTCGGTAAATCATTTTACTTTATTTTTTTTTAGATTTCCCTGTTTACAGGACGTATTTTACGAAAATGGGATTAATCCAGGTTTCCAGGGCACTTCCCGCTACGGAAAAAAGCAGGATGAAAATAAGAGCAGCTGAACGAAATCGTTTTCCCTTCTGCACTCCCCAATACAGGATAAGTACCCATAGCGGCAGATAGCAGAGCCACTGCGGCATCACTGTCATAAAGAAAAAGGGAAGCCCCATCAGACCCTTTTGTACGGTGATGACAGACATGACAAATCCCATGGAAAATCCAAGCCCTGCCGTAAGAAGGCAATATAAAATAACGGCATACGCAGTCATGCCTATGAGCCAGGCTATAAAAATCTCAATCAGTCTCTGCCTTAAGACTGCTGCAAAAAGCCCGATACTCTCCTGTCCGCTGACACTTCTGCTTCTGTCTAACAGCCCTAAATAGTAAACGGCTTCATTCTCAAATGAAGAGTACCAGAAATTCGCAATTACAGTTCCGGCCATCAGTCCGATAAAAAAGCAGACCAGATAACGGTCATCTGCCCTGATTCCCGTTGATACAGGAATATAACGGCTGCTTCCTGCAGCTCTCCTCTTTAGTATGGATCTTAATCGCAGCATATAACCAGCCATAAAAATCCCCCTACAGGTCTTGTCATAATTTATGCCTGCAGAGGGTCTGTTTATTCCCTTAATTTACACAGTACTTTCTGGCATATGCCAAAATCGCTGCAATGGTCTTTCCATCGGTAATCTCACCCTGATAGATCTTTTCCTCTAAATCCTTTACTGCCCATTCCTCCACTTCGATATACTCATCCTCATCTAAGTTCTGTCTGGAAGGCTCTAAATCCCGTGCCACAAAAATATCAATCACTTCATCACAGAATGCAACCGTGGTATTAACCCTGATCAGAAATTCCATCTTCTGTTTTTCTGTTTTATAGCCGGTCTCCTCTTCTAACTCCCTGTGTGCACAGTCAAGCTTTGGTTCCTCAGGAGAATCAAGCGCTCCCGCCGGGACCTCCAGAGTATACCTGTCCAATGCATTGCGGTACTGCCTGACCATAAGGAGGTTTCCATCTTTTGTAACCGGAACAACAGCTGCTGCCCCTTTATGATGAATGAAATCCCAGTGCGCCAGATGCCCGTTTGCATCCACTGTGTCTTCGTAAATCTTTAAAATGCTCCCCTCATATTTTAAGATTCTATCCAATCGTTTTACCGGTATCTGATCCATATCGCATCTCCTTTCGGCCTTTGTCCTACAGTTTCTCACATTTCTTATAACAGGCATCAGAGGCCTTAATGACCGCATTGCGGAACCCGTATTCCTCTAAAGCAGAAACTCCGACAATCGTGGTTCCTCCCGGAGAGCAGACCTTATCCTTCAGTGCTCCGGGATGCTCTCCTGTTTCCAGCACCATTCTGGCACTTCCTGCCACTGCCTGTGCTGCCATCTCATAGGCTGCCTCCCGCGGAAGACCATATTTTACGGCGCTGTCAGCCAGAGCCTCAATAAACATATAGACATAAGCAGGAGAGCTGCCGCTGACACAGACCACTGCATTCATCAGACGCTCTTCCACTATCCTCATCTTGCCCAGGGAACTGAAAATTCCGGCAATGGCAGTTTTCTCTTCCTCTGTGAAAGCTTTTTCTTCATAGCAGACTCCGGTCATGCCTTCGCCCAGCAGCGCAGGGGTATTGGGCATGGCACGAACCACTCTTTTCCCCTCTCCCAGCTTTTCCTGTAACTGGTCGGTGGTGATTCCGGGCGCAATGGATATCATAACATTCTTCTCTGTTACCAGATCCCGAAGCTGCGCCAAAACCGGATCCATATACTGGGGCTTTACCGCCAGAACGATATATTTTGCAAGACCTGCACATTCGCAGTTGGATTCCACCCAGTCAATCCCCAGTTCTTCTGATACTTCCCTGCAGCGGTCTTTATTTACATCAGTAAAGACTATGTCCTCTTTCTCATATTGTTTCAGCAAACCTTTTGCAATTGCATATCCCATATTTCCGATTCCAATGATTCCTATTTTCGCCATCTGATATCCTCCTGCTTTTTTACTGCTATCGATTAGCACCATTCTAACACCATTTTATCAAATGTCAATGACGTGGAAATTAAATTTTAAATTACGTATTGACATTTTCTTTTTGATCTCATATACTGTAGCAAAGCAAAGTAATAAACTGTTGAGCAGGAGTAAGTAAGATCTCTTCATCATGCACAGAGAGCTTCCGGTTGGTGAAAGGAAGCGTTGATGTCTGGTCTGAATGGACCTGCGAGGGCGGCTTGAAACCGGTGTTCGTCTCCGGTAGTAGATGCCGACGGGTTTCCTATCCGTTATCAAGGGGAGGCACATGTTGGTGTGTTATAAGCGGGAGAAGTCTATCTTCTCCAATCAGGGTGGTACCGCGGAACGAGTCACTACAAGCTTCCGTCCCTCTTATCCATAGAACTATGGAAGAGGGACGGGAGCTTTTTTTATTACAAAAATTTTTATTCAGGAAAGGAGCCAGTATTATGACTATCACACCGGATTGCAGGGAGATTGAAGCGCTTGGCGCTTCCTACCCTGTCATACCAGTCTGCAGGGAAATTTTCGCAGACATTGTAACCCCAATCACTCTGCTGAGAAAAATCGGGGCATTAAGCAGAAAACACTTTCTGTTAGAAAGCATCGAGGGCGGCGAAACCTGGGGACGCTACTCTTTTCTTGGCTATGACCCTGTCCTGAAAGTCAGCTGCCAGGACCATGTGGTCACCATACGCCGTTATGACAGCATCACAGGAACCGGGCAGGATGAGGTTTTCAGATCGGATACTCCCTTTGAGGTTCTCCGGGAACTGTTAAAGGAATACCGTTCCCCGAAGATTCCCGGACTTCCGCCCTTTACGGGAGGCTTTGTCGGCTATTTCGCTTACAGCATGATTGGTTATGCAGAACCTGTACTGTCCATAAAAAAGGGAGACTGCAGCGACTTTGATCTGATGCTGTTTGACACAGTGATTGCTTATGATCATCTGAAGCAGAAAATAAGCATCGTGGTAAATATGAAGACCGACCGGATTATGGAAAATTATGGAGCCGCCTGTGCAAGACTGGAAAATATCGCACGGATGATCGGGGAAAATACTCCCCTGAAACAATCAGCCGTACAGAGCAGACCAGATTTTCTATGCAATGTTTCCAAAGAGGAATACTGCCAAATGGTGGAAAAAGCAAAGGAATACATTGTGGACGGAGACATTTTTCAGGCTGTCTTATCCAGACAGTTTAAAAGTGAATATCACGACAGCCTCTTAAATGCTTACCGGGTGCTGCGGACCACCAACCCTTCCCCCTACATGGTCTATCTCCACATGGATGAGACAGAGATTATCAGCACTTCTCCTGAGACTTTAGTCCGTCTCAAGGATGGCCGACTGACTACCTTCCCTGTAGCCGGTTCCAGACCCCGGGGATGCAGTGAGGAGGAAGACAGACAGCTGGAAGAAGAGCTTCTTGCCGATGAAAAGGAGCTGTCCGAGCACAACATGCTTGTGGATTTAGGACGGAATGACTTAGGGAAAACAGCAAAGTTTTCCACCGTGGAGGTCACCGGATATAAGATGATCCACCGGTTTTCCAGGATTATGCACATCTGTTCCCAGGTTGAGGCAGACATAAGACCAGACTGTGACGGACTCTCCGCAATCGAAGCGGTACTTCCTGCAGGCACTCTCTCCGGTGCACCGAAGATCCGCGCCTGTGAGATTATCGAGGAACTGGAACGGGAACCACGAGGTATCTACGGAGGTGCGCTGGGTTACATTGATTTCACCGGAAACATGGATACCTGCATTGCCATACGAATGGCTGTAAAGAAAAATGGAACGGTAACCGTTCAGGCAGGCGGAGGGATTGTGGCTGACAGTGTTCCTGAGCTGGAATATGAAGAATCGGGAAACAAAGCAAAGGCTGTCATCCATGCAATTGAAACGGCCGGGGAGGTGAATGACTGATGATACTGCTGATTGATAATTATGACAGCTTTTCCTATAATCTGGTTCAGCTGTTTGGTTCCCTTGAACCGGATATTAAAGTCATAAGAAATGATGAACTGACTGTGGAGGAAATCCGTCTATTATATCCAGCCCACATCGTACTCTCTCCAGGTCCGGGATATCCAAAGGATGCCGGTGTATGCGAGGCTGTGGTAAAGGAGCTTGCCGGAACCGTTCCAATTCTTGGTGTCTGTCTGGGGCACCAGGGTATCTGTGAGGTTTACGGGGCAGCTATCACCCACGCAAAAAAACTGATGCACGGAAAACAGAGCCTGATTGACATTGATACTACAGATCCCATTTTTAAGGGACTTCCAGATAAAATACCTGCTGCCAGATACCATTCCCTGATAGCCGAAAAGGACTCCCTTCCTGACTGCCTGTCAGTGATCGGTACCGACTCAATCGGCGAGATCATGGCAGTGAAACATAAAGAGTACGCGGTCTACGGACTGCAGTTTCACCCGGAATCCATACTTACACCAGATGGAATGAAAATATTAAAAAATTTTATGACCATTATATAAAGGAGGCAAACCCAATGATTCAAAAAGCAATCCATGATGTAATTGAAGGTCAGGACCTAAGCTTTCAGGCTGCCAGAGAGGTTATGAATGAAATTATGAGCGGGGAAACCACTCCGGCCCAGATGGCAGCATTTTTAACAGCATTGCGCATGAAGGGGGAGACCATTGATGAAATCACCGCATGCGCCACAGTTATGAGAGAAAAGGCGATGAAGCTGGAGCCGGATTTTCCCGTCATTGATATCGTAGGTACTGGAGGAGATGAGGCTGGAACCTTTAATATCTCCACTACCAGCGCCTTTGTAGTGGCTGCAGGAGGCGTCCCGGTTGCAAAGCACGGGAACAGAAGCGTTTCCAGCAAAAGCGGCGCTGCAGACGTTCTGGAGCAGCTGGGAGTTAACTTAAACCTTACCGCAGAGCAGTCTGGCAAGGTTTTAAAAGAAACCGGAATGTGCTTTCTCTTTGCACAGGTCCATCATTCTTCCATGAAGTACGCAGGTCCTGTCAGAAAAGAGCTGGGAGTAAGAACCATATTTAACATACTTGGCCCTTTATCAAACCCGGCAGGTGCCACCATGCAGCTGTTAGGTGTCTACGATAAAAAGCTGGTGGAACCCCTCGCCCAGGTTTTAAGCAACTTAGGAGTGAAGCGGGGGCTTGTTGTCTGCGGATCAGACGGACTGGACGAAGCAACCGTAACGGGCCCTACCCATGTCTGTGAAATCCGTTTCGGGGAACTGATTCCATATGAAATTACTCCGGAACAGTTTTCCTTAAGCCGCAGCAGCCTTTCCGACTTACTGGGCGGAACTCCTGCAGATAACGCCAAAATTACAAAGGAGATTTTAGACGGAACACTTCGCGGTCCAAAACGGGATATTGTGGTTTTAAATTCCGCCCTCAGTCTTTATCTTGGCACTGACAACTGCACTATATCTGACTGCATTCAGACTGCTTCTGACTTAATTGATTCCGGAAAGGCAGCTGCAAAACTGGAAGAATTTGTAAGTGCAGTGAATGAGGTGGCTTTATGATCCTTGACACTCTGGCCGCAGCCTCTAAAAAACGGGCGGAGGAGGCGAAAAACGTGATTCCAATCGATAAGATGGAGGAGATGGCATACACTGCTTTTGATGCGGGACAAAGGGAATCTGATTTCTCTTTTGAACGGGCAGTCTCCTCTCCGGGAATCTCCTTTATCTGCGAGGTGAAGCGTGCCTCTCCTTCAAAGGGAATGATCGCACCGGATTTTCCATACAGGGAAATCGCCATGGAGTATGAAGCAGCCGGTGCAGACGCTGTTTCCGTACTGACAGAGCCGGAATATTTCCTGGGAAAAGGGGAATATTTAACCGAAATCAGCCGGTCTGTTTCCCTCCCTCTGTTAAGAAAGGATTTTACCGTAGATCCTTATCAGATCCTGGAAGCAAAGGTACTTTGTGCTTCGGCAGTTCTTCTTATCTGTGCTCTTTTGGATACTGAAAAACTGAAAGAATACATCAAACTCTGTGACAGCCTTGGGCTCAGTGCTCTTGTTGAAGCGCACGATGAGAAAGAAATCCACAGCGCACTTTCTGCAGGAGCGCGACTGATCGGAGTCAATAACCGGAACTTAAAGACATTCGAGGTTGACTTTGAAAATTCTATCCGTTTAAGAAGCCTGGTGCCTGCAGGGACTGCGTTCATTGCAGAAAGCGGAATACAGACCCCGGATGATGTAAAGCGGCTGTATCAGGCCGGTGTAAACGGAGTCCTGATCGGAGAAAGCCTGATGCGCTCTCCTGACAAGAAAAAGATTCTTTTGGAAATGAGGAAGGCTGCCAATGATAAATTTTGAAAAGAAAATCAAGATCTGCGGCCTCACCAGAAAAGAAGATGTGCTGGCTGTCAACTGCTATAAGCCGGATTACGCAGGGTTTGTTTTTGCTCCGGGAAAGCGGCAGCTTAATTTCAGACAGGCGGAACTTTTAAGAAATGAGCTTCTCCCTGCAATACCCGCCGTGGGAGTCTTCGTAAACAGCCCTGCAGACGAAATCATTTCCCTTGTGAAAAGTAACGTAATCCAGATGATTCAGCTTCACGGTGAGGAAAGTGAGGCGGATATATGGGAACTGAAAAACAGATTAGACCAACCGGTCCCCATTATAAAAGCAATCCGCGTCAAGTCCTCGGCGGAAATATCAGAAGCGGAAAAGCTTTCTGCAGACTATCTTCTTCTGGACTCTTATGTCAAAGGAATGAAAGGCGGCAGCGGAACATCTTTTGACTGGTCCATGATTCCGATGATTAATAAACCCTGGTTTCTTGCTGGTGGAATCGGCATGGAAAATATAGAGGAAGCGCTTAAAACGAAAGCATTCTGCCTGGATGTCAGCAGTCTGGCTGAAACAAACGGCAGAAAAGACCCGGAAAAAATAAAAAAAATCATACAAACAGTAAGGAGTGGAAAATTATGTCAAAAGGAAGATTTGGACAGCACGGCGGACAATTTATCCCCGAAACGCTGATGAATGCAGTGACGGAACTGGAGAAGGCTTACAATGCCTGCATGCAGGATGAAGAATTTCTGGCTGAATTAAAGGCACTGCATGAAACCTATACCGGAAGACCATCTCTGCTTTACTATGCAGAGAAAATGACAGAGGATCTGGGCGGTGCAAAGATTTATTTAAAACGGGAAGATTTAAACCACACCGGATCTCATAAAATCAACAATGCACTTGGCCAGGTTCTCCTGGCAAAGAAAATGGGAAAAACCCGTGTCATCGCAGAAACCGGTGCCGGTCAGCACGGAGTAGCTACTGCAACTGCTGCAGCCTTAATGGGAATGGAATGTGAAATTTACATGGGAAAAGAAGATACGGACCGCCAGGCACTCAATGTATTCCGTATGGAGCTTCTGGGAGCAAGGGTTCATCCAGTTACCAGCGGAACACAGACCTTAAAAGATGCGGTAAATGAGACGCTTCGGGAATGGACCAACCGGGTGGAGGACACCCACTACGTCCTAGGTTCTGTTATGGGACCTCACCCATTTCCCACCATTGTGCGGGATTTCCAGAGCATCATCGGAAAGGAAGTCAGGGAGCAGATCTTAAAAGCAGAAGGAAAGCTTCCTGACATGCTGATCGCCTGCGTGGGCGGAGGCAGCAATGCCATGGGACTGTTTTATGATTTTATTGGTGACAGCTCTGTTAAGCTGGTAGGCTGTGAGGCAGCAGGTCACGGAATAGATACTGATAAAAATGCCGCAACCATTTCCACCGGAACCGTAGGAATCTTCCATGGTATGAAATCCTACTTCTGCCAGGATGAATACGGACAGATTGCTCCCGTTTACTCCATTTCAGCTGGGCTTGACTATCCTGGAATCGGACCGGAGCACGCAGCACTGTTTGATACCAAAAGGGCAGATTATGTTCCTGTCACAGACGATGAAGCAGTGGATGCATTTGAATATTTGTCCAGAAAAGAAGGAATCATTCCTGCCATTGAAAGCGCCCATGCGATAGCTTACGCCAGAAAGATTGCACCTTCCATGGGAAAAGACCAGGTTATCGTCATCAACTTATCCGGACGCGGAGACAAGGATGTAGCCGCAATTGCACGTTACAAGGGGGTAGAAATCTATGAGTAGAATCAGTGAAGCATTTAAAAAAGGAAAAGCATTTATCCCATTCATTACAGCTGGTGACCCTGACCTTTCGATTACGGAGCAGCTGGTTCCTGCCATGGCTGAGGCAGGTGCTGATATCATAGAGCTGGGAATTCCTTTTTCTGATCCGGTTGCAGAGGGAATCGTGATCCAGGAAGCAGACCAGCGTGCCCTTGCAGCCGGCACTACCACAGACAAAATCTTTGAAACTGTCACACGAATCCGGCAAAAAACAAATATCCCTTTGGCTTTTATGACTTATATTAATCCAATATTTGTATACGGAAGCGAGCGTTTCATTAAAAATGCGGCAGAATGCGGGATTGATGCTCTTATCGTTCCAGATATGCCATTTGAGGAAAAGGATGAACTATATCCCATCTGTCAAAAGTACGGGATTGATTTAATCTCCCTGATCGCTCCCACTTCAAAGGAACGGATTACAGCCATTGCTTCTAAAGCAGAGGGATTTGTTTACTGCGTCTCTTCCATGGGCGTAACAGGTGTGAGAAAGGAAATTACCTCTGATATCAAAGATATGGTTTCTCTTGTTAAGGATTCAAAAGATATTCCCTGTGCTATCGGCTTTGGTATTTCCACACCGGAACAGGCGAAGGAATTAAGTAAATATGCAGATGGTATAATCGTTGGAAGCGCCATTGTGAAGCTGGCCGCCATGCATGGAAAAGACTGTGTAGAGCCAATCTGCAGCTACATAAGACAAATGAAATCTGCTATCACTGAGTGAATTTTCACTTGACATCCATTTGTACCGGTGCTACACTAGTGCCACAAGAGGGAGCTCGTATGCGGGCTGAGAGGAAGTTATCAAACTTCGACCTTTATAACCTGATTTGGGTAATGCCAACGTAGGGATTTATACAAGACGGATGTATCTATCTGAGCCTGTACCTGTTGGTATGGGCTCTTTTTTTGTCCTGAGCCGTAAATCCCTTCAAATAATGAAGGAGGACTACATATGAATTACACCACACAGATGGATGCTGCAAGAAAGGGCATTCTGACGCGGGAAATGGAAATTACAGCAGAAAAAGAAGGAATCAAACCGGAAGAGCTTATCAGGCTGGTTTCTGAAGGCAAAGCAGTTATTCCTGCCAACAAACACCATACCTGTTTAGAGCCAAATGCCATTGGTTCCATGCTGAAAACAAAAATCAATGTAAATCTTGGAACTTCCAGAGATTTAAATGATATGGATCTGGAACTAAAAAAAGTAGAGGATGCCGTTTCACTGGGCGCTGAATCCATTATGGATTTAAGTTCCTTTGGTGACACAAGAAAGTTCAGAAAAAGGCTGACAGGCGAATGCCCTGCCATGATAGGCACGGTTCCCATTTACGATGCCGTTGTTTATTATCATAAACCCCTTAAGGAAATCACTTCTGAGGAATGGATTCAGATTGTGGAAATGCATGCTCTTGACGGAGTGGACTTCATGACCATTCACGTAGGAATCAACAAGCAGACTGCTCACCGATTTAAAGAAGCAAAACGCCTGACCAACATCGTATCCAGAGGCGGTTCCATCATCTTTGCATGGATGGAGATGACGGGAAATGAAAATCCCTTCTATGAGCATTTTGACCGTATTCTGGAGATCTGCCGGGAGCACGATGTGACGTTAAGCCTTGGAGATGCCTGCCGTCCGGGCTGTATTGCTGATGCCTCAGATATTTCCCAGATTGAAGAACTGGTTACCCTTGGGGAACTGACCCGCAGGGCCTGGGAAAAGGATGTACAGGTGATTATTGAAGGACCAGGACATATGCCCCTTGACCAGATCGCTGCCAATATGAAAATCCAGGAGACAATCTGTAAAGGTGCTCCGTTTTACGTACTGGGGCCCCTGGTTACGGATATTGCACCTGGTTATGATCATATTACAGCTGCCATCGGCGGTGCTATTGCTGCCGCTGCCGGAGCTTCCTTCCTCTGCTACGTGACCCCTGCGGAACATTTAAGGCTTCCCGATGCCGATGATGTGAAGGAAGGCATTATCTCCGCCCGGATTGCTGCTCATGCCGCTGATCTTGCAAAAGGCATTAAAGGTGCAAAGGAATGGGATTACCAGATGAGTGACGCAAGAAAACGGCTGGACTGGGAAGCAATGTTTGCTCTTTCCATTGATCCGGAAAAAGCCAGAAGGTACCGTGAATCTTCAAAACCAGAAAAGGAAGATACCTGTTCCATGTGCGGTAATTTCTGCGCAATGAAAAATATGAACCGGATTTTAGACGGGGAAATTGTCAGCATCTATGATGAATGATATTGAATCAGGAGGAGAAAAAATCATGAATTCAAAGACTAATTTAAATAAGACAGCTGTCACCCACACCCCTTCTATAGTTTACATAAAAAAACTGACTGTTAGTGGAATGCTGGTGGCACTCACCGTTTCACTCTCCGGCTTTTCCATTCCCATTGGAGCTTCGAAATGCTTTCCGATTCAGCACCTGGTAAATGTCCTGGCAGGAGTATTTTTAGGTCCCGCTTACGGTGTTGCCATGGCTTTTGTCTCTTCTCTCATCAGAAACTTATCCGGTACCGGAACGCTTCTTGCTTTCCCCGGAAGTATAGTAGGGGCATACTTAAGTGCGCTTCTGTTTCAAAAGACCGGGAAGCTTCTCTTAGCTTATGTGGGAGAAATTACAGGAACAGGACTGATCGGCGCACTATTAAGCTACCCGGTTGCAATGATGATACTTGGTAAGGATGTTGCTGTGTTCTTCTTTGTGGTCCCTTTTCTGATGAGTACCGTATGCGGAACCGTGTTTGCGGCATTTCTATTAGAAGCACTCCGCAGGCTGGGTCTGCTTACCTATATCCGGCAGCTGATTGGTAAATGAATTGGTTAAAATAAGTTTGTTATTACAGTTCCTGTGCAGGGAATCCTGTTTGATTTATCAGGCGGTATGATCAACGGGGTTTTTGATATCAATGATTTCTGGCTGGAACAAACTGATACGTTCATCCAAAAGAGGAGGTGCATATGCATCTCCCCTTTTTTTACACTTTATTCATAGAGCTATTTAGTTACTTTCTGGTACCAGAGTGAACTCAAATGTAAATTCTTCTTCGTCAAACATATATTCTTTCCGAAGTTCCGGTCCGCAGCTTTCCGATCCGATTCCGTTCTGTCGGTAGTCTACACAGAATTCTGTTAAACCTGAGGGAGTCAGTTCATAATTATGGGCTATCTCCGTCAGCTCCTCCTGTGTATATTCTGATGCATGGAAGGAAAACGCCTTATCTGCTGCAACAGTGACCGAAAGATTATCTCCTGCTATGGTTACAAAGTCACAATCACTGCGGCTTCCGTTTTCCTGGGGCCTTAAATAGTCCTCATGCATCTCTTTTACACTGGAAGAAAACAGACCATGATAGCTGGCATTTTTCTTATCAATATAGTTTTCAACAGGACCAAGTCCGAAATAGGTCACCTGATTCATCTGTTTTGAAAGGAACAGCCTGAGGCCAAACCGGGGAAGTTCCGGAAACTCAGTATCTCTCTTAACATCCAGCCTTCCGCTTATAGTGCCTTCCGCTCCAATGGTCCATAGTGCATCAATCATTAAGATCCGCTGAATGGGGGCTGCTGCCATAGACATCACAGTGGATAGTTGAAGACAGCCTTCTTTTTCCTCCCATTTAGTTTCATACCCTCTGGAAGAAGCACGGTGATAGTGAGCCTCCATCCATTTACTTTTAATATCACTGTCATTATCTGTAGGTGCTCTCCAGATATTAATTTCCATGGGGCGTTCCAATATGGAATGGTTTTCAAAATTCATTTTTTGAAACGTTCCTGTCAGTTTACTATAGGTATAGAAAAAGCTTTTTCCATTAATATAAATATAACGGTCATCTTCGCATACTTCAAAAGCTCCGTCTTTTTCTTTTTTCTCTAAGAGTGCTGCTGCCGTCCGGTTTCTCATATCTTCATTTTTCAGAAGAATTTCATCAAAACCAAGAAGGCTTCCTGCTTCCACAAGAAAGCTGCTTTCCTTCAGATAATAACTAACCTTTAAGTAACATTTACCTGCTGCCGGGACATCAAACTTCAGCGGCAGTCTGCACTCCTGCCCGGGCATAAGCTCTGGCATATCTGCATCTTTCACAACTCCATTCGCCTTTAATTCTCCATCACAGGTCACTTCATAGGTAATAAATCCATATTCTTTAAAATTGGTGAAGTGAAGATAATTATGAAGCGTCAGCTCTTTTTTATCCTGATCAAAGGAAACGACCCGTACCGGGCGATTTACATTCTTAAACTCCATCAGACCCGTATGCGGTCTTCTGTCCGGATATACAAGACCATCCATACAGAAATTGCCGTCATGAGGATACTCCCCATGATCTCCTCCATAAAGATACATAGGCTTTCCGTCAATCGTCCTGCCCTGATAAATTGCGTGGTCACACCATTCCCATACAAAGCCGCCGCAAACCCTGTCGTGCTGTTCAAACACCTGGAAGTAGCCCTCTAAATCCCCAGGTCCATTTCCCATGGCATGACTGTATTCGCATAGAATGAAAGGCTTTGCTGTCTCCCGCTTCGTGTATTCGATGATTTCATCCAGGCTGGGATACATACGGCTGAATAAATCAATATTCGAAAAATCATAAGTTTTGTCCACAGCGATGTATCTGGCACCCTCATAGTGAGTAAGCCTTGTGGGATCGTATGACTTTGTCCAGGAAAGTGCTGCTTCAAAGGTGCACCCATAAGCGCATTCATTTCCCATAGACCAGATTACAACGCATGGACGATTCTTGTCCCGCTCAACCAAAAGCTTTGTCCTGTCAACGGTCGCTTCCGTAAATTCCGGATTGTCTGCAATGGCACGGTTCCAGCGGTCACGCCATACCTCTGTGGTACGGGTCTTCATATAGATGTACCCCGTTCCATGACTTTCATTATCTGCCTCATCAATGACATAAAATCCATACTCATCACAAAGCTGATAGAACTGTGGTGCATTGGGATAATGGCTGGTACGGATAGCATTAACATTATGCTGCTTCATCAGACGCAAATCACGCTTCATCTGATCCAGGCTGATTGTAAATCCGGTAACAGGATCGCTGTCGTGGCGGTTAACACCATGGAACTTAATTTTCTCACCATTTAAATACACTACGCCATCCCGAACGGTGATTTCCCTGATACCCAGACGGTCAACGATTACTTCCTGGCCTGTCTCAAATACTACCGTATAAAGATATGGGTTTTCTGCATTCCAGAGCACAGGATTTTCAATACTAAATTCTATCTTTCCTTCTGCAGCAACTCCCTCTTTTCTGGCAACCGTCTTCCCGTTTCTGTCTGTTACGGTTACTTTCACCGGAATCTCTTTTCCAATAAAGGTAATCGCAGCCGCAACATGAGCCTGTCCATTCCTGACAGATGTGATGAGGAAGTAATCAAAAATACCTTCTTCCGGTCTCTTTAACAGATATACGTCCCGAAAGATTCCTGTCATGCGGAATTTGTCCTGATCTTCCAGATAGCTCCCGTCACACCATTTTAAAACCAGAACGGAAAGTGTATTGTCCCCGTCTCGGATCACACCTGTTACATCAAATTCACTGGTTCCGTGTGAAACCTGGCTGTATCCCACATAGCTGCCGTTTAACCATACATAAAAGCAGGAATCCACTCCTTCAAAGTTTAAGTAAGCTTTGGGAGCATCATCCTCTCTCTTATAGACAAAATGATGGACATACGCGCCGCATGGATTCTCTGCAGGAACATATGGCGGGTCCATGGGGAAAGGGTATCTGGTGTTGGTATACTGGTGCTTATCATAGCCATAATTTTGAAAACAGCTGGGCACCAGAATCTCATCAAATCTGGATGTATCATAACCTTCCAGATAAAATTCTTCTTTTACATCATAGATGCTGTCATAATATTGAAACTTCCAGTTTCCGTTTAACAGGCAGAACCGGTCGGATTTTTCTCTTTTATCCGTCAAATCAAACTGTGCTGTAGAAGCAGGGATATAGTAAGCTCTGTACGGCATTGTATTTTCATGAAGCAGATGCAGATTTTCATAATGTCTGGGTACGATCATAGTCGACTCCTCCTTTTTTTCTTATCTTTCATTATAGAAGAACAGGGCGAAAAATCCATATCCTTGATTAGACAAAACATGCACAAAATGATACCGCTGATTTTATTTTTCCCTGTAAAATGGTGGTTTATGGCTTAAAACCGAGGTTTTCAAGACTTTTAGTATCACCAGCTTTTACCACTTAAATGTAGTCAAAACCAATTCCTCCGTTTTTTCAAGCAAATCTAAGCCGCGCCTGACTAGCATCAACATTTAGAGATACTTATACTGGAATAATTTGTGGTTTTATGTCGTATTTTCAGATACTAACAATTAATCCACAAATGTTTCCACATTATTGTGGATAACTGTCGTTTTGGGTATTAAAAATGAGGAGGTAACTTCAATTATTTTTTATTTCTTGTAAAATATCACTTATCAGCTATAATAATAAATGACACTCTAAGGCTATTAATAAAATATTACCATTATAAAGGGGACTTAATGACTATGAAAAAATTAAAACTACTGACTACCGCACTCCTTATCTCATCATTATTTTTATCCACAGGTTGCAGCAAACATACTAATACAGTATCTGCCACATCTGAAACAACCAGTATTGCTGATTCAAATAATAATGTAAGTGTTGAAACTAATAATGATCTGGAAGATGTAGGAAAGGTAGATGTAGAAAAAGGCCTGTTTAATGTTGAGCTGACCATACCCGCTAATTTCGTCGGTGAGCAAACGCAGCAAGAACTAAATAAAATGTGTGAAGAAAAAGGGTATAAATCCATTACATTAAACGACGATGGAAGTGCTACATATGTATTGACCAAACAGCAGCACAAAGAAATGATGGAGGAATTAAAAAATACAATCAACTCAACCATGGCAGAAATGGTTGGTTCTGAAGATTACCCTAATTATACTGACGTTACAGCCAATGAAGACTTTACTGAATTCGAAATAACCACAAAATCTTCTGAATTAGCAATGGCAGAATCTTTTTCTGTATTAGCTTTCTATATGTATGGAGGAATGTATCATGTATTTAATGGAACAGCTGTTGACAATATTACTGTGAAATTTATAAATTCTGATACTGGTGAAGTAATATCAGCTACCAATTCTAAAGATATGGGAAAATAATTTATTTCAGGAAGTTACAGATAGTTTCTATAGCTGAAAGGAGAATCCTTCCATGTATACAAACACCGGTTATATGAATTTAACAGAAGATGAACTGGAAAATAATATAATCCCCTTAAGAGTCAACAGCTGCGGCGTTTACCGCTTGGTCTCTCTACCTGTTATGTCAACCTTTCGTCCTCTTGGCCGTTCAGACTATCAGCTGCTTTATATTTCGGCAGGAAAAGCTTTTTTCACCATAGACGGTACCGTTACTGAAATTTCAGAGGGCAGCATGGTTTTATTTCCCCCCCATACCCCCCAGCAATATTCCTATTATATCAATAATAAACCGGAAGTTTACTGGGTCCATTTCACCGGCAGTGAAGCACAGCCCCTCACCAAAGAAGCCGGCTTTCTTAATAACCGGTTACTGTATACCGGAATTTCCTCCAGATACCAGGAACTGTTTCTGTCCATAATCCGGGAAGTGCAGCTTACCCGCCCCTCCTTCGAGGAGCTCTCAGCCCTTTATTTAAAGCAGCTGTTTCTCCTTCTGAGACGGATCAGAGAGGAAGGCGGAGTAAAAAAAACAGAGCTCCAGAAACAAATGGAAAAAACAGTCCGGTATTTTCATGAGAATCTGGCAAATAATATCGAAATCGAGACATATGCCAGGCAGCTCCATATGAGTACCTGCTGGTTTATCCGAAGCTTCCGGGAATATGCGGGAATGCCTCCTGGAAGATACCTGACCGAAATACGGATTAAAAAAGCCAAGGAACTATTAGAAAGCACTGATTACAGCGTCGGTGAAATAGGAGGAATCATTGGATATGAGAATCCGCTCTATTTCAGCCGTATATTTAAAAAAACAGCCGGAGTCTCTCCTGCTGAATACAGAAAGGCGGCAAGGTAAGAACATCTCCCTGCCGCCTTTTAGCTACCGTTCAATTACACTATACGTCTGCCTATATTCCTTAGCCGTCATTCCCATATACTTTTTAAAAATTCTTCTGAAATAATCCACATCCTCATAACCGCACCGGTAGGCGATTTCACTTCCGGTTAAATTGGTTTCAATCAGCATTCCACACGCCTTATTCAGTCTGGCTTCGTGAATTCCTTCCGTCAGCGTCTTTCCATAAACGGCATGGTATGTACGCCCTAAATAATCGGGACTGCATTCCAGCTGCTCAGCCAATATGGAGGCTGATAATGGCTGCTTTAAATGGTATTTGATATACTGTGCCGCCTGATTGGCAAGAAGTACCTTCTGCCCGTTTATCTCCATAGGAGATAATGAATCGCTCAATTCACAAAGCAATTCCAAAAGAACCAGATTTAATATGGTCCGGTCTTCCCTGCACACATTCTGTCTCTTAATAAACCGGCGGAACAATTCTTCAAACTGCTGGGGTTTTCCGATCCGTATCAGCTGGGGAAGAGACATGATGTCTGTTCCCGTTTCTTCCGCCTTCTCCTCCAGATGAAAGTGAAGCCAGTAAAAATTCAAGTCTTTAGAAAACTCCCTGGTCCCCCAGTGATGTCTGCCTGGAAACAGAATCAGGGCTTCCCCCTCTTCCACTTCATATTCCACATCCTCTTCTGCAATTCCAAGTACACCGGAATTCACATAAATGATTTCAAAAGAATCCATGACACGGTCTGCATGCCGTCCCTTTCCCTCCGTAACCAGATACCCTGCATTCAATGCCCTCACTGGAAGAACTGCCTTTAGATGTAAGTAATGTTCCATGTGCCGCCCCCTTGTCGTATTCAAGTCGGAATCATCCAGTTTTTCTCGTCTTTTTCCTCTTGTAACCTTTCAATGATACTGGCAATATAGAGAAAGTATTTTTATTACTGTTAAAAGCATAGCAGATCTATGAGTAAATGAAAAGGGGAATACGGCAGATTTGCCGTTTAGAAAATATGGTTATAGAATTGATAACAAAAAAACACGCACTATCAAGCCACGAAGCTGCACCTATGACAGCTGCTGACTTTTCAAGAGGAAGAAATCTCTTTATTGCAGAAGGTTGCTGCGCCAATGGAATCGTTACACTCACCACAGGTGCCTTTCTCTCCGGTTACGCCAGTTCACTGGGAGCTGAAGACTCTTTAAATGGCATTATTGGATCCATTCCGATCCTTCTTTGCAGCCTGCAGATGTTCTCTTCCATTCTTTTAGAAAACTTAAGGAGAAAGAAAGGGCTGATTGTCAGTTTTTCCTTTATTCACAGACTGCTGCTCTCTTTGATGTTCTTTCTGCCGTTGTTTATTGTACAGCCGTTAATCCGCCTGACAGCAGTGGTCGTTCTTTATGGAATCGCCCACTTTTTCGGAGCATCCATTGGTACCGGAACCGGCAACTGGATTCTCCAGCTGGTACCCCAGCATATCAGAGGAGATTATCTGGGGAAAAAGGATTCCTTTGCCTTTGCAGCCTCTACTGTTATAAGCCTTATTATGGGCAGAATCATGGACTGGTTTCGAAACTGCAGTATGGAACAAACCGGATTTTACGTAGTGGGAGCTACAGTTCTTCTTATTGCATGTACGGACTTCTGGTGCCTGTCGTCCATACGGGAACCGGAAAGCACTCCCCGCAGACAGAAATTAACAGATGCTCTCCTGGCCCCTATGGCTGACCGGAAATACAGGAAAGTCATGATCACCTACATATTCTGGAATCTGGCGCTGCAGATTGCCGGCCCGTTCTTCAGTGTATATATGGTCACAGGACTGAAACTGGATTACACCTATATCACGTTCCTGGGACTGATTTCATCCACCGTACGGATTCTTGCAGCCTGGCTTTGGGGAAAGCTGGCAGATGCCACCTCCTGGCTTCTTGCAGGCAGGCTCTCCATGGGACTTTTGGGATTCATCCATATCAGCTGGCTTTTTATGACTCCTGATACCTGTTACGCCCTTCAGCCGGTTTTGCAGGCCTTATCAGGAGCAGCATGGGGCGGAATTGCAATATCCGTTTTCAACCTGCAGTATCATTATGCGCCTGAAGAAAAACGGGTTTTATATGTCAGTGCCAATTCATCCTATGCAGGACTTTGCGGCTTTTTCTCCACTCTCTTAGGTGCCAGTCTGCTGACCATACTCCCTTCCTTCCAACTGGGGAATCTTCCTATCACCGGAATGCAGATTCTCTTTTTGCTTTCCGGATCCCTGATCTTAGGGTGTGTGCTTTACATGGGAAAACTGAAAAAGTATTGACCGGTTACCTCCTCCGGTCTTTGCAGGATTCCCGAATCACCAGCTTCGGTTTCAATACCCGTTCCACCCTGCTTTCCTCGTCGGGAACTCCATTCATTTTTTCCAGAAGCAGTTCTGCCGCCATTGCCCCCAGCCGTTCCTGCGGGTGGGCAATGGTGGTCAGCTTCACCTTACCATTCTCTGCTATAAAGGAATTGTCATAACCGGTAACCGAAATTTCTTCCGGCACAGACAGCCCTTCTTTTTCTATGGTCTTAATAACCTCAAAAGCGATCTGGTCATTATAGCAGACAATCCCATCCACTAATATCCCTTCCTCCAGCATGATTCTCAGCACTTCAGACGGCTTGGCAGACCGGTCCTCTGTGTGATACCAGATCACCAGATCCGGATCATAAGAAAACCCACCTTCCTGAAGCGCTTTTACAAAGCCCTTGTGCCTGTCTCTCCCCTGACTGTCATCTGCTTTAAAAATCCCCAGAATATGCTTATGTCCCAGATCAATCAGGTACTTCGTTACCAAATATCCGCCCATGCAGTCATCAAGCCTGATATGAGGCTTGCTCTTCATCTGGGTATAATACCCCTGTATGAAAACATAAGGTATTTTATAAAAGTCCAGCTTGTCATAAAGTCCCCTGTGACCGCAGAGAATCTCACTCTTGCTCGGTTCAATAATAAGCCCGTCTACATCTTTTTCCAGTATCTCTTCCAGGCACCGGCTCTCTTTTAACCTGCTGTTCCCCGTGTTTTTCAGTATAATGCTGTAACCGTTTTCTGTCAGCACACGGTCGATTCCCTGTATCAGCCGCGGGAAAATATAGTCGGACAAATAGGTAGTAATCACCGCTATATTGCCCGACCCTTTTTTTCTTCCCGCTTTTCTTGACACAAAAGTACCTCTGCCATGTTCCGCTTCAATGTAGCCTTCCTGTTCCAGTATGGACAGGGCTTTTCTCACCGTATGACGGCTGATATGAAAGGCCTGCGAAAGCTGATTCTCCGAAGGAAGCCGGTCACCCGGCTTCTTCTCTCCGGAAATTATCTCTTTTTTCAGTTCCTCCATTAATACGAAATACTTTGTTTTTCCGCTGTCCGACACTGTAAAAACTCCTTGCTATTTTTTTTGCCCATAATAGGCATCTGGTCCGTGTTTCCTCATAAAATGTTTATCCTGCATGGACTGGGGTGCCGGCTTCACTGCCGGATTTAACAACTCTGTCATTAAATTCATTTTGGCAATCTCTTCTAACACTACTGCATTGTGAACTGCATTGGCTGCATCCGTTCCCCATGTGAACGGACCATGGTTTTTGCACAATACCGCTGGAACATGCATGGGATCAAGACCTTTAAAGGTCTCTATAATCACAGTTCCCGTATTTTTTTCATAGCCTTCGTCAATCTCTTCCTGCGTTAAATTTCTTGCGCACGGAATCTCTCCATAAAAATAATCCGCATGGGTGGTACCATAGCAGGGCAGAGCTCTGCCTGCCTGGGCCCAGGAAGTTGCCATTGGAGAATGGGTATGTACAATCCCCCCAATTTCATCAAATGCCCGGTATAATTCCAGATGAGTGGCGGTATCAGAGGAGGGATTTAACTCCCCCTCCACCTGGTTGCCATCTAAATCCATGACTACCATATCCTCTGGTTTCAGCTTATCGTAATCCACCCCGCTTGGTTTAATGACAAACAACCCCTTTTCCCTGTCAATGCCGCTGACATTTCCCCAGGTGTAGGTTATCAACCCTCTCCGCGGCAGTTCCATATTTGCTTCATATACACTTAATTTCAGTTCTTCCAGCATGTTATCGACCAAATCCTTTCTCTATGCGTGTAAACAATCCACAGCTGCGCGTTCAATTGCCAGCCCGTCTTTATAACGTTCCATAAATGCATCAAATCCGGTTATATCTTCCGGGTCCGGCTCCATGGTTTCTCCCGCCATATCCTGAAATACATGGTCAGAAAGGTACTGGTCCAGGGACTCCCCTTCCTTCTTGCGGATAAGATAAGATGCAAGCAGTGCTGCTCCCCAGGCTCCGCCTTCTCCAGCCGTCTCCATTACAGAGACAGGAACTCCCACAGCCGCAGCCATAATCCTCTGACCCGTTTCTCTGGTCTTAAACAGACCGCCGTGCCCCAGAAGCACATCAAGCTTCACGCCCTCTTTAAACAGTATATCCATTCCTATATGTAAAGCTCCCAATGCAGTGTAAAGATGAACTCTCATGAAATTCGCCAGGTTAAACCTGCTGTTTGGAGTTCGGACGAACAATGGCCTTCCCTCTTCAAAATGAGTAATGTGTTCTCCTGACAAATACCCAAAGGACAAAAGACCGCCTCCATCCTTATCGCCCTCTAAAGCCTTTCTATAAAGTGCGGTGAAAAGCTCATTCTTATCCGGCTTCATACCCATTGTCTCAGCAAACTCCTCAAACAGGGAAACCCAGGAATTTAAATCAGAGGTACAGTTATTGCAGTGTACCATGGCAACCGGATCTCCTGCCGGAGTAGTGACAAGATCAAGCTCTTCATAAACCCTGGAAAGCTCCTTCTCCAGTACCACCATAGCGAACACACTGGTCCCTGCAGATACATTACCGGTTCTTTTCGCCACAGAATTGGTTGCTGTCATACCAGTTCCAGCATCCCCTTCCGGTGGACACAGAGGGATACCGGGCTTTAGATTCCCGCTTACATCTAAAAGAGCGGCACCCTCTTTTGTAAGCGTGCCTGCCTCCTCTCCAGCAGTCAGCACCCCAGGCATAATATCCCTCAGCCTCCACGGCAGTTTCCTGTCAGAAACCAGTTTATCAAATTGATGAATCATACGCTCATTAAAATCCTTTGTATCACTGTCCACGGGAAACATTCCGGCGCAGTCTCCGATACCTAAAACCCTCTTACCGGTAAGTTTCCAGTGAACATACCCTTCCAGGGTAATCAGATAGTCAATTTTAGAAACGTGACTTTCTCCATTTAAAATTGCCTGGTATAAATGTGCGATACTCCATCTTTGAGGAATATGGAACGAAAACAGCTCTGTCAGGCGGCTGGCAGCCTCTTCCGTCATGGTATTCCTCCATGTCCTGAAAGGCACCAGTAAATCCCCGTTCTTGTCAAATGCCATATATCCATGCATCATGGCAGAAAAACCAATGGCACCGATGGAAGTAAGAGTCACCCCATATTTTTCCTTCACCTCTTCAGCCATCTTTTGATAGCTGTCCTGAACACCTTCCCATATATCAGTTATACCATAAGTCCAGATTCCGTTTTCATAGCGGTTTTCCCAGTCATGACCGCCTAAAGCAATGGGATTATGATTTTCATCCACCAGAACTGCTTTGATTCTTGTGGATCCAAGCTCGATTCCCAGTGCTGTATTTCCTTCCCGGATTGCTGCTATAATTTTTTCGTTATCCATAGAAACCCCCTCAAACTTTCTATCAGTATCAGCGATATACCGCCGAATTCCATCTCAGTTCATTCTTAAAATCCCGGATATTTGTATTCTCATCAATATAAACTGCTTCGATTCCCATGGCTTCCGCCCAGTCACCCAGCTGTTCTGCAGTCAGATCATAGGAAAATGCCGTATGATGGGCTCCTCCGGCTAAGATCCAGCACTCTGCGCCAGTAACCAGGTTAGGCTCCGGTGTCCAGAATGCGGTTGCAACCGGAAGCTTTGGCATCGGTCTGTCTATCTTTTTGCAATGAACGGTATTGATAATGAGGCGGAACCGTGTTCCTAAATCGATCAGGGAAGCAGCAACTCCTCTGCCCTCTTTTGCAGTGAATACAAGTCTTGCAGGATCTTCTCTGTCACCCATGGACAATGGATTCACTTTGATGGCTGATCTTCCCTCTGCGATGGATGGGCAGACCTCCAGCATATGAGCCTGAAGAATCCCTTCCTTTCCAGGAACAAGATTATATGTATAATCCTCCATGAAAGAGGTTCCTTTTGCATCCTTTTTGCTCTCCGTCATCAGCTTCATTAAACGCACCATAGCTGCGGTCTTCCAGTCGCCTTCTCCGCCGAAGCCATACCCCTTTTCCATCAGGCGCTGGATTGCAAGACCAGGAAGCTGTTTTAAGGACCCTAAATCGCCGAAATGGGTAACAATCGCCTGATAATCCTTTTCTCTTAAGAATGCCTCAAATCCAAGCTCAATCTGCGCCTGAACTGCCACATGTTTTTTAAACTCCTCAGGATCTCTTCCATCCAGCAATATGTCATAGCGGTCATAATACTCTTCCACAAGTGCAGACACATCTCCCGCTTTTACATCCTGAACATACTCAGCAGCTTCATTCACCGGATAAGCATCGATCTCCCAGCCGAATTTAACCTGAGCCTCTACCTTATCTCCTTCCGTTACTGCTACGTTTCTCATATTGTCTGCAAAACGCACCACACGGATATGGCTGCTTTCCACAATTCCCACTGCAGTCCTCATCCAGGACGCAATTCTTCTTTTTACCGAATCATCATCCCAGAAACCGGCAATCACCTTTCTTACCAGCCCCATCCTGGTCACCATATGTCCGAATTCCCGGTCTCCATGGGCGGACTGGTTCTCGTTCATAAAATCCATATCAATGGAATCATACGGAATTTCCTGGTTAAACTGGGTATGTAAATGAAGCAGGGGTTTTCTGTATTCCTGCAGACCTAAGATCCATGACTTTGCTGGAGAAAAGGTGTGCATCCAGGTGATGACACCTGCGCAGTTCTCATCGTCATTTGCCTGACGGAACAGAGACCGTATAGAGGCATTGTCAATGAGCACAGGCTTTAAAACCACTTCATAGGGCAGGATACCGGAAGCGTTAAGCCTCTCGGTTATAATTCCTGCATGTTCTGCTACATCCCTTAAGCAGGCTTCTCCGTAAAGATCCTGAGAGCCTGTTGCAAACCAGAATTGATACGCTTTTTGTTTCATATGTATAACCCCCTCCTGTTTGATTTATTTACCGAGACGGATTACGTTCCAGGATGCTTTATGCAGCAAGCTGGTCACCATTCCTCCGTCAAGAGAAGACTGGCTGGTCTGTTTTGGTGCCACCTTTTCATTGAAAGGTCCGTTTTCTGCCAGCAGATCATCACTTTCTAATACAATGTGCTCCAGAATGCGGTATCCTTCAAAGCTTCTGACATCAATGGTCATTTCTGCATCATCTTTAATGGAACGGTTGACAGCGAAGATCGTAACTTCATCCTTCTCCTCGTTATAAACAGAAACTGCCTCCACTGCTGTCACGTCTGCATGAGTGGCAGTGTCAAATTTGGGTGAGCTGATGACAGGAAGAAGTGCAGTTCCTCTGCCGAATGCAGAAGCATGCATAAATGGATAGAAAATGGTCTGCTTCCAGACTGCTCCGCCGCCTGCTTCCGTCATAATTGGCGCAATTACATTAACAAGCTGTGCAAGACATGCCATCTTTACCCGGTCTGCATGCTTTAATAAGGTAATCAGCATCAATCCCACCAAAAGCGCATCCTCAAAATTATAAATATCCTCTAACATGGGCGGTGCTACCTGCCATGGATGATTTTCTGTAATATCGTTATCAGCGGCATTGGAGTGATACCATACATTCCACTCATCGAAGCTGATCTTAATGTCCTTTTTGCCTCTCTTTTTTGCCTTTACATAATCACAGGTGGCAATTACTGTGCGGATAAACTGATCCATGTCATCGGAACAGGCCAGGAAATCCTCACTGTCTCCTTTTCCATTGCCATAATACTGATGCATGGAAACATAATCCACATAATCATAGGTGTGCTGGAGCGTAACCGCTTCCCAGTCAGGGAATGTTGGCATAGTCAGAGAAGAGCTTCCGCAGGAAACCAGTTCAATGGAAGGATCAATAATCTTCATGGCTCTAGCTGTCTCTTCCGCCAGCCGGCCATATTCCTCCATAGTCTTATGTCCCAGCTGCCAGGGTCCATCCATCTCATTGCCCAGGCACCAGGTCTTGATATTATGAGGTTCTTTGTATCCATGGCTGATTCTTAAATCACTGTATTTGGTATTGCCCGGATGATTGCAGTATTCCAGTATGTTGCAGGCATCGGCAATCCCTCTTGTCCCTAAGTTTACCGCCATCATCACATCAGATCCTGCACTTCTGGCCCATTTTGTAAACTCGTTTAATCCAACCTTATTCTCTTCTATGCTCTTCCATGCAAGCTCCAGCCTTCTTGGACGCTCACTGACAGGGCCAACACTGTCTTCCCAGTTAAAGCTTGAAACAAAGTTCCCGCCTGGATAACGGATAATAGGAACATTCAGTTCTTTAATCATTTCCTTTACGTCATTGCGAAAGCCATGCTCATCTGCTGTAGGATGCTCCGGACTATAAATGCCGTCGTACACGGCTCTTCCCAGATGTTCAATAAATGAGCCGTAGATCCTTTCATCAATCTCCGCAATACGAAACTCTTTGTCAATCACCATTTTTACTTTGTTACATGCCATTTGTCGTTCCCAACCTTTCTAAACGATAATTAGTTTTATTCTCCGAATACGTTTCGGTAGTCATCCTGAAATTTTTTAATACCCTGATCCGTTAAGGGATGTCTTGTCATCTGTTCCAGCACCGGATAAGGTACTGTGGCAATATCTGCACCAGCTCTTGCACAGTCAATCACATGAATCGGATTTCGTATGCTTGCGGCTATGATTTCAGTCTCAATCTCATGAATTGAAAATATTTCGGTAATCTCACCTATGAGATCAATTCCAGGCATGGAGATGTCATCAAGTCTTCCCAGGAATGGTGATACATAGGTGGCACCAGCCCTGGCAGCCAAAAGTGCCTGAGCTGCAGAAAATACCAGAGTCACATTGGTCTTAATTCCTTCCCCTGTCAGGACTTTCACCGCCTTTAAACCTTCTGAAGTCATGGGAATCTTAACCACCATATTGGGGTGAATGGCTGCAATCTGCCGCCCTTCTTCTATCATCCCGGCTGCATCGGCTGTTGTCGCTTTTACTTCACCGCTGATGGGACCATTAACGATTGACGCAATCTCTTCTATTACCTGATTAAAATCCCTTCCTTCTTTGGCAATCAAAGACGGATTGGTGGTCACACCGCAGATAATTCCCATCTCATTGGCTTTTCTGATTTCTTCAATATTAGCTGTGTCTACAAAAAACCTCATTGATTTCTACCTCCTGATTTTTCCATGAGAGTGAACCAGTCATCCTCTTACTTACAATTTATAACTTGTACGCACCATTGCACAAGTTGTTTTTATATATTTTACCATATCTGTCCTGCAACTTCCAAATAATTCATACTTTTATAGAATGTTATATAGCACAAGAGATCCGGGTATTAATATATAAATCTATGTTTTTTCCACAATTGCATCAATAAATCAAGATAAAATGCACAATTTTGTTTTTTAATTTTGTTAATGTTTGTTAACACTTTCAAAGAAAAATGGGGTATATTATTACATGTAACCCCCCCCAATACATTATATAGTTTTTGCTACACCCCATAAGAAACGAAATACCTTCTCCGAAAAAAGACCAGCTTCCCCAGCTGGTCTTTTTCATTTTCTATTTATTCTTTTTCTTTTTGTTTCTTCGTTCATTTAAAATGCGATCAAAGTCGGCTGTATCGCCCTCTTCCTTCAAACGGCGTCTTCGTTCTTCTCTGCGAGCCGCAATTTCCCTGTTCTCTTTTCTTTTTTTCATGGCAAGCAATGCGGTCCCTGCTGCCAAAAGCAACACTCCTGCAGTGATCCCAACGGTGACAATTACTCCAATTCCCTTTTGTGAACTGGCATCTGCCTCCGCTTTTGTCTCTTCCTCATGTTCTTTTGAAGTTTCAGAAACAGACGTTTCACTCTGAGATTCCTCCTGGGCTTTTGCAAGCAGATATGTCTGTCCCACTCTCCTGTCATTATAAGAATATCGGATCAGTGCCACCGCACCTCTTGGGCTGTCCGCCGGCAGATCCGTTACCAGTTCCTTGTCAACCTGGGAGAATAGTGCACCCTTTGGAACAGTAATTACCGTATCCGGCTCCAGTTCAAGATCTGAGGGCTGATAGCTTTTCGTTCCTATGGAAACAGGCGTCTCTCCTGTGGTATACTCTGTATCATTACCTGACACCGGCAGATTTTCAAACTGGCTGAATCCAAATTCAAGAAGATCCTTTCCATCAACAAAATACTGCCTTGGACTTCCCTTTAAGATAACGGAAATCATTCTTCTTCCATCTTTTTTGGCATAAGTCACAAGGGTATTGCCTGCCTTAATCAGATACCCGGTTTTTCCTGCAACAGCCGCCGGATAATAATACTGACTGGATTCATCAGTCGTCTTTACCAGTCTGTGCTCATTATAAATGGTCAGACCCTCAGGATTGTTGGCAGTGGGGGGAATCTTATGGCTGATAGCAGAACTGATCTCCACCAGTTTTTTATTATTATAAGCAGCGCGGGCAATGAGTGCCATATCATATGCCGTTACATACTGGGTATCACCATTTAAACCGGAAGGATTGTCAAAATGACTTTCTGTGCAGCCAAGTTCTGCTAATTTGTCATTCATCATACGGACAAACTCTTCTCTGCTTCCTGCTACATGTTCTGCTAAAGCATTGGCAGCCTGATTGCAGGAATGCAGAATGAGAGAATACAGACAATCCTCCACAGACAATGTATCCCCATTGGTAACATTCAGTTTATTACCGCTTCCTTCTTCCACATTGTAAACAGAGTCCTTTGAAAATGTCACCATGTCGCTCAGGTTACTGTTCTCGAGGACAATTAAAGCAGTCAGTATCTTCGTAATACTTGCCGGCGGATAAGCGGCGTGTATATTCTGTCCAAAGATAACGGTTCCTGAATCTGCATCAATCACAATTCCCGCCTCTGCCTGTATCCCTGTGTCAGACGGCCAGTCCGGTTTTGCATAAACGGTCATAAGAAACAGCTGGCAAATCAGTATGCAGCTTAACAGTACTTTTATCCGACGTTTCACGTATCATCCTCCTGACATGAAATATGCCCTAAAGCCGCACAAGATTAAGTATACGGTTTTAGGGCATTATTTTACTTCGCGTAATCTGTAACTCTGGACTCCCGGATCACGTTAACCTTAATCTGTCCCGGATACTCTAAAGAATCTTCAATCTTCTTAGAGATATCACGCGCCAGAAGCACCATATCATCATCGTTGATCTGATCGGGAACTACCATAATCCGAACTTCGCGTCCCGCCTGAATGGCAAAGGACTTGTCCACTCCCTTAAAGGAGTTGGTGATATCTTCTAACTGTTTTAATCTGTTTGTATATGTTTCCAGAGTCTCTCTTCGTGCACCAGGTCTTGCAGCAGATATGGTATCTGCAGCCTGAACGATGCAGGCAATCAGACTCTGTGGTTCTACATCACCATGATGTGATTCCACGGTGTTCAATACGATTGCGGATTCCTTGTATTTCTTACACAACTCCAGACCCAGCTGAATATGAGAACCTTCCATCTCATGATCCACAGCTTTTCCAATATCATGTAATAAACCGGCACGTTTTGCCATACGGATATCAAGACCGATCTCCCCGGCTAACAACCCGGATAACTGAGCGACCTCGATAGAATGCTTTAACGCATTCTGTCCATAACTTGTTCTGTATTTCAGTTTGCCAAGCAAACGGATGAGTTCCGGATGCAGTCCGTGAATCCCTACTTCAAGAGCGGCTGCTTCTCCCTCTTCACGCATGTTGGTCTCAACTTCTTTTTGCGCCTTCTCCACCATCTCCTCAATTCTGGCTGGGTGAATACGTCCATCCACAATGAGGCGTTCCAATGCGATTCTAGCTACTTCTCTACGAACCGGATCAAATCCGGATAAAACAACTGCCTCCGGGGTATCATCAATAATCAATTCCACACCCGTCAAGGTCTCTAATGTACGGATGTTGCGGCCTTCTCTACCAATTATACGGCCCTTCATCTCGTCATTAGGAAGCTGAACAACCGAGACGGTTGTCTCTGCAACATGATCTGCTGCACATCGTTGAATGGCAGTAACCACGTATTCTTTTGCTTTCTTATCAGCTTCTTCTTTTGCTCTGTTTTCCAGTTCCTTAATTAATTTCGCAGTGTCATGTTTAACATCATCTTCAACAGATTTTAAAAGATATTCTTTTGCCTGTTCGGAGGTAAGTCCGGAAATTTTTTCCAGTTCCTGAATGCCTTTCTCATAGAGAGATTCTACTTCTGAATTTCTTTTATTCAGGGCTTCCTCTCGAGCAGCAAGACCTGCTTCTCGTTTTTCCATCGTCTCAGACTTCTTGTCCAAGTTTTCTTCCTTGTTTAGTACTCGTCTTTCATAACGTTGAAGCTCAGCTCTTCTTTCCCTGGTTTCCTTTTCCAGTTCGTTTTTAGTCTTTAAAGACTCTTCTTTCGCCTCAAGGAGAGCTTCACGCTTCTTTGTCTCAGCGGTCTTTAATGCTTCATCTATTATTTCCCGGGATTTTTCTTCTGCAGAGCCAATCTTGCTTTCGTAAGTGTTCTTACGGTATGCGGTCGCAGCTGACCAGGCAATAAAAGCAACTACTACTGATGCAATGATCGTAATCAATGCAGCCGTGAATACTGATACTGACACAGGAGCACCTCCTTATTTTATTTTCATTGTACAACAATACAACACTACAATTTTAAACTGTTTTATACATTATGTCAAGTATTTCACTCCCGTTTCCGGTATACTTATACACATTTTCACTATTGTCAGTCATCGACAAAAATTTCACCTAAAACACGGCTTACCGCTTCATAAGAGAAGCCTTTTCTTCCGAGGGATGCCATCACTTTACTCTTCTCTCTGGCGTCCATTTGTTTCGGACACAAGCGCTTTTTCCTGATATAATCCCGTATTATGGCGGCCTCATCAACCGGCTGTTCCTTTAAAATATCTCCGACTGTTTCCTTATCCAGACCTTTTCTCTGCAGCTCAAACCGAATCTGTCTTTCACTCTTTCTTCTGGAATTAAATTCCACATACCTTCTGGCATAATCTTCATCGTTAATAAACCGATGATTTTTTAAAAAATCAATGGCATAATCAATGGCTTCCTGTGGATAATATCCCTCTTTTAACTTTCTTCGCAGCTCCTGCTCCGTCTTATCGGAGGATTTGAGAAGAAACAAAACCCGTTCCCTGGCTCTCTTACACAGAATCTCTCTGATTATCTCTTCATAAACATCCCTGGTGATCTCGCTGCCTTCCTCAATGGAAAACCGTCTTAATTCCCCTCTATAAAGAACAAGAGTAAAGTCATCATCAAGAATGACTTTACTCCTGCGTTTATCGACGGGCACAATCTCTGTTACTGTCATATATGCCCCTTTTCCTATTAATCATTCTGTCCCTGCCTGGCCCCTTCTTTTTCAGCTTCAGGCAGATGGGAATCCAGTGGTCCTATTCTTTCGGCCCGGTCTTGCTCTCTTCCGGCTTTATGCGCTTACTTTCCTTTTCCGGAGCCCCTGCAACCGCTTTTTCCTCTGCTAGGTTATACTTTCCCCGAACCTTGTTTTCAATCTCCAGACAAACGGCGGGATTGTCCTGAAGATAGATCTTGGAATTTTCTCTTCCCTGACCAATCTTTACATTATTGTAAGCGAACCATGCACCGCTTTTCTCAACGATGTTCTCTTTTACAGCCAGATCCAGAATATCGCCTTCTTTCGAAATCCCCTTACCAAACATGATATCAAATTCCGCCTCTTTAAACGGAGGGGCAATTTTATTCTTCACTACCTTTATACGGGCTCTGTTGCCGACCACGTCGCCGCTCTGCTTTAAGGTCTCAATCTTACGAATGTCCATGCGGACAGAGGCATAAAATTTCAGTGCGCGTCCGCCTGTAGTTGTCTCCGGGCTGCCAAACATGACTCCTACCTTTTCACGAAGCTGGTTAATGAATAAAACAATACAATTGGACTTGCTGATCACAGCAGTCAGCTTCCGGAGAGCCTGAGACATGAGCCTTGCCTGAAGACCCACATGAGAATCACCCATATCTCCCTCGATCTCGGCTTTTGGCACCAGGGCCGCTACAGAGTCTATAATGATGATATCAACTGCACCGGACCGAACCATGGTCTCTGTTATCTCAAGAGCCTGTTCCCCGTTATCCGGCTGGGATATATATAAATTGTCTATATCGACTCCTATATGTTTAGCATATACAGGATCAAGCGCATGCTCCGCATCAATAAAGCCTGCGATTCCGCCACGCTTCTGAACTTCTGCCACCATATGAAGCGCAACTGTGGTTTTACCACTGGATTCCGGTCCATAGATCTCCACAACTCTTCCCTTGGGAATGCCTCCAAGACCTAGTGCAATATCCAGACTTAATGCTCCGGTCGGTATGGTCTCTACATTCATATTGGTTCCTGAATCTCCCAATTTCATGACAGATCCTTTTCCATATGCTTTCTCTATCTGGGTAAGTGCGGCATCCAGTGCTTTCAGCTTATCATCTTTATTCATCTTATCCTCCAACACGAACAAACGTTCTTTTTCTATATATAATAATAGTATACTTCGTTACAAATGTCAACCTGTATTTTATGCTTCTTCAATCATATGCATCACACTCCTGCTTCTGTCTGTTCAAAATGCACGGTTACTTTGGAAATTAGGGCGAAACGCCTGAATAGGAAACTAAAAGGCAGACTGCCTTAGACTTCCGTTTAACTATAGCACACAGAATCAGGCTCTGCAAGTTTTTTCTGCCTGAAACAGGGAACGGACCGCCCTAAGTAAAAGGCGGTCCATGTTCCGGTTCTAGAGTAAAAGCTGTTCCACATCAAGCATTCCCCAGCCCTGCTGGTTCATGGGAAGCCCGGTATCCACAGCCCGTTCTCTCAGCATCAATTTTACATCCCGGTTACTCATATACGGATATTTCTGCAGTAAAAGCGCAATGGCCCCTGAAATCAGAGGCGTGGACATGGAGGTTCCACTTTTTGTCTGATACTGTCCCGGTTCGTTGGAACAGCTTATAATCCCAGCTCCGGGCGCGATAATTTCCGGCTTACAGATGCAGGCTCCGGTAGGCCCCCTGCCAGAGTAGTCAATCATCCGGTTTCCCATAACATTTACTTCTTTGTAATCATCAGAGCACCCTACAGTGATCACCTTCCGGCTGATTCCCGGGGTTGTAATGGTATTAGTTCCCGGTCCCATATTTCCTGCTGCCACACACACCACCAGCCCATCATCCCAGGCCGCATTCACCCCTCTTACCAGAACTGAATTTTCTGTCATCCCTTTTCTCGAAAAGGAACCAACGGAAATATTTACAATCCGGATTCCGTACCGCTCCCTGTTGTCACGGATCCATTTCAGTCCGGAAAGCACATCCGAAGCATATCCATTTCCTTTTTTATCCAATACTTTCAGCATAATAATATGACACTCCGGGGCGATACCCATATAAAGGCCGTCGGATGCTTTGCCGCTTCCCGCTATAATCCCGGATATATGGGTACCATGACCGTTGTCATCGTAGGGCTCCCGCCTGCGGTGAACTATATCTACAAAAGCTGCCAATCTATGTTCAAGATCCTCATGAAGGTAAATTCCCGTATCAAGAACTGCAACACCGATGCCGCGCCCGGTTAAACCCATGCGTATGGCACTGTCGCAGTGTATCACTTCTCTCACCTGATTCACAGTCCGCTACCTGATTCCTTTTTTTATTAGGATATTCCGGTACGTTCCCCATGGTTTCATTTCCAGGCTAAAATGCTGGATGGAATTTGCCGTATACATCTTTGATTCTCAAATCCGCTTCAAATATATTAAGAAAATCTTCATAATCTATTCAAACAATATACAAACTTTTCCAGATGTGGTGTGTTATACTAAATACATAAGAAATGCACAACGTAACAATTATCCTTTCACCCTTTTTGAAAATCCGAAAATCCTAAGAAAAATCCCCCTGTGTCTATGACACAGGGATTTTTCTGTGTTATGGAAAAAATCCCGCTCTCAGATGACTGAAAACGGGATTTTGTTCATTTATTTTAATTCTATTCGTATTTTACATTTTTAAGCACATCAAAACAGTCAAACGTTGCAAAATAATCCTTTGCCGTCTCTGCCCTGCGGATCAGCTGCACAGAACCATCCTCTTTAAGCAGCAGCTCTGCAGATTTTAATTTTCCATTATAATTATAACCCATAGCATAGCCGTGAGCGCCGGTGTCGTGAATGAAAAGCAGATCTCCTGCAGATATCTCAGGCAGCATGCGGTCAATGGCAAATTTATCGTTATTCTCACAAAGTGATCCTACAACATCGTACTTATGGCTGCAGGGAGCCTCTTCTTTTCCCATAACCGTTATGTGATGGTAAGCGCCGTACATGGCTGGTCTCATAAGATTCACGGCACAGGCATCTACTCCTACATACTCCTTATGGGTATGTTTTTCATGAATTGCTCTGGTAACCAGTGCGCCATAAGGTCCTAACATAAAGCGGCCAAGCTCCGTACAGATCGCCACATCTCCCATTCCTTCGGGAACCAGCACTTCCTCATATACCTTTCTTACCCCTTCGCCGATGGCCATGATATCATTGGGTTCCTGACCAGGGTGATAGGGAATTCCGATTCCACCGGAAAGATTAATAAAGGTTATCTCTGCTCCTGTCTCCTTTTTTAACTTAACTGCAAGTTCAAAAAGAACTTTTGCAAGAAGGGGATAGTACTCTGTAGTCACCGTATTGCTTGCAAGGAATGCATGAATGCCAAATTTCTTTGCTCCCTTGCTCTTTAAAATACGAAATGCCTCGAAGATCTGTTCTGTCGTCATACCATACTTGGAATCTCCCGGATTATCCATAATATCATTGCTGATCTTAAAAATTCCACCAGGATTATAACGGCAGCTGATGGTTTCCGGAATATGTCCGATCGCTTTTTCCAGAAAATCAATATGCGTGATGTCATCCAGATTAATGATGCCTCCGATACGGTCTGCAAACTGGAATTCCTCAGCAGGCGTATCATTGGAGGAAAACATAATATCAGAACCGGAAAATCCAATGGCATCAGACATCATAAGCTCCGTCATAGAAGAACAGTCTGCTCCGCATCCATACTCTTTTAATATATTTAAAATAAAGGGGTTGGGGGTTGCCTTTACCGCAAAATATTCCCGAAATCCCTGATTCCAGGCAAATGCTTCTTTTAATTTCTGTGCATTCTCCCTGATGCCCTTTTCATCGTATAAATGGAAGGGAGTTGGATAATCTTTCACAATTTCTTCTAATTGTTCTCTGGTTACAAATGGTCGTTTCTCCATTGCTTTCCTCTCCTCTCATATCGTTACCATATGCAGAAAAGAGCCCTCTCCGGCACATCTGCTGGTAAGCTACATTGTACCGGGGATAGACTCTTTTGTCTACACTTTTTGTATAAATATTCAGAATTACTGTAATAAGCTATTAATCGACAGTTACAACACGCATGATATTGGTGTGGGCTGCAGGTTCATGCTTTCTTGCAGGGCTGACAACACCAGCGGTTACAACTACCACATCGTTCTCTTTAACAATCTCTTTCAATTTTAACAGTTCTAAAGAAGAATAAATTAAAACGTCTGTGGATTCAGCACGTCTTGCCTGGAATGGCACAACTCCCCAATACAGCTGCATCTGGCGAAGAGCAGATGCACTTGGAGATAAACCGATAATTAAACTTTCCGGTCTCCATTTGGATAAAAGTCTTGTGGTAAAACCGGTAATACTTGGAGCCACAATTACCTTTGCTCCCAGGTCGTGAGCGGTGGCTACAGAAGAGTAGCATACTGCGTTTGATACGTTTTGTGTATTCACTGCAGATACCTTACGCTGTCTGTATCCGGAGTAATCTAAGTGTTTCTCCGTTTCCTCTACGATGGAAGCCATCATGGAAAGTGCTTCTACCGGATATTTTCCCATCGCGGTTTCACCGGAAAGCATAACTGCATCAGTTCCGTCATATACCGCATTGGCAACGTCCGTTACTTCCGCTCTGGTCGGGCGTGGGTTGCGGATCATGGAATCTAACATCTGTGTTGCAGTAATAACCGGTTTGCAGGCTTCATTACATTTCTGAATAATGCTCTTCTGGATAAAAGGTACTTCCTGAGCCGGAATCTCAACTCCCATATCACCACGGGCTACCATGATTCCATCACTGACCTCAATGATCTCATCCAGATTTTCAATGCCTTCTGCATTCTCTATCTTTGCAATAACTGCAATATCAGAACCATTCTCTGCCAGAATATCCTTAATTTCACGTACCGCATCAGCTGTACGTACAAAGGAAGCAGCAATAAAGTCAAAGCCCTGTTCAATACCAAAACGGATATCTGCTTTGTCCTTATCAGTAAGAGCAGGAAGTTTAATCTTCACATTGGGAACATTGACTCCCTTTCTCTCTCCCAGTTCGCCGCCGTTTACAATTCTGCAGGCGATTTCGCTGCCCTTGACTTCTAAAACTTCCAGTTCAATCAGACCATCATCAATCAAAATACGGTTGCCGGCTGCTACATCATCGTTTAAGCCGTCGTAGTTGATATGACCCCTGGTCTCATCTCCTACAATCTCATCTGTTGTGAGAACATAGGTATCACCTTCTTTTAAGGTAACTTTTTTTCCATCTTTTAAAAGTCCGGTACGGATCTCCGGTCCTTTAGTATCAAGAAGAGCAGCGATCGGAAGGCTTAATTCCTCACGAATGCTTTTAAGCATTTCAAGACGTGCTTTCTGTTCCTCATAGTCACCATGTGAGAAGTTAAATCTGGCGATATCCATTCCGTGCTCAGCAAGTGATTTCATCAGTGCGCGGTCATTTGTGTTTGGTCCCATCGTGCATATAATTTTGGTTCTCTTCATTATTATCCTCCGTAGCTAGTTAGTCGTATCACCGGTTGTGGGGTTGTCCGATGTTACATGTTTATGTGTATATAAATGCTCGGAACAGTATTCTAAACTGCCTTCACATTTTGAACAATAACGGAATTCCAGGTTTGGGGAATCCTTTTCGGTCCTGCCGCATACGGCGCACTTATGATGGGTTCCTCCCTGGGGCATAATTTTCATCTGACGGTGAAAATTCTGCTTTCTTTTTATTTCCCTCGGATTAAACCGGTTTAAATCCCGGGTCAGAAGGAAAAACACAAAGAAGTTAATTAACGACATTACAATTGTAATTCTGATTGCCATATTTCCCATAATAAACTCATAGAGGAAATAGATTCCATTAAATAAAGCCATCCATTTGGCTTTGATTGGAATTACAAAAAACAGAAGAAATTCCAGATCAGGAAATGTCGCAGCAAAAGCAAAAAACAGAGAATAGTTTAAAAATTCCGTGGTCAGATAGATATTCTGCTTGAAAAAGATGTAAACAACCAAAGCGGCTGCTACATGACCGATCACTCCCATAAAGAAGTAAACATTAAACCGGAAAGCCCCCCAGATTCTCTCTAAGTTAACTCCCAGCATATAATAGAGATACATGCCGATCAGACTTCCGAAAAGACTTCCTCCGCCTGGCGGATAAATCATGAAGGTAACAACTCTCCATACCTGACCGCTTAAAATCTTCTGTGCATCGAGAGCTAAATACTGTACATAAAACCCCGGTGTAAAAAGCTGTAAAAACAGCCCGGTCCCATACATGCCAATAATATAGTACATAAGATTCGGAATGGCATATTTTCTGAATCTGCGTTCCAGATTATAAAAAAATTTCATGCGTTCAACCTTCCTAAGCTAAAACAAATCCTTTTTTGAAAAAATCCAGGCAACACTCAGTGTCAGAATCAATGTAAGACCAAGTACAATCCAAAAACCATATGGACTGTGGGCAAAAGGAACGCCAACAGGGTTAACATTCATACCATAAAAGCTTGCTACCATAGTCGGGATAGACATTACAATGGTGATAGTTGCCAAAAATTTCATAACAATATTTAAGTTGTTGGAAATAACGGAAGCAAATGCATCCATAGTTCCGCTTAAAATACCACTGTAGATATTCGCCATCTCAATCGCCTGCTTGTTCTCGACGATAACATCCTCAAGAAGCTCGGTATCCTCCGGATATTTCTTAATCTTTTCATTCCTCATGAGCTTTTCTAACACTACTTCATTGGAACGCAGCGAAGTGGTAAAATACACCAGACTCTTTTCCAGTTCCAGCAGCTCAATCAGTTCCCGGTTCTTTGTGGACTTATGAAGTTTTTCTTCTACAACTGCACTTTTTTTATCAATTACTCTTAAATACTGTAAGTATAATGATGCGTTCTTATAAAGAATCTGGAGAATAAAACGGGTCTTCATATAAGTATGAAAATCCCTGACTCTTCCATCCATAAAGGCATTTAACACTGTGGTTTCTTCCAGGCATACCGTTATGATTGCGTCATCGGTTGTAATGATTCCCATAGGGATTGTTACATACCAGTCTTTCCCGCCCCTTTCCTCAATGGTAGGAACGTCAACAAGAATCAAGGTGTAATTATTCTCAGTCTCAATACGGGAACGCTCTTCCTCATCAAGAGGAGCCCTTAAATCATCGGGATCGATACGATAGGTATCAGCGATCTCCAATATCTCCGTAGCTGTGGGATTGGTAAGTGCTACCCAGCACCCCGGAGAAAGCTCATCCTTTTGATGAATCAGGCCGTCTTCTGTTTTATAAATCTGAATCATAGCTTTTCCCCCTTCTACGGAATTAATCCTGCATACTTTGGCGGACTTTGACTTATACATTATAGTTTCCCAGACCATTTTTGTCAAACGAAATGCTACCGCAATTTGTGAACTTACACAAATTTTACTAAGATTAACATTATTTTAGCATATACAGGCAATTGTTTTATTTCTTATTTTATGTTAAACTGATGTCCGGTGAGTCAGTAACTTACTTTTACCTAAAAGGAGGCAGGGGTTACCCCGCACATATGAATACATATAATACACTGGGAATCGATATCGGTTCCACTACCGTAAAGATTGCTATTTTAGACAAAAATCAACAGCTTTTATTTGCTGATTACGAGCGGCATTATGCTAACATACAGGAAACACTGGCAGGCCTTTTAAAGAAGGCCTATGAACAGTTAGGGCCAATGGAGCTTGTCCCTTCTATAACCGGATCCGGCGGGCTTACTCTGTCCAGGCATTTAAAGACTCCCTTTGTACAGGAAGTAGTTGCAGTTGCCGCTTCCCTTAAGGATTATGCCCCGCAGACCGACGTGGCAATCGAGTTGGGCGGAGAAGATGCAAAAATAATTTATTTTACCGGCGGCATTGACCAGAGAATGAACGGAATCTGTGCCGGAGGTACCGGTTCCTTTATCGACCAGATGGCTTCACTATTACAGACGGATGCCAAAGGTCTTGATGAATATGCTGCCAACTACAAAGCCATCTATCCAATCGCTGCACGGTGCGGCGTATTTGCCAAAACGGATATACAGCCACTTATTAATGAAGGAGCCACCAGAGAGGATCTGGCTGCCTCTATATTTCAGGCAGTCGTAAACCAGACGATCAGCGGACTGGCATGTGGTAAACCCATTCGAGGCAATGTGGCGTTCTTAGGAGGACCGCTTCACTTTCTTCCTGAACTGAGAAAAGCCTTTATCCGTACGTTAAACCTTACGGGAGATGCCATTATTGCTCCGGATCATAGCCATCTTTTCGCTGCCATTGGTGCTGCCATGTGCACAGAAGGAAAGACAGATGTAATAACAACTCTTGAGAATATGATCTCCCGATTATCAAATGGTATTCGGATGGAATTTGAAGTAAAACGAATGGAACCACTGTTTGCAGGTCAGGAAGATTACGATGAATTCATCCGCCGCCACAACAGCCATTGTGTGAAGAAAGGCGAATTATCCTCCTATCATGGCAAATGCTTTTTAGGGATCGATGCCGGGTCCACCACCACGAAGGTTGCCGTGGTTGGAGAAGACGGTACCCTGCTTTACAGTTTTTACAGCAGCAACAATGGCTCTCCGCTTTCAACCGCCATCCTTGCCATAAAAGAGATTAAGGAACAGATGCCATCAGACAGCCAGATTGTATGGTCCTGCTCAACCGGGTACGGCGAGGCCTTATTAAAGGCTGCCTTTCTCCTTGATGAGGGAGAAGTTGAGACGATTTCCCACTACTATGCGGCAGCATTTTTTGAGCCGGAAGTTGATTGTATCTTAGATATTGGCGGACAGGATATGAAGTGCATCCGCATTAAGAATAATACGGTAGACAGTGTCCAGTTAAACGAGGCATGCTCTTCCGGATGCGGTTCCTTTATTGAAACCTTTGCCAATTCCTTAAACTATAAAGTGGAAGATTTTGCTATTGAAGCTATTTTTGCAAAGAACCCCACAGATCTTGGAACCCGATGTACTGTTTTTATGAACTCCAATGTAAAGCAGGCTCAGAAAGAAGGCGCCCAGGTTTCCGACATTTCCGCAGGACTTGCGTACTCCGTCATTAAAAACGCCTTATTTAAGGTAATTAAAATAACAAATGCCTCTGATTTAGGAGAGCATGTGGTAGTCCAGGGCGGTACCTTCTATAATAATGCTGTGCTCCGCAGTTTTGAAAAAATAGCAGGGTGTGAAGCTGTCAGACCTGATATTGCCGGAATTATGGGCGCATTTGGAGCCGCACTAATCGCAAGAGAGCGTTATAATGGATCTGCAAAGACATCTATGCTGGATCTTGATAAGATCCTTACTCTCCACTATGAGACTTCCATGAGCCGGTGTAAGGGCTGTACCAACAACTGTGTACTCACTGTTAACCGGTTCGACGGCGGACGCCAGTTTATCTCAGGAAACCGCTGTGAACGGGGACTTGGTAAGGAAAAAACAAGGCGGGAAATTCCCAACCTGTTTGATTACAAAAACCACCGCATGTTTGATTACGAGCCGTTAAGCAATGATCTGGCGACCCGGGGAATCATCGGAATCCCGCGAGTTTTAAACCTGTATGAGAATTACCCCTTCTGGGCTGTATTTTTCCATACATTAAAATTCCGCACCATGCTGTCCCCCCAGTCCACCAAAAAGATCTATGAACTGGGTATTGAATCCATTCCCAGTGAATCAGAATGCTATCCGGCAAAAATTGCACACGGGCACGTAGAATGGCTGATTAAGCAGGGAATTAAAACTATTTTTTATCCCTGTATTCCATACGAACGGAATGAAAGTCCTGATGCAGGTAATCACTTTAACTGCCCGATTGTAACTTCATACGCAGAAAATATTAAAAATAACGTAGAAAGCATTAAAACAGAAGCAATCCGTTTTTTAAATCCATTTATTGCTTTCACCAATGAAGAAATAGTAACCAGACGTTTAACGGAAGTCTTTACGAAGGAATTTGGAATCCCTGCAGCAGAGATCGCAGACGCTTCCCATAAAGCATGGCTGGAGCTTTTATCCTCCCGCACAGATATGGAGAAAAAGGGAGAAGAAACCTTACGGTGGTTAAAGGAAAATAACAGACACGGCATCGTACTTGCAGGCCGGCCTTACCACGTTGATCCGGAAATTAATCACGGAATTCCCGAACTGATCACCTCCTACGGCTTTGCAGTGCTGACTGAGGATTCCGTTTCTCATCTTGCTGAGATCGAACGCCCGCTGGTAGTTACAGATCAGTGGATGTACCACACCAGGCTTTACCGGGCCGCCAGTCTGGTAAAAAAAGAAAACAATTTAGACTTAATTCAGCTCAATTCATTTGGATGCGGTCTGGATGCAGTTACAACCGACCAGGTTAATGATATCCTGACCGGTTCCGGTAAAATTTATACAGTACTAAAAATTGACGAAGTGAATAACTTAGGAGCAGCCAGAATCCGCGTGCGTTCGCTCATTGCAGCCTTAAAGGTCCGGGAGAAACGGCATTTTGAGCAAAAAGTGGTTTCCAGCGCTTACAACCGGGTCCTGTTTACCAAGGAGATGAAAAAGGAATACACCATTTTATGTCCTCAGATGTCTCCTTTGCATTTTGATCTTATACAACCAGCACTGCGGGCATTCGGCTACCGCGTGGAGGTTCTGCAGAATGATAACCGTTCTGCCATTGATACCGGTTTAAAATATGTGAACAACGACGCCTGCTATCCCTCACTGATTGTGGTGGGCCAGATCATGGACGCTCTTCTTTCCGGGAAATATGATTTAAACCGGACGGCTGTATTTATGAGCCAGACAGGGGGCGGCTGCCGTGCTTCTAACTATATTGGCTTTATCCGCAGAGCCCTGGAAAAGTCAGGAATGAGCCAGGTGCCGGTAATTTCAGTCAATGCAGGCAATATGGAGAGCAATCCCGGCTTTACCATCTCCCTTCCCATGCTGACGAAAGCCATGCAGGCAGTGGTTTACGGAGATGTATTTATGAGAGTGTTGTATGCCACACGGCCATACGAGAAGATACCTGGTTCCGCCAACTCCCTGCATGACAAATGGAAGGATCGCTGCATTGTGTCTCTGTCTAAAAAGACCGCTGACATGATGGAATTCTCCCGCAATATCAAGGGAATCATCAGAGATTTTGACAGCCTTCCAAGAAACTCGGTGAAAAAGCCAAAGGTTGGTATCGTAGGCGAAATTCTGGTGAAGTTCTCTCCTCTTGCCAATAATCGGATTGTAGAACTTCTCGAAGCCGAAGGTGCTGAAGCCGTAATGCCTGATTTAATGGACTTTTTACTTTACTGTTTCTATAATACCAACTTTAAGGCAGATTTCCTGGGTGGAAAAAAATCCACTGCTTTCTTTGCTAATATGGGTATCTCACTTCTGGAGTTTTTCCGGAAAACAGCCAAACGGGAGCTGGAAAAAAGCAAACACTTTACCGCTCCGGCTCATATCGGAAACCTTGCTGAAATGGCAGACCAGTTTGTATCCATCGGTAATCAGACCGGAGAAGGCTGGTTTTTAACGGGAGAGATGCTGGAGCTGATCCATTCAGGCACCAATAACATAGTCTGTACACAGCCATTTGGCTGTCTCCCCAATCATATTGTGGGAAAAGGTGTAATCAAGGAGTTAAGAAAGGCGTATCCTGATTCCAACATCATCGCTGTAGACTATGATCCCGGCGCCAGTGAGGTCAATCAGTTAAACCGTATTAAGCTTATGCTTTCAACTGCGCAGAAGAATCTTTTGAATGAATAAAATAAAACCGGAAGCCTTCCAAAAGGTCTTCCGGTTATTTTTACCGTCTTTCCACTGCCAAAACTGTATGAAGGCAGTTATTGCTCCATGCATTTTTCAACTCAAAGCTAAAGTCTCTTATATCCTCTTTTAAATAATGTCCCAGCACTCTATCTCCCTCATATGCAGCGTCCATCATTTCATCCACGTACTTCTTTAACTGCTCCTCTATATCCTCTCTTGTATTTGTAAGGATAAAATTCGTAAGGCGTGTTAGTTCCGCTTCGGAATACTCACATAAATCAATGGTTTTTCCTGCGATCCGGCATCCCAGTACATTTCTTAACACAACAGATGCCAGATTGATGATCAGTTCCTCATAATCACCGGAATATGCATAGAGTACATACAGAATATAATCAGCCGGCAATTTCTGCAGAAATCTCTGTTCCAAATGTGCGCAGCTTACATAAATTTCCATCAGATCGGCTCCGCATAGCGATTTTAACGGAATCAAAATCGGATAATCCAGAGTAAGAATATGGTTCATCGGATTAAAACGTGGATCGTAATACAGGAAAAATGCCGGTAATCCCTCTTGTAAGGTATCGTAACAGCACCGGTTGCCATAGTGCCGGAAATCCTCCATCATAAGGTTATATTCCTGGCGTATTTTAGAAACCTTGTCTAAGAGTCGTTCATATCCCTGTTTATAAGCCATATCTGCCGGAAGTCCGGAATCATCGGCTGCAAGCTCGCCAGGACCTGCTCCGCCATTCTCATATTCATGAATGCAATAAATGACAGCTTCCATCAACTGCCGGGCTTTTTCATATGAGATTGACGTACTTTCATTGCTTGTATACCGGGATGCAAGCTTCGCCACAACAGATATCAGTTCCTCCTGTCTATATCTCATCCTCGTCCCCGCTCTCATGATGACCAGATCTGGATTCCCGTGCATATGCCTCCAGTACAGTTTCTTCCAGATAGTCCACTGATCCCTGACAAGGACCATCGAACTGCTTTTTCATAAACTCGATCAGTTCATCATCCGGTATTTCGTCCAGAGTCTCATTTTTATACAAATAAAAAATTTCCTGTAATCGTCCCAGGGTATCCGTATAGTTTTCCTGATAAACAAACGGAGAATCACAGAAAGCAAATATCAGTTTAGGAAGAATTCCTTCTCCGAATTCCACCCTCTCCTGCTTTTTTAAGATATTTAATCTCTCTGTTAAAAGCAGGGCTGCATCTTCCTCAGACAGTTTAAGACCAAACTGTCCGGTATATTCATTTGATTTTTTTATTATTGCGGCAAAATCCCCTTCATCTTTCTGCACCAGCCATTTTTCAACGTCCATAATATACTCCTTTCTGATAAATCCACAGTTTACGCCTGTTTCAGAGGAATTACAAGACTTGAAAAAAAGTTGTTTTTGTGGTATTATATTACCATCAGATAAAGCAATTATTCTTATTTTACCGGAAATTTTATTTTCATCATATAGCTGCTGTCGTGGCTGTTCACTTCACATTCCCCACCCATTTTCTCCATCATTGATTTGATATTCTGAATTCCCATTTTTGTGCTTTCCCCATTGTTTTTGTATGGAGATATTCCATTGATGAAACATACTTCCACCTGATTTCTTAAATATTTCATCTCAATGATAACCGGCTTACCCAAATCAGCATATTTTATGATATTGGAGCTTATATTATTGACAATGCGAATTATATAGTCAATGGAAACTGCTATTTTCACCGGCTCCCACTCAATCCTGCAATCCGTATCAAACCCCTGGCTTTCCAGAAACATAATCAGATCAGAGATCACATCTTCCATGATATACTGGACCATCTGGGGTTCTTCCAGTTCTGCTTCTTTTTCTTCAGCTACCAGAACACTTTCAAACAGCTGATCCGAAAGCACTTTCATCTGCTTTGCCTTTTCTGTACATTTTTTTAAGTACTGCATCTGCTTTTCTACCTCAGGAACCTTCCCGTTAGACAGTAATTCCAGGTAGATCATTAACGTGGTAAGAGGGGTTCTCAAATCATGGGATAATCCTGTTACCAGACTCTTGTTGGCAGAACGCAGTTTTTCCCTCATCTCCATATTCTCTTTTAATGACACTCTCATCTCGTTTAAGCCCTGAGCAAGAGAAGTAAGCTCATCTGATCCCCTGATTGAAATTGCCTTTTCAAGAGAACCTCCCTTTAATACCTTTACCTCCCGCTCCAGAAGTGTGATATATGTGATCTTCTTTTCCATAAACCCGATACAGACCGCTAAAAAAACCAGTACAGCGACGATCAGAGATATGGTCATTGCAGTGAGATAAAACTGGTATCCAAAGAATCCGTCCAAATACACTTTTGCTGGTCCATCCTCAAATTGAATAACAAAATAAGGCTGACTCTTATAATAATCACTGTCACTCATAATCGAATCATAAATTACACTGTCATCTCTGTATACCGTTATATAAACCATATTCTGGCGTTCTGTCCAAGTATCAAGGGCAGACTTGTCATATGAATTGATATGATTCTTTCTTACATATTCCTGAAACTGATCTGCACTCTTCTTCTGCGCTCCTGCTATAAAAGCCTTACTGTTAAAATAAGAATCCAAAGTTTTCTGAGATGCCATACTCACTCCCAGATACACGAGAACTGCCAGGATTCCTGCTCCAATAATCACCAGTGAAAACTGCAGTTTCATGCTGTGGTAACGTTTATTCAAAGCGGTACCCCTTTCCCCATACGGTTTTTATGTGTACCGGTTCCTGGGGATTTGCCTCAATTTTCATTCTAAGCTTACGGATATGAACCATAACCGTACTGTTGGATGAATAAAAATAAGGCTCTTCCCATATGCTTTCATACAGATTCTGAGCTGAGAAAACACGTTTCGGGTGCTTCATCATAAGAAGCAGAATATTATACTCGATATCTGTCAGTTCTTTCTCTTCTTCCCCTACCCACACCTCGTTAAACTCTTCATTAATGCGGATATCATATAGTTCCAGCCATCTTTCATGAATACTGTCTGTGAACTCCTTTCCTTTGTACACACGGTATCTTCTAAGGAGTGCCTGTACTCTTGCCAGAAGCTCAGAGTAAGAAAAGGGTTTGGAAAGATAATCGTCTCCCCCTGCCATAAGTCCAATTAATTTATCCGATTCCTGAGTCTTTGCTGTAAGAAACAAAACCGGAACAAAAGACCGCTTGCGTATCTCTCTGCATGTCTTTAATCCATTCATGCCTGGCATCATGACATCTAAAATGACCATATCCGTATCTTCTGTTAAGAGCTCCAGACCTTCCTTCCCATTCTTTGCTTCTTCTACCAGATAATTCTGGCTTTCTAAAAGAATTCTCACACCTTCCCGGATATCTTCATCATCTTCAATGATTAAAATTTTTAATTGTTCCATCGCATTCCTTCCTCACCCAAAAATTTCTGTTAGAAAAATTATACTACATAACGGAAATAATTACCCTTAAATAAAATCTGAATTTTTCTGATTCTCCGTAAAAATGCTTAATCGCTTCTTAATGCATCAATAGGATTTAATCCCGCTGCTCTTCTGGCAGGCATATATCCGAAAAACAGGCCAATGGCAACGGAGACTCCAAATGCTATCAAAACGGCATTTAATGCAGGCGCTGCTGTTATGTTAATCATCTTACCCACAATAGCTGTTACAAAGCAGCCGAATATGATCCCAATGAGCCCGCCAATCGAACTGGTAACTGCCGCTTCAATAATAAACTGCTGCATGATGGCACCTTTATTTGCTCCAAGTGATTTTCGTATACCAATCTCTCTGGTACGCTCAGTCACGGAAACCAGCATGATATTCATTACTCCCACGCCGGCCACCAGTAAAGATATGCCGGCTATCCCTCCTGCAAGTCCACTTATCATTGCCATCTGCTTATTCATGGAATCGAGAACTTTACTCATAGCCATAACACGGACAAGCTCTTTATTTTTAAGAATCTCCACCACAAATTTTTGAATCCTTTCAACGCTTTCATTTGCCTTTGACACATTTCTGACAGTGAATATGTAATCCCCTATATTGGCATTCTTTTCTATTTTAACTGCAACCGTAAAAGGAATCCAGACAAAATCATCTTCTCCTCCGCTTTCTGAATACTGTTTGTTTTTTATTTCATATACACCCACTATATCAAATGTGTTTTCTCCTATTTTTATTTTTTTACCTACCGCATTTTCTTCGGCTCCATATAGCTTCTTAGCCACATATCCCCCAATCACACAAATCCTCTGTCTGGATTCAATGTCGGAATAAAGTATGGAACGTCCTGCTTTAATCTTCAGCCCCTTCATATCTCCATACTGCTCACTGCACCCTGAAACCGCTGTATATTTAAGTGATTTTTCTCCGTTTCGTACTTTCCCGGAAACATTCACAACCGGACTCATACGTTCAAATATATTGGTATTTTCTTCATAAAATCCATACATCTGCCCACTATTTACGGCCCTTGATGAAAGGTTGGTCACATTAACCTGTATCTGATTGGCACCCATATCGGAGAAACTTTTCATTACACTATCCATGTAACCGTTAATCAGGCTCACCAGGACAATCACAGCGGCTACTCCGATTATAATTCCCAGCATTGTCAGAAAAGAGCGCATTTTATTGCCCCATATACTTCTTAGTGCAAGCTTAAAGGATTGTCGCATAATCTCCTGCCTTTCCGTCAAAATTGATTTTTCCATCCGCAATGCGGATAATCCGTTTTGCTTCCAATGCAATCGTATTGTCATGGGTAATCATCACAATTGTATTGCCTTCCTCATTGATCTGCTTTAAAAAATCCAGAACTTCCCTGCTGGTTTTGGAATCAAGCGCTCCCGTAGGTTCATCTGCCAGAATCAGTGACGGATTTCCGGAAAGTGCCCGGGCAATGGAAACTCTTTGCTGCTGCCCTCCTGAGAGCTGCCCAGGAAGATTTCTCCATTTTTCTGCCAGCCCCACTTTCTTTAATGCCTGGTACGTACGCTCTTTTCGTTCTCCGGCCTCTACTCCTGCATAGAGAAGGGGAAGTTCCACATTTTCAGCTATATTTAACTTTGGGAGTAAATTATATTGCTGAAATATAAACCCGATCATCTCATTCCGGATACGGGCCAGCTGTTTGTCCCCCATCTTCCGTACCGGCTCTCCCCCTAAGTAATATTCCCCTTTAGACGGGACATCTAAGGCGCCTATGATATTCATAAGAGTTGATTTCCCGCTTCCCGACTTACCTACAATTGCAGCAAATTCCCCTTTTGTGATGGCAATACTTACATCGTCGTTGGCATAGATTTCCTCTCCTCCAATGTTATAGATCTTATAGATATGATCCAGCTTAATTAATTCGCAGTCCCCACAGGTTCCCAAAGTTTCTCTGCTGTCATTTCTTTTATTCCCCAGCTTCACCATCAGGCCCACCTCCCATGTCTTCCATAAGATTACCCATTGGCAATTCGGTTTCTTTCTGTGCAGCATAAACCACATCCCCTTCTGCCAGTCCGTTTTTTATTTCCACAGCTTCTGCACTGATCAGTCCGGTCTCTACCTTTACCGCCCGAAAACCTGCAGGCACATCACCCTGACTCTCCAGTGCTTTATCATCCTTTATATAAACCAGGTTTCCCCGCATTAGTGCTGCTGCCGGTATCAGAAGAACATCCTCTGCACTGCCGGTGGAAATCACTCCCTGCACATTAATACCTGGAAGCAAATCCTCTTTATTATCCAGAGTGACAATGACCGGATAGGTGCTGACCCCATTGGTTACCGTACTTTCCAGGCTTACATTGGTAACAGTCGCAGAATACGTTTTTCCAGGGTAGGCATCTGCAGTCACAGCCACTTTTTGGCCTGTTTTTACCTTATGTATATCAAGTTCATCCACCGGAAGCTTAAAAGTCAGTTGGGAAAGATCATAGATGACAGCAAGATCTGGATCAGTATTTGTATTTTTGCTTATGGTATCTCCGGTTTTATATTTTTTCGCAACAACTGTTCCGGATATTGGAGCCTTAATCGTATAATTTTCATAATTTTTTCTTGTAATATCTAATTTATTCTCTGCTGATTCTGCATTTTCTTCTGCCTGATTCATGGGATCTGTATAATTTTTCTTCAGATCATCTGCACTTATCTCTGTAATACGAAACAAGGGAGTCCCTTTTTGTACATAATCTCCTTCATTTACAAGAAGTGCTTCTACTTCAACAGAAACGGGAAGATCTGCCTCCAGAGCGCTGTTAATCTCCGGCTCGAAAGTTCCGTCTTCCGCACCGGATACCCCTCCTACGGATACACTCGCTTTTATCCCGCTGGTTAAACCTCCGGGATTTTGCACAGAAACAGTCACCCTGCGAACCAGTCTGCCTCCGGTCAGGGCAGTTTCCTGGCTGGAAACTGTTTCCACCGTTCCCTGAATCTGCTCTCCCGTGTCTGGAAGAGTGATAACTGCTGCTGCGCCTCCTGCAAAAGCGGCGGCATCTCCGGAAAGAAACGGTACCTTCAGTTTTACCACATGATCATCATAAAGATCTGCAATTTTTGTTCCGCTATCCACTTTAGAACCGGCTTTAATATATAATTCCTTAATATATCCAGATCTTTTTGCCTTGTAGGTATTACCACTGTATTTTAAAACAGCATCTTCATAAAGTTTTTTCGCCTGCTCCAGAGAGCTGTTTGCCCTGGATAATGCATTTTCAGAGCCAGACAGTTCAGAATCCATGGCAGATTTATTAATCTCATACAGGATCCGTCCCTTCTCTACCTGGTCTCCCTCCGAAAAATCGGCAGTTAAGATCTCTCCTTCCACCATAGATGTAATTTTGTATGTATTTTTTGCAGCCAAAGTTCCGGATGCCTTTAATTCAGTGACAATATTTCCCTTTGTAACGACAGCAGTATTTAACGTAATCCTGTCGTCAGGCATGCTCGTTTTTCTAATTTGCTTTATCACAATAAATCCTGCTGATATGGCAACAGCAACTGTAGCAATAAGCAGAATATTTCTTTTATTTTTATTCATAAACTCTCGCCTCATTTTCAATAGTCAATGGCATCCACTGCCGTATAGCTGGTGCCATTTTTGCTGCATACCATCACTACCTTATCTCCCACCGTCACTTTTCCATAGATCGAAAACAGATACTGCAGCTTGGAAGACTCTAAATTAATGGACAGATATCCATTGCTGTCTACATTCTCACTATTAGTTATATCGCTGTCTGAATTGCTGCTGTCAATCTCAAGGCGAATAGAGGTGGGGGTAATCACATCGGTAGATTTATAATAAATATTTTTAACTTCACCCATTATCAGAACATAAGCATTCTCACCCGTCAGAGTATCTTTATCCCAACCATCCGTGGTATAAGCCCAAATGGTTTTTGATTTGACATTATAATAGATGACTGCAAAACCGTTGGCTTTTTGAGATTGCTTCACAGCCGCTAACGTACTGGCCGCTCCGTTTAAAAAAACGTTTGCCTTTTCTGACCCAAAAGGTACAGACTGAATCACACTAAATCCCCTCCGTACCAGAAGCGGACCTTTTCTTTCATCTTTAAGAATAGAGATCGGATTGATTTCCCCATCCGAATTAAGCTCACAATTTAAGAGCTTGCCATAGATTTCACCTGTATCCTTTTTCTTTGTTTTCAGGAGATTATAAAAAAGATTTACACAGTCTGTCTGAGTCATGCACTCATTGGCTGTCCGGCTTACATTTTCATTCAGCTCCAGAAATTGAAATTTTGATATGCGGGAAGAAGTGATATCCCCTGTAAAATCCTCATCTTTATATCCCAGCAGTGAAAGCACTGCTTTTACGCCTTCTCTGTATGTAACCTTTTCTTCTGGTTTAAAGACTCCGCCGAGATAACCTGCCATCCACTCCTGAGAAGCTGCTATTTTAATATATTCAGCCATGGGATGATTTGCAGGAACATCTTTAAAAACAGAAGAATTGGATTTAGAAAGGTTCTCCCTGTAGCTGGAAGCGTTTACCAGCATTTGGGCAAATTCTCCCCTTGTCACAATCCCCATATTATTTGTAAGCTGCATAATTCCTGTTAAATTAACAACTTTATCCCGCATATTAAAATCAGAAGAACTTATATTAGCATAAGAAGTTACCGGACACAGACCGGAAATAACGACAGCTGCTGTCAAAAAGCTTCCTAAGTTACGATACAGACCATTTTTAATACTCATACAATATCTTTCTCCTTTTTTACTTGATGATTCTATTATGAGCAAAAAATCTTAATGGTTTCTAAATGGCTTCTGAACAATTCTAAAACCATAAATTACATTATGGCAAAATTTGGATAACGGCAGAAAACATAAAACGAGATTTAAAAATTGACAATATAAATTGTATTATATATAATATTTCTTATATTGTGATAAGCTAAGCTGTTATTGTTTATTAAAAAATGAAATAATAGAGGAGATTAATTATGAAAAAAATGTTGGCTTTGGTTTTATGTACACTTTTATCCAGTGCTGTATTATTGACTGGCTGCGGTTCCCAGGAGAAGGCGGATACTGCTAAAGAAACTACTTTACAGGCAGATGGCGGCTCATCTAATGACAAAACCTGGATTATTGCTACGGACACTGTATTTAAACCATTTGAATATACCAATGAAAAGAACGAATTTGTTGGTATTGATGTTGATTTGCTTGCTGCTATTGCTGAAGATCAGGGATTTAAGTATGAATTACAGAGCCTTGGCTGGGATGCCGCAGTTGCTGCTGTTCAGTCAGGTCAGGCAGATGGTCTTATTGCAGGTGCCACAATTAAACAGGAACGTATTGATTCCGGCTGGATTTTCTCCGAAGGATATTATAATGCCTCCCAGACCTTTGTAGTGGGCAAGGGAAGCGACATTAAGACCTTTGAAGATCTGAAAGGTAAAAATGTTGCAGTTAAAAACGCTACAGCTGGTGCCGATTTTGCAAACAGCCTGAAAGACAAGTATGGATTTACAGTAACTGTTTTTGATGATTCACCAACCATGTATCAGGATGTAATACTGGGAAACAGCGCAGCATGTGTGGAAGATTTACCGATTATGAAAGCTTCTATTAAAGAAGGCGGACTTGATCTTATGATTCCGGAAGGTATGGAAAGTGAAGGCGCTCCTTACGGATTTGCTATTCTGAATAAAGATAAGCAGGAATTACTGGATATGTTTAATGCAGGACTTGCAAATATTAAAGCAAATGGAAAATACGAAGAAATTATCGATAAATATTTAAAATAGCTATAAATATACGAAAGTTGATTACGAACGTGAGAGACTGTAACAGGAATCTCACGTTCTTGTTATCATCCTATATAAAATAAAAATACGGAGGTTAAGTTATGATTACGATCATTCAAACCTATGGCTCCATGCTGCTTCAGGCATTGGGCAAAACGTTACTTCTTACGTTGTTATCATTGGTTTTCGCCATGGTAATCGGATTGGTTTTTTCATTGATGAACGTTGGGAAAAATCGCTTTTTTAATTTTATCGGGATTGCATATGTTGATGGGGTTCGTGGTGTTCCGCTGATTGTTCTGGCCTATTTTATATATTTTGGTATCCCCACCGGAATAAAAATGATGGGAATACAGGATTTCAGACTGACCGCTCTTCAGGCGGGTACGATCGCTCTTGCCATGAATTGCGGTGCTTATATGGCTGAGATAATCCGTGCAGGTATTGAAAGTGTTGATAAGGGACAGATGGAAGCCAGCAGAAGTCTTGGTTTAAACTATGCGAAAAGTATGCGGCTGGTGGTGCTGCCACAGGCCGTCCGCACAATGATCCCGTCTATTATCAATCAGTTCATCATTACATTAAAAGACACCTCTATTCTTTCTGTTATTGGATTCCCGGAGCTTACTAATATGGGAAAAACAATTAGTGGAAATACATTAAAGAGTCTGCAAACCTGGGCAATTGTAGGTATCATGTATATGGTTGTAATTATTACTCTCAGTAAAGTTGCAAAGAGGATTGAAAGGAGGGTTAACCGTGGAAGATAGAACGATTAAAATTCATGTTGAGAATTTAAAGAAAAATTTTGGTTCATTAGAAGTACTGAAAGACATGAGTATTGATATTTTAGAAGGAGAAGTGGTTGTTTTACTAGGGCCTTCCGGAAGCGGTAAGTCTACTTTTCTCCGGTGTCTTAATCAGCTTGAGGAAGCCACCGCCGGCATCATCGTCGTAGATGGTATGAATATTACAGATAAACATACCGATATCAATAAAGTACGTGAAAATATTGGTATGGTGTTCCAGCACTTCAATCTTTTTCCTCATAAAACTGTTTTAGAGAATATCATGCTTGCTCCGGTAGAACTAAAGCTTATGACTAAGGCAGAGGCGAAAGAAAAGGGCATGCAATTATTGAACCGTGTAGGACTGAATACAAAAGCAGATGCCTATCCATCCCAGCTTTCCGGAGGACAAAAGCAGCGTATCGCAATTGCAAGATCATTGGCCATGAATCCTGACATTATGCTTTTTGATGAACCCACCTCTGCACTGGACCCTGAAATGGTGGGCGAAGTACTGGCTGTTATGAAAGAGCTTGCATCAGAAGGTATGACCATGGTTGTAGTAACACATGAAATAGGTTTTGCAAAAGAAGTGGCAGACCGAATTGTGTTCATGGACGATGGTTATATCGTAGAGCAGGGTTCAGCCCAGGAAGTTATTATGAACCCGAAAGAAAACAGAACCATCGATTTTCTAAATAAAGTGTTATAGTCTGTTTTGGAGGAGTAACCTATGAAAAAGATTATTACAATCAGTCGTGAGTTTGGTGCTGGCGGAGGAGAAATCGGAAGAAAAGTAGCCAGTATTATGAACTATGAATTTTATGATAAAGAATTAATTCTAAAAGCTGCAAGAGAATCCAATATAGATGTTGAAAGTTTATTGAAATGGGATGATAAGATTCCGGTCAACTTCGGGTTTGCCCAGAGCCTTTTTGATTTTTACAATAAGCCTCTGAGTGAAAAACTTTTTAATGCCCAGAGTCATATTATTAAAGAAGTAGCGGAAAAAGGAAATTGCGTGATTGTTGGTCGAAATGCAAATACCATACTGAAGGAATTTGATTATACGTTACACGTATTTGTACATGCAGATCCTCAATGGCGTTTCGAGCGTATGAAGGGTCAGATGCCTGTTGCATCTGAAGCTAAAACAAAAGAGCAAATTTCTATTATTGATAAAATGAGAAGAAAAAATTGTGCTTATTATACTAATACAGAATTTGGCGGAGCTGATTATTATGATATCAGTTTAAATACATCTAAATTAGGGATCGATACCTGTGTAGAGACCATCTGTAATTTAGCAAAGCAGTAAATGGGAACATTTAATAGACAAGGTGTAAATTATTCTGTCCTGGAATAATTTACACCTTATTTATATTATAAGCTTCCAATAGCTCTTGCTAACTACCACAATATAGTATAACGTTATATGGAACATATCTCACAGATTATAAAGAAAGGAAACGTGTGATAAAATACTATGAACAGGAATAAATTTTTTATTCTCGCCGTCATCCTTATGCTGCTGACCGGCTGTGAAAGATCCGCCGCCCTCCCGCTTCCCTCAAACTATGTAACCGGGCAAGATAAGGCTTCCTCACCTACCCAGCCTCCAGCTGTTCCACAGGAAACAAGGGCTGATGCGGACAGGCTTCCGGAAGGAATCAGCGATGATTTTATGGCTTTTATAAAATCCGAATATGGAACCGATGTCTATGAAAAACTCATAGCCTCTTTTGAATCCGACTCCAACGGGAGCGAACTCTGGCATAAACTGACCGGATGTTCACTTCTTGTATTAAAGGACCTCTATTCGGGTGTTCTTAGCACCCCTGACACCGCACGCTCCCACCGCATCTGGCTGAAAGTTTCTTCAGATCCCAATCAGGTGGTATTATCCTTTGCCGGAGATTTAAGTTTTGCAGATGGATACGCCAACATGTCCGCATACCACACAAGAGGCGGCATTGATTCCTGTATTCTCCCCAATGTAAAAGCCCGGATGTCTGCCGCAGATATCATGATGATAAACAATGAATTCTGTTACAGCAGAAGGGGATATCCGTTGCCGGGAAAGGCTTTTACGTTCCGGGCGGATCCCGCCATGGTACAAAATTTACATACCCTGTCAGTAGATCTGGTATCTCTGGCTAATAACCACGTTTACGATTACGGACCGGATGCTCTGCTTGATACACTTGACACCTTATCTGCTGCTGGTATCATTCCCATTGTATACAGCCTCGGCAATTTCTGGTTCAACAGCAAAACGATTCCTACCGGACTAGTGGAAGCAACGGTCACTCCCTATGGACTTAATAAACTGCAGTTTATCCCATGTATTCAGAAAAATTGCACCACTGATCTGATTGTCTCCCCTGATAAAAAGCAGAGTGCCATACAGTTTATACAGCAGCTCTCTCCGTCTGTTATCATCAATGGGGAGGGAATTATACATACTCTATTAAACTAAAATAAGAAATTATTACGATTTTTTTAACAATTCGTTATTTTCTTACGGAATCTTACGCCTTTTTAACATTCCTTGACCCTGTACCTACTCCATGGTTTAAAGTCACCTTATCAGCAGATGCAAGCTGAAATTGCCCAACAATCATAAGCGATAGCCTAATGATAGCGGGCGGGAGATATGAAAGGAGACTTTTAATGAAGAAACAGAAACTGAAATGGCTGATTCCCTGCGCTGCAGCGATCTTTACCATAGGTGCCTCCATGACATCATTTGCAGCTCAAGGTTGGGCCGAGGAAAACGGAAGCTGGGTTTACTACGATAACAACGGGGACGTAACTACAGATTCCTGGAGAAAATCCGGGGACAGCTGGTTCTACTTGGACTATGACGGCCAGCTTTCAACCAGCCAGCTTGTCGAAACAGATGGCAATTACTACTATGTAAATTCCGTAGGTGCCATGGTTACCAACGAATGGAGAGAGGTTCCTTCCGACTATGAAGAAGAGGACTCACCGGATACCTACTGGTATTATTTTGGCAGCAACGGAAGGGCTTATAAAGCACCATCTTCCGGCAGAACATCTTTTAAATCAATTAAAATTTCAAATGGGCAGAGTAATTCTTACGCATTTAATTACGAAGGAAAAATGCTGTTTGGCTGGATCGATGATTCCTCTACCCGTGTTACAGGAGATGACGCATGGAAAGAAGGCATCTATTACTGCGGCTCACCTTCTGACGGTGCCCGTGCAAATGGCTGGAGATCACTTGAAGTAATGGATGAACCTGAGAATGATGATTTCTTTGATGGTTCCTACTGGTTCTACTTCCGTTCAAACGGGAAAAAGATGACCGATACCACAAAAACCATCAACGGCAGAAAGTACCGTTTTGATGAATACGGAGCGACTCAATATGATTGGTATGAGGATGCACCAAATGCATCTGCCTCTACGGCAAGCTCATCTAACCAGTACTACAATCTTCCTGAACAATGCTGGCAGGCAAAGGGATGGTTTAAAACCGTACCAAGCGAGGAGCTTGATGAAGAGGGTTACGATGACGGCACCGAGTACTGGTTCTATGCAAGCAACAACGGTGACCTTGTAAAGAGCCGCATTAAATCTATTAACGGAATCAGATATGGTTTCAATGAAAAAGGTGAGATGCTTCACGGACTTTACAAACTCACATTCGATTCTGACAGAAACATTGAAACATATGAAGAGGTCGAAACCGAAAGTGAGCTTCCTGAAGTAGATGACGCCAGCCGGGTTTACTACTTCGGCAATTCACCGAAGGAAGGCGCTATGGAAACCGGAAAGACCAGAATTGATCTGGACGGAGAAAACTACACCTTTAACTTCCGTAAATCAGGCAGCAAAAAGGGTGAAGGATATAACGGCATCTATGACGACAGTATTTATATTCAGGGACGTCTTTTAGAAGCAGACAGATATGAAAGATACAAAGTAGTAGAATTCGAAGGAAAAGAATACTTAGTCAGCACTTCCGGACGGCTGGTTAAGAACAGAATCAACGTAAAAGACGGCGATGACAAATACTACATCACCAACAGCGATGGTACTATTAAAGATTCCGGTTATGACAAATTAAGCAGATAAACTAAAAACATGCTGAATAAAGCTTATCTGCTACAGTAACTGTAAAGAGGACAATCAAAAATACTTTCTGATGGGGCTGCCGCACTAATTACTTAGTGCGGCAGTCATTTTTATACTGCAAGGTTACTTCCCTTTTAAATATATTTTATATCCCATTGTTTCAAGAAACTCTTTATCACCTGAGGAAGCAAGAATCATTTTTCCAGCCTCCTTATCCCACTTCTGACTGATTTCTGATATATTCAGACTTACGAATAATCTTCCTTTACTCCCTTCTCTCACGAAAGAGAGTACTTGTTCATTCGTATCATCCCATAACAATTCATAGGAAGTATTATTCTCTATATATTCCTTCCTGATCTCTATCATATTTTGCACGAATTTACACAATGACGGATTTTTACCCCATACCATGGGATTCCTGTACTCACTTTCTTTTATTCCTCCTATTGCCTGTTCGTCCCCGTAGAATAAACTGGGAACTCCCGGAAACAGCATTAGTAAAATACAGGCCAGCCGCCATTTTCTTTCATCTCCCTTGCAAAGCGATAAAAATCTGGGTACATCGTGGCTATCCAAAAGATTCAGCTGTCCGTTCACAAGGTTGGTAGGATATCGCAGTCTCATACGTTCCAGCTGCTTTGCAGCAGTTAACGCATTTTTATGATCACCGATTATATAATCACGGCAAATTCTCCGGAATTCATAATTCATTGTTGAATCAAAGGCATCTCCCCGAAGCCAGCTTTCAGAATTCTCCCACACTTCACCAATAAGTATTGCTTCCTTATTCTCTTTTTTCACTGCCTCCCGGAACTTTCTCCAAAAATTACGGTCAATTTCATTTGCTACATCCAATCGCCACCCGTCCACTTTGTAATTACGTATCCAATACGCACCAACGTCTGCGAAATATTTTTGTACCTCTTCATTGGAAGTGTTTAGTTTTGGCATTCTGGCTTCATAAGCAAAGCAGGCATAATCTGGCTTCTCCTTTTCTGACTGAGGTCTGCGGACAGGAATATTTAATTTATAAAACCAGTTAATATACTTTGATTCCTCCCCCTTTTTCATTACATCTTTAAAAGCAAAAAACTCCCAGCTGGAATGGTTAAATACTCCATCCAGAATGATCCTCATCTCCCGCTTGTGAATTTCTTCCACTAAGTGCTTCAATTCCTCATTGGTTCCAAAACACGGATCAATATGATAGTAATCAATCGTATCATACTTGTGGTATTCCCCTGCTGTAAATATGGGATTAAGATAAATACAGTTAAAACCAAGTGTCTGAATATAATCCAGATTTTCTAAAATTCCTCTCAGCGTACCTCCTAATCTGGATTTACATACCTTTCCATTTTCTAAAACCACATTCTTTGGATTTAAAGGGGAGGTATATTTTCCACATGCAAAACTATCCGGAAATATATTATACACAACTGCCTTTTTAAACCAATCCGGGACATCTGGTATCTCATCTTTTAATATGTAAGGGTATTGATAATACTCACTTCTCTCTTCCATCATATTTTGATCTAAAAAAGTAAACGCAAGCTCATTCGTAAAGCGGTCAGAGTAATAATAGGTCCATTCTACCTCATTTTGCAGCTTAAAATAATAACAGACCCGCAAAAAAGGCGTTTCAAATGTTGCTTCATAATAGTCAAATAATTCATCCCTTGCTTTTATTTCCATTTTAATTTCTTTAAAAACCACTGGTGTGTCCGCACATGCCCGATCACCATAATATAAAGTACAGGCAGAAACATTGCCCCTTTGTGTACGTATTCTTATTGTTAATCTATTTTCAGAATTGGCAAATGCATAATTTGATAAAGGAATATGCAAAACTGCCTCACGATTTAATCTCATATTACTCTTCATTATCCTTTCACTCCTCCGGTTATCAGCCCTGATACCATATATTTTTGTATGGAAAAAAACAGGATCAGAATAGGTACTGAAACTAAGATTGCAGCTGCTGAAAATAAGGACCAGTTTCTGCTATAGTCATTGGCCTGAAGCTGATAAAGCCCGCCTGCAAGATTGTAATTTTCCTCATTCATTAAAAAGGTAGTTGCAAATAAGTACTCATTCCATACAAAAATCAAAACCATAACTGCAGTTACGATAATGGCAGGTCTGGCAAGGGGCAATATAATTCTCCAGATGATCTGCCCCGAGCCTGCGCCATCAATTCTTGCAGATTCCTCAATTTCTATTGGAATAGTATCAAAATAGCCTTTCATATTCCAAATACTGAATATACACATGCTTCCTGCATAAATCAGGATTAATCCTATGTAATTATTTAGAAGGTTCATGTTTTTAAATAATCTGAAAATGGCAAACATCGATAAGATTTGCGGAAATGCATTTAGCAATAATAAAAGCTTTAACATCTCATTTCTTCCCCGAAAACGAAAACGTGAAAATGCATACGATGCTGTCACCGAAGTACTCATTGCAAGTATCATTGTTCCCAGACTAAGAACCACAGAATTTTTAAACCATATAAGAAAAGGCTCCTCTACAAGAATGGCTTTGTAATTTTTCAGTGTGGGATTCTCAGGAAGCAGGAATCCGCTTCCAAATGCAGAGCTTCCCTTGCTTATTGAAAGCAGAAATGCATATAAAATAGGAATTAATGTAATAAAACACAGCATTATAAAAAATATATTCAGGATACTTAAACGTACGATACGATTTGTTGTTTTTTTGTTCATTCGCTTTCCTCCCGAATACCACGATTGACAAATATAGAAAAAAATATAATGAATCCAAATATCACAATGGAAACGGCAGATGAAAGCCCATAATTATTTGATACAAACGCGTTTTGGTGTGCATATGTAATAACAGTCTGAAGAGTAGAACCTGTAAGAGAACCTTTTTGCATTGTCAATAAATAGATAATATCAAACTGCTTAAAGGTAGTAAATGTTGTCATAATGATTGAGGGTGCTAAAACAGGTCTGATCAGTGGTATTGTAATATATAAATTTTGTGTCCACCAGCCGCCTCCATCCAATCTTGCACTTTCATAATAACTGATATCAACACTCTGCAATGCCCCGTCCATCATCATAATAAGAAATGGAAGCGCCATCCACAAATTTAATACCATACAGGAAAGAAAAGCCGGAATATTCTCTGATAAAAAATTCATACTGGAAAACCCTAACGCTGTACGTATTTTATTTAATAAACCGTACTGTGGATTGTAGATGCCTACTCTCCACAGTAAAATTGATATATAAGCGGGCATTGCCCAGGGAAACATAAGCAATGTCTTATACAGCCTTGCCAGTTTTAAGCCTTTGGCATTTAACCCCAGTGCGATGATATAGGCAGCCAGAATCTGTATTACCATATTGATTACAGTCCAAACGATTGTAGTCAATAATGCGGACATAAAACCTGAATCCAGTTTTGTTAAAGCACGTATGTAATTGCCGAATCCTATAAAATCGTAATTCGTCCAATGATACAGATTCATATTTGTAAATGAAATATATATGGTGTATATAATGGGAAAAACTACAATTAATCCAATTAATAAAATTGAGGGAATACTATATTGCCAGGGAAGAATTTTGTTTTTCTTGTTCATAAATTGCCTGCTCCTGTCAGCTATTGCATATCCGCGATAGCAGTTTCTGCTTCTTTCTGATAATCATCAGCAGCAGTATTTAAGTCTTTGCCTGATTTATTAACCGCTGCAAGAAGTGATTCTGCTGGTCCCCACATTACGCTCATCTGAGGAATATTTGGCATTGGCTGGGCAATATCAGCAGTTCTTCTCATGGCTGCTATCATCTCATCATTTGCAACAGATGATGTATTATAAGATTTTTGATTTGAAGGAGCGCATCCGGAATTCTGGGCCAGATCGATTCCAAGCTGAGGATTTACAATTTCATTCAGTACCTTTTCCACTGCATCCTTTTTCGATTTGGCTGCATGTTTCATAACACCAATTCCCTGCACGCCCGAATATGGTATCAGTGTATTACCATTTGGAAGCTTGAAATCACATAAGGATTTTATACCATAATTAATTCTGGCTTCTTTTACTCCTGATATCAGCCATGGCCCTCCAATGATTGCATCAGCTTTTCCATCCATAAAAAGAGCATTTACCGTATTATAATCCCCGTCTGCTTCTAACTGCGCAAACTTTTTATTATATTCAATTGCCTCCTTAGTCTTTATATAATTTAATCCTGGCTCAGCCTGCTCATTTAAAATAAATCCTCCAAATCCATTAATAAAGGGAGCTACATTATAAGCGGTCGAATGTTGGTTGACTAAAGCGTAAGTTCCTGCGGCGGTATCCGTATGACTTTTCATGTACGAATAGAGTTCTTCTGTGGCAGAAGGCACTTCTCCCTCCCACAAATCCTTATTATAAATAAAAAGCAGTGTTTCAAAATAGACAGGCATAAGATATTGATCATTCTTATAATTCCCCGCCTTAAGTGTCATGGGAAGCATATCCGCATAAACGTTTTTGTCGATTACATCAGTTAATGGTGCCAGAGCTCCCATCTCAACAAACATCCCAAGAGAATCATGGGCATACATATACATATCCGGACCATTTACCTCATCATTTCCATATAATTTTAACTGGTCTGTCAATCCACTCTTTTGCTCAAATTTTACTGTGATTCCATCATCAGTCAGAGCCTCATTCAGATAATTTTCCATCAACTGTATGATCGCCTTATCTCCATCATGCCAGATACGGATTGTATTCAAAGCTTCCTTATTTTTCTGCTTTGCTGCAACGCTTTGTGAGCTTCTGCTGCAACCTGTAAAAATTGATACAGCCATCACAATACACAAAACCAATACCATTTTCCTCACTTCGCATATCCTCCTTCTACCAGTCAATGCTAACTTCTCCTAGACCTGATAATGGTACCGTATAGCTGCGGTTTTCCCCGCTTTGCCATATGAGATTTCCTGCTGCATTTTTCTTAACCGCTTTAAACTCAATTTTCTGACCTGCCTGAAGATATACAGTCAAATCCCAATCAGGATAATTGGGGCATACGGCTGGCCCTGCTGCTTTGTCCGGATCCCAGTTTCCCAGTTCCACGCAGTTTCCTGAGATATAAACGTTCTGCCCCCAGTCGGTAGACGCATTGCGGATATGAATGGTCACTGGAATTGTCTCACCTGCGTCTTCATCTGCCACATATATTTTAGAAGTATCTCCTGTAAGTGTTATAGTAACTTTTCTATCTGAGGATACAGTAATCTTATCATTTGGATTCATGACATTAACCAACGTAGTTCCAGGCTTAATGGTGCTTTCGGCACGTATGGACATTGTCTGCGTATCTGTCCCTTTGGCATTATGGAACGCACAAATTAATTCCTGCCCTGCATTGTTACCGCTGTCTATTCTTCTTGAAAAAACATAGGTATGCATAGACGTCCACATTTCACGCTGTGTACCATGGCTCAAAGCTTCATATTCCCCACGAAGATCATTTAAAGTCCGGATAAGCTTATATGTATTTGTTGATGTGTTAAAATAATCCTTTAAAACATTTCCGTTACTATCTCTGGTCACCATGGACCAACGATTCCAGGTATCTGCAATCCCGTTGATACCCTGACCATTCGCATTTCCTCTATTTTGCTCCGTTCCCTGAAAGACTACCGGAATCCCTCTTGCCGTAAATATAAAGGTTAATGCATTATGGAGTTTATCAACATCACCACCTGCTTCAGTTAAGAAACGATTTCTATCATGATTGTCAATAAATGTAACCATATCGTTAAGATGTGTACCATAAAAGTGATCTTGTGCTAAAATGGATTGAATTGATATCTCTGATGTGTTATTAAAATTCTTTCCATATGCAAAATCATTTACAATAGCCTGAAACAACGGAAAATCAAGCATGCCTGTTTCAGCATTATCTCCAACCCAGTCTTTTATAAAGTCCACATCCATATCGAAATTTTCGCCAAAGGTTGCAACACCCAGATATTCCTGTAATTCATGAATATCAGAAGGTTTCATACATTTAGCCGCATCTACTCTGGCAGCGTCTGCCCCTGTATAAGTAAACCAGTTTTTGATTGAATCAAATATTGCACTCCTGGCAGCCTTATTATCAAAATCAATATCGTCCAGACCACCCAGGTCATGATCTTCCAGCATCTGCGTACTTGATGGGGTATGCGGATGCTCTATGTCAAAATTAATATCTCCTTTATTGTGATACCATAAGACATTATTAAACGGCTCCGCCGGCTGTAATTGTGTACCCTCTTTTAATCCTGTGGCATTGGTATAATGAGCATTACTTCCTATTCCCTGCAGGTAATCTCCTACGTGATTGGGTACAACATCAAAAATAACCTTAATTCCATTATCATGACAAACCTCTACCAGCTCCTTTAGCTTATCCTTGCTGGCCTGTGGATCTTTTGATCCAAAATAGCGGCTGGCACGGTTTGGATCAAATACATTATACCCATGATAGGCAGTCGGCCACTGTCTGCCATTTGCATCAGGTATTCCCCAAAGCTGTGGGTCTGAAACCGGCGAAATCCAGATAGCGGTATATCCCATATCTTTAATGTAAGAAATTTTATCTATGATTCCCTGCCAGTCACCACCATGCATATAACGAAAATCATCCTGTGAGTTTTCTGCATAGCGAAAAGCTTCACCTGTTGCGTTATTCGTCTCATCCCCATCATAAAAACGGTCAACCATAATCTGATAAACAGACTCTCCCCGAAGACTTTCGGCAGCATAAACCTTTATTTGCGGTAAGAGCGCCATTATCATACTGAAACAAAGTACAAAGCCAGAAATACGTTTTAACATCTTTTTCACTACTTTTCCCCTTTCTTCTTTACCAATGTTATGTTGTTTACTATTCTCATAAAATACTAGTATTTATAAGTAAATTATAACAATATGTTTCCATATAACAACGTTTTTTTATGTATATTGCTTGATTTTTCTAGGTAAACGTTATACTATTCTAATACAAGTCAAAGAAAGGAGAGTCCTATGTCTGTAACGATTATCGATGTTGCAAAGGAAGCCGGTGTCTCCACTGCTACTGTTTCTAAAGTACTTAACAATAAGCCTTATATTTCAGATAGCACTACCAGGCGCGTGATGGAGGTAATAAAACGTCTTAATTATCATCCAAATGCACAAGGCAGTAATTTTAAAAAGAAACGGACTGGTAACATTATCTTTCTTGCTGTTACGCAATTACATACAGCATTCCATAACCCGCATATGTTTGAAATACTGTGCGGTGCACAAAATGTAATTCGGAATGAAAACTACAATGTGCCTTTCATGGGTGTTTCTGACATATCAGATGCTTATGAATCAGTGAAGAAAATTGTAAGCTGTAATACTGCTGACGGTATTTTGGTACATGGCTCAGCCACATCAAGATTATTGATTGATTTTTTAGACAAGAACAATTTCCCGCACATTCTTATCGGAAGGCCCCCATTTGCCACTTCCTCCTGCTGGATTGATACAAACAACCGTGTATCCGGTCAAATGGCTATGGAATATCTGCAGACATGCGGCTATTTTAAAATCGCATTTATTGGAGGCCCTAAAAGCGATGAAATTTCAAGGCACCGCCTTCAGGGTTTCGTATCATATATGAATATTAATGGTCTTGCAATACAGGAAGAATTTATAAAATACGGTACATATACAAAAGAAAGCGGTTTTTCAATGATGGAAGAGCTGCTAAGTCACCCCATACTCCCCGATGCCGTTATCTGTGAAAACAATCAGATTGCTATGGGAGCGGTTCATGCAATAGAAAAACATCATTTATCAATCCCAAAGGATATGGGAATCATTACGTTTGACGACTACCCACTGTCACAGCTTATTGATCCTCCTCTGACTGTTGTGGACATCAATGTACATGAAATGGGAAAACAGGCAGCTTCCATATTATTACAGAAAATTAAAAATCCGGCTCTTCAGGTTCCATCTTTTGTAACGCTCCCTAATCTGATTATCCGCTCATCAACCCGCAGCATAAAACAGGAGCCATTGCACCATAAGTAATCGCTTATGGTGCAACAGCCCCTGCTCTGTTTATTTCTTATTTTTACTCCGGTATATCTTTTCTGCCGTAATGGGCAGCTCCCTCACTCTCGCTCCTGCCGCATTGGCAATAGCATCTGCAATGGCTGGGGATGGGGTATTAATTACAATCTCTCCAATTGATTTTGCACCAAAAGGCCCGGTCGGTTCATAGCTGCTTTCAAATTCCACCCGTATATTGCCCACATCAAGCCTGGTGGGCAGCTTATACTGCATAAATGAATTCTGTTTCATCTGGCCTTTTTCCGTATAGGTAATATCCTCGCAAAGAGCCATGCCGATTCCCTGGGCAATACCGCCTTCCGTCTGGATTCTCGCCAGATTAGGATTGATGGTTGTACCGCAGTCCACGACTGCCACATAATCCAGAAGCTCTGCCTCACCGGTTTCTATATCCACCTCGACCTCTGCCATTCCTACCATAAACGGAGGCGGTGATACGGGAGAGGTATGGGAAGCACCGGCTGAGAGCATCTTTTCATTAAAGCACATTACCTTATTGCCAATATCCTTTAACGATACTTCCAGACCGCTTTCCGGCTGCCACACTCTGGTGCCGTCAAATTCCAGTGAATTCTTATCACAGGATAAATATTCCGCTCCTTTATCCAGTATTTTATCCCGCATCTCACCACAGGCTTTCATCACTGCCATCCCGGTCAGATACATGGTGCTGGAGGCATAGGAACCGGAATCATAGGGGGATACATCCGTATCCGTTCCATGAACAACAATCTGATCCAGATCGCACTCCAGACAATCTGCCGCAACCTGTGCCAGAGTGGTATCACACCCTGTTCCCATATCAGAGGCTCCGATCATAAGTGTATAAAATCCGTCATCATTCAGGCGGAGTTCCACAGAAGCTACATCAACACCTGATATAGCAGAGCCCTGCATTGCCATGGCAACACCTACTCCCCGTACCTTTCCATTTCCCATATCTATTGCCGGATATTTCTTATCCCAGTCCATCATTTCCTTTGCCCTGGCCATACAGCGGTCCAGCGCACAGCTTTTTAGCGTTTCCCCATAGTAAGCAGGCATAATATCTCCTTCTCTTACCATGTTTAATTCCCGAATCTTTACTTTATCCATTCCTATTTTTTCCGCAAGCTCATTGATTGCAGACTCCACTGCAAATTGCCCCTGGGTGGCTCCGTATCCCCGGTAAGCACCTGCTGACATGCAGTTTGTATAAACCACATCATAAGCAAAACGGAATGCCTTTGGTGTTCTGTAAAGGGGTATGGACTTATGCCCCGATAATCCGACAGTTGTAGGTCCGTGCTCTCCATATGCCCCTGTATTGGATAAAGTATAAACATCCATTGCCTGAAGAATTCCATTCTTATCAGCTCCCACCCGGACCCGTATCTCCATCTCATGGCGGGGAGAAGAAGCGATCTGGGATTCATATCTGCTGTAAATAATCTTAGCTGCTCTTCCGGTTTTCATAGTAACGATTGCCGGATAAACCTCTGCTACTACTGTCTGCTTGGCTCCAAAACCGCCTCCGATTCTGGGCTTTATAACACGAACCCTGGATTTGGGAATATCCAGCGCATGAGCCAGGATTCTTCTCACATGAAATGTAACCTGGGTCGAAGCAACCATATTCAGTCTGCCGTATGCATCCAGATAAGAGTAAGCGCGGAAGGTTTCCATCATAGCCTGCTGATTGGCTTTTGTATGATAAACCCGGTCCACCACGTAATCACACTGATTCAGTAATCCATCCACATCACCATGGGATTCGCCTCCACTTGCACATAAGTTACGGTGGTTATCCGCTCCTACCGGGCAGAGACTTTCCCAGTTTTCCTCCGGATGAATCAATACCGTATGATCCTTTGCCTTTCTAAAATCCAGAACCGGCTTAAGAACCTCGTAATCCACTTTAATCAGGCGCAGGGCATGATCCACCGCCTCTTCTGTCTCTCCTGCCACAATTGCCGCAGCATCTCCCACAAACCGCATTCTGTCCTCTAAGATCAGCCTGTCATAAGGGCTTGGTTCGGGATACGTCTGCCCTGCCATGGTAAACCTTCTATTCGGCACATCCAGGTATGTAAGAATACAGGCGATTCCATCCACCTTTTTTGCTTTTTCTGTATCAATTCTGCGGATTAAGGCATGAGCATGGGGACTTCTTAAAACTTTTACGATCAGACAGTCTTTTGGTGCTATATCGTCCGTAAAAACAGGTTTTCCAGTCACCAATGCTTTTGAATCCTTCTTTTTGACTGAAGTATTGACGGTATGCATCTTAACATTCATTCCTGTTTACTCCTCTGCTTAAGTATTTTTTCACAGCTCGGAGCTGTCCCATATATCCGCTGCATCGGCAGAGGTTGCCGGCCAGATACTCTTTTACCTCTTCTTCATCATAAGAATCCAGTTCTTTTTCCATGGCAAGCACATTCATGATCAGTCCAGGACTGCAAAAGCCGCACTGCTCTGCCCCTTCCGCTGCAAGGTAATCGCCGAATTCCTCCGCTTCCTCCTGAACACCTTCCAGTGTTACCACCTCACAGCCATCTGCCCTTGCCGCAAGAAAAGAACAGGAAAGCCTGGAGATTCCATTAATAAGGACGGTACAAAGCCCGCAGTTTTCCGTCTCACACCCGCATTTCACACTGTAACATCCTTTTCTGCGCAGTAAGTGAAACAGTGTTTCATCCTCTGCTGTTTCCTCATAAATGAGTCTCCCGTTTAATGTAAATTCAATCTGCATTACCCTTCCTCCCGGTCCAGTGCCATGAACAGCCGTCTTATGTATACTTCTGCCAGATGCTTCCTGTATTCCCCGCTGCCTCTCATATTGGTACCATATTGAAACCGGTCTGCAGCCAGTCCTGCCAGTTCCTCAAATCCTGCTGCCTCTTTACTGCATATTTCAACAAGCTCAGCCCGCGCCGGCCTTGCTCCCACAGATACATAATAAGTTCCGTTCTTTTGAGAAACACAGCATGCAATCAGAGGAAAATCAGTTTTAGAAAGCCTGGAAGAAGTATAAGATGCTCTCCTGCCATCCTTCTTAATCCGGATATTAACAAGTATATCCCGGTTCAGTTCCTGTCTGCAAAACTCCTCAAGGGGGATAATCCCTCCCTGATAAAGTTCAACATAGCTGTCCAGTGCCAGCATACAGGTTAAGATGTCAGAAAACCCAAATCTGCCGTATATACTGCCTCCTGCCGTTGCCCCGTTACGGAACTGGACTCCTACGATGGAACGGGTGCATTCTTTAAATAAACCCGGAAAATACCGGTCAAGCCCCTTATGGACTTCCAGCTGCCGCAAAGTACACATGGCACCAATAATGAACTCATCTTCTGTCTCCTCAATTCCGTCAAGACCAAGACCGGACATATCGACAAGAGTCATTTTCACCCGGTTCTGCACCTTCAGCCACATCATTCCCGCACCGATTATGCTGCTTTTTTTCTGGTTCAGGCTATAAGCCTCTTCAAGACTTTCAGCCTTAACGTAGTTCTTAAATCTGATCACTAAATTTTCCTCCCGCATAGAACTGGATCTATCAGTAAATAACGTTTTATTAATAAGTGTAACTTATATTCAATAATATATTTATTAAAATTACCAAAAAAGTATAACATACTCTTTACAGGTTTGACAATATTATTTTCTCAATCAACAACTTGTTCCACTTCTCAGCAAGTGGTAAGATGGAAAAAAAGAGAAAGGATTAATGAAGATGCAGGGATATTTATTTGTACATTTTAAAGAAAAGACAGATCCGGATGGAGAGGCCGTTTATTTTTCTATCAGTGAAGATGGATTTCACTGGCAGGAGATCAATAATGGTCTTCCCATACTTACCAGTACCATCGGAGAACAGGGCGTACGTGATTTTACCATCTGCCGTACAAAAGAAGGGATTTATTACATACTTGCAACTGACTTGAGTCTTGCAAGAAACTTTAAGACAAAATATGAAGGCAGCTGGGACAAAATAAGCCGGGAAGGCAGCAGAAACCTGGTGCTCTGGGAATCTAAAGACTTAATTCACTGGTCCGCTCCCCGCCTCATTCAGATGGGAGATGAACCCTTTGGCTGTGTCTGGGCTCCCGATATCATCTATGATGATAAGACAGAGGAGTATCTCATCCACTGGTCCTCTTCCCACCCTTTGAATCAATACGGACCGAAAAAGATTTACTACAGCAGAACCAGGGATTTCCTAAGCTTTACCAGCCCGGAAGTCTTATATGAGAAGGATGGCAGTGATATCATTGATTCCGCTCTATACAAAGATGATAACTGTTTTTATCTCTTTGTAAAAAGCGATAAAAATCCGGCGTCTATATTACTGCTCGAATCTCAGACCATTACGGGACCATTTACCATAATTCCACAATTCAGTGAAGAAATGAAAAAACTGGAACAGGGGCAATACGAAGCCCCTACTGCAATCCGCCTGGAAGATGGCCGCTGGTGTCTGTTCCTTGATTACTATGGTACAAAGATAAAAGAAGATCAGGGATACGTTCCCTTTATAGCTGATACAATCTCCTCCGGACGCTTTATCCGGTCAGATCAATCCTTTTCTTTTCCTTACGGATTTAAACACGGCACGGTCTTTGCACTGAACCAGATAGAATACAAAAGACTGAAAAATGCTGATTTTAAATAAGAAAAATTTGGCATAATAAATCAGCAAAAAACGCTTACAATAATAGATGCAACAACCAATAAAGGAGGGTTCATCGATGTTAGTAAACGGAAAAAACGAATGTATCCAATGTACCATTGAAAATTGCGCCTATCATGCCAAAAGTGAAGACTACTGCACACTGGATAAAATCAGAGTAGGAACTCATGAGAAGAATCCTACAAAGATAGAGTGCACAGACTGCGAATCATTTAAAAACCAGGCATAAAAAGCCAGTTCTAATTTCCTCCTGACATGCAGAAAGAGATACACATTTTTTCTGCATATGAAAAAAGCTGCTGCACCCCACGTGCAGCAGCTTTCTATAATTAATTATTGTAAAGCGGATATTTATCACAGATCTTTGTTACCTCGCTTCTGATGCTATCGGCCTTATTTTCAAAGTCCGTTGCCGCAAGCCAGATGCACTCAGCAATCTTATCCATATCTTCTTCTTTCAATCCTCTTGAAGTAATAGCAGGAGTACCTACACGAACACCTGAAGTAACAAATGGACTTCTTGGGTCATTGGGCACCGCATTCTTATTCAGAGTAATAAATACTTCATCACAGCGGTTCTGGAGTTCCTTTCCGGTAACTTCCATGCCTCTTAAGTCAATCAGCATCAGATGATTGTCTGTTCCCTCCGTGAGAATATGAAATCCCTGCTTCACCAGTGCAGCAGCAAGTGCCTTGGCATTCTTAACCACCTGCTCCTGATATGTCTTAAACTCAGGCTTTAACGCTTCTCCAAAGCATACTGCCTTTCCAGCGATTACATGCTCCAGGGGACCGCCCTGGGTTCCTGGGAAAATTGCTTTGTTAAAATTAAATTTATCAGCAGCTTCCTGGTTCGCCAGAATCATACCGCCTCTGGGTCCTCTTAATGTTTTATGAGTAGTCGTTGTAACCACATCTGCATAAGGAATGGGACTCTGATGAAGTCCTGCTGCAACCAGACCTGCAATGTGAGCCATATCTACCATTAAATAGGCACCCGATTTATCTGCAACCTCTCTAAACCGCTTAAAGTCAATTGCTCTGCCATACGCACTTGCTCCCGCTACGATCAGCTTTGGTTTATGCTCCATAGCAAGCCGCTCCATCTCATCGTAATCAAGGAATCCATCATCCTTGACTCCGTAAGGAACGATATTAAAATACAGACCGGAAAAGTTTACAGGACTTCCATGAGTTAAATGACCGCCATGATTTAAGTTCATTCCCATAACTGTATCGCCTGGATTTAACATGGCAAGAAATACTGCCATATTGGCCTGGGCTCCTGAATGGGGCTGAACATTTGCATAATCACAGCCAAACAGTTTTTTGGCACGTTCGATGGCAATGCTTTCCACAACATCCACCTCTTCACATCCGCCGTAATAACGCTTTCCAGGGTATCCTTCTGCATATTTATTTGTAAGCACAGTCCCCATTGCCATCATAACCGGTTCTGAAACAATGTTCTCGGATGCGATTAATTCTAAGTTTCTTCTCTGTCGTGCGCATTCCTTTTCGATGGCTTCTCCTACTTCTTTGTCAAAGCCAGTGATAAACTTCATTACTTCATTTACCATGTCCATTCCCTCACTTTTCCTTTTGAATCGTTACTCTTTAGCATTTTGGTAGATTATATAGCAAACTTCCTTAAAATGTCAAGGCTTTCTCGTCCTCTTCCTGCTTCGCCAGCAGCTTTTCATAAAGCTCCTCATCGATGGGATAAGAAATTTTCTTATCCAGCCAGGAGGAAAGATACGCTCCGTTAGCCATCATAAGTGTCCGGTGTCCGTCTTCACCCGGAGTCATCAATTCCGCTTTGAAACGGAGGTGATCGGAAAAATTCTGAAAGATCATACGGTATTCCTCTCCGTTATGATCTACTGTTTCAAGTGAGCTGTGAACAGAATCCAGTTTTCCAAACGGATCCTGATTCGTCCGTGCAAATTCCTCCGTAGAAACTACGTTTTCATCAAAAATTAATTCCACTCCGTCTGAAACAGTCAGTCTGCCCTTAGATCCCCAGATTTCAAGGCGGTTGGTTCCAGGATTTTCTCCTGTGGAACTAATTAATGTCCCCCGCAATCCATTCTTATAAAAGAACTGAAGATCAAAACTGTCATCCACTGCAATAGTATTATATTTTCCATAATCAATGGAAGCATATACCTCATCAGGCATTCCAAAAAGCCACTGCCAGACATCCAGAAAATGCTGGCACTGGTTGATTAAAAGTCCGCCGTGCTCTCCTCTCCAGGTACTTCTCCATGGAGCACTGTTATGATAAGCAGGTGTACGGTACCAGGTATTGCAGACCCATACAGCCCTGGTTATTCTCCCCAGTCCGCCACTTTTTAGAAACTCTCCGGCAGACAGAAAACCGCCTTTCATCCGGGTATTAAATATCATCCCAAGACTTATCCCACAATTCCTGGCTTCTCTTACCATCACGCCTGCTTCTTTTGCCGAAACTCCCAGAGGCTTGTCCATAAGAATTTGCTTCCCTGCCTCTGCTGCCATAAGCCCGATGGGTACATGGGTATCGTGAGGCGTTACGATTACTACTGCATCAAACGTATCTTTGGCTGCGAATACCGCATCTGTATCAGGATAGATGTTTACATCCGGGTACTGATTCTTAATCTCCTCCTGTCCCTTTGAATTCCGGCAGCAGATTCCCGCCAGAACCATTCCGGTGACCTTCCCATCTGCCAGCATCCGTGCATATTTCTTTCCCATTCCCCCATAGCCGATTATAACGGTTCTTATAGTCTCCATGCAATCTCCTTATTACATCTGTTTAGCTTATGATCCGGTAATTCTTTATCACGATTTGCAGCGATTTATTTCCATTGTATTCATTGACTGCCGGATAATAGATCGCATCAAGCTGGCGGCTGTTTCCAAGTTCGTTTACAAATCTGTCTCCATCCTCAAACAAAAGACCATCCATGGGTGTTCCATTCTCTGTAGCCAGAGAAAATTTCACCACATTCCGATTCTTGCCAAGAACACGGACACTGCGTATGTATAAATCCTTCTGGGCAAAGAGAGGCTTTTCATTCCCCTGTCCATAAGGCTCCAGAAGATCCAGTTCCTCGATCAAAGGCTCATTTATGTATTCAAGAGGCATCGGTACATCAATCCACACCTTCTTTACAAAATCATCTTCCGTCAGGTCTGCATGCTTGTTTAGCGCTCTCCGGAATTCATCTACATTCTCCTTAAGCAGAGACAATCCTGCTGCCATGGGATGTCCTCCGAACTTCAGGAGAAGCTCCTTTACCTCCATCAGCGCATCGAACATGTGATAGGACTCAATGGAACGGCCGGATCCCTTTACCTGCTCTTCTCCATCGGTTAGCACAAAAGCAGGCTTCTGATACCGCTCCCGTAATCTGCCTGCTATGATTCCGGCAAGTGACTCATGACAGTCCGGCAGATATACCACCAGAACCTTATCCTTCGAGAATTGCTCTTCTACCAGCTTTACCGCCTTATCAGTACCCTCTTTTGTCATATCCTTTCTCTGGTCGTTGAGATCCTTTAATTCAACAGCCATTCGGTCCGCTTCTTCCTCATCCTGGCACAAAAGCAGGGAAAGTGCCAGTTTGGCTGTCATCAGACGACCGCCTGCATTTAAACAGGGACCAATGACAAATCCAATCTGATAAGACGTAATATGATCCTTATCCAGGTTATTCTTCTCTATCAGTTTTAACAGCCCCAGACTTTGCGACTTTCCAATGCTCTTCAAGCCTTCCTTCACAATAATCCGGTTTTCATCCTGAAGTTTCATCACATCTCCAACCGTAGCGATAGCTGCAAATTCAACCATATTAAGCCATTTCTCTTCCGATATGTTGAAAGCTTTATATAAGGCCTGTATCAGCTTAAATGCCACCATTGCACCGCAAATCTCAGGAAACGGATAGCTGCAGGATTCCTGCTTAGGATTTACAATGGCATCTGCCGGAGGCAGAACTTCCTTCCCCTCCTCTTTTCTGATATCGTGATGATCGGTTACAATTACAGTCATTCCAAGCTCTTTGGCAAGCATTATCTGTTCAACTGCAGCAATTCCGTTATCACAAGTTACAATTGTATCGATACCATCATTAAAAGCCGCCCTGATTATGGATTCATTAATTCCATACCCATCCTTAATCCTGTCAGGAATTTCATAATCCACTACTGCCCCTGTTTCATTGAATGCCTGATACAACAGGTACGTAGAACACACTCCGTCTATATCGTAGTCTCCCACGATTCTGACCCGTTTTTTCTGACCGATCTTTTCCTTTAAGATCTGCACTGCCCGGTCCATATCCTTTAGCAGATTCGGGCTATATAAATCATTTAGTCCTCCTCTTAAATACTTTTCCACTGCTTCCGGACCCAATACCTCCCTGTTTCTGATGATTCTTGCGGTTACGGGAGATATATGATGAACTTTCGCCATTTCATTAAAATCAGCTCTTTTCGTCTGAAGCATCCATTTTTCTGCTGCCATCTTTTTTAATCTCCTTAACTACACAAACTTCTGCTGCCCTTCCTTTTGATACCTTCATCTCTCTTAACTTTCTGATCCCTTTGATTTCCCGAATACCCTTGTTCTCAATCAGGCCATTCTTCTGTGGCTCTTCCTTGCGCTTCTTAGCAGCAGACAGGCGGTTCATCAGGCTGGTTATAGAATAAAGAATGGGAGCAAAATCTCCCCGATAGGCTTTTTCACAAGTGGATTTTACTTCAAAATTCTCACTGCCGATCTCCTGAAACAGATATTTTTCATCATCAATAATTCTTTTTAACCGGTCAATCAGCTCATTGACCGAATTCGTGAGTATGCCGATCTCATCCATGGACCGATAGGACAGATAAACATCAAGATCTCCATCTGCCATTCTCCTGGTTCCTTCCACCAGATCCTTTACCGGTTTATCAATTGCTATAATAATGTAAATGACAAGAAGAGAAATCAAAAAACCCACCACACCTACGCTGATGACTTTCATTCTGGCAAGACGTTCATATAAATGATCCGCCCCGATGCTGGCTGCCTCTGATCCCTTTCTGTTATAATCCACAACTTTTAACAGTCCGCTTCTTGCACGATTATAAAGCTTGCTGGATTCCCCCATAATAATTTGGAAAGCTTCTGCGGAATCATTTTCCCGGCTGATCAGTAAAAGGCTGTCACTGCATTGTATATATTCTTTCCAGTATTCTTTCGCTTGTGCCATCAGCTTCCGGTCCGACTCATCAGCAGTATAATTTTCGTACCGGGTAAATGACTGTTCCATCTCAGTCCTTAAATCCGCCATCTCTTTCTCAAGCTGAGACTTGTTTTCCCAATTGGTGGTAATCACATGGTTGTACTCCTTAAGACGGTAATCGGAGGTCTTGGTATTTAATTCCTCAGCAATGATGATGGCCGGCACCCATGACTGGGAAATCACTGTACTGGCCTGATTAATTTTGCTTGCCGTAATTACAGATTCTGTTCCGATAAATAACAGGCCCAAAATGCTGATTGCCCCCAATAAAAGCAGCTTTGTTTTTATTTTAATATTTCTGATAGATTTCATTTTCATATTCCCTTAATTTTTTCCTCCTGGACCGGTAATCCGGTATTTCTTGTTCCACAACAGACCAAAATTCCTTAGAATGATTCATATAAAACCGATGGGCCAGCTCATGCACTACCACATAATCTGCCAGATCTTCCGGCAGCAGAACCAGCCTCCAGTTAAAATTCAAATTTCCTTTTCCACTGCAGCTTCCCCACCTGGTCGCCTGGTCCCGAATAGCAATCCTGCCATAATCCGTATTCATAATCCGGGACCACACAGCCGTTTTCTCTTCTAAGTACTGCCTCGCCCGCTGCCGGTACCAGTGCTTTATAGCATTTTTAACGATATCCTCCCCCTCCTTTTTATCTTCATTGCTGACAGAACCGGTAAGCAGTAAACCATCGCCTGACTCTTTTACCAGAACTCCCTTTCGCTTAAAATCAGGAAGAATATGAAGTGTTAACTTTTCCCCAAAAAGCAGCAGAGCACTCCCATCCGTCCAGGAGAGCTGCTGCTGCCGGTCTGACAAGACCTTCACCTTCTGCACTGCCTGATACACCCAGCTGCTGTTTTTTGCAATCAGATCGTGTCCAAAGCGGTAAGGTGCAGACAATGGAAGTCTTACTATTATTTCACCAGTTTTTAAAATCTGCAAAGCCATTGATTTCCTGTTGGATTTAACAATCCGGTAGCTGCAAAAGGTACCATCCTCCATGGGCAGAGTTCCAGTACTCCTTCTATCTTCATTATGTTCCTCTTCCATACATACAATTCCAATCTTTTTTGTTTTCTTTTCTTCACTAAAACCCGTATCTTTAATTATAGCGAAAAATGGAATAGGAAACAATAGGAAATTAGCAGCCGGCTTCCTGCAATTCTATTCGGATCGTTCTGCAATTTCTCTCAGCTTCCCGATATCAGCAATAAAATATCCTTTCTCCTTTTTCATAATCCCCTCATCACAGAGTTTTTTCATAACAAACAGAATATGGCGGTAGCTGACATTCATATACTCTGAGACATCCGTATGAGATATCCCATATCTTCCTTCTTTGTGGTGGGAAAGTATAAAAGAAGCAAACCTTTTTTCCAGAGAATAATTTAAATATTCACTAAGCCGGAAACTTCTGGTCATCAGTTTGCTGGAAATATAGGAGGCAAAATAGAAGGATATGCTTCCATCCTTTTTGCACATCTGCCTGATCTTACTTAAATCAAACTCCAGACAGGATATCTCATCTACCACCCTGTTTTCTTTCGTAAAGTCCTCATTGCAGAATATGGAAAGCTCCCCCAGCCAGTCTTCTCTTCCTGCAAAATCCAGAATTGACCGTCGACCGTTTTCATGATCGATATATATTTTTACCACTCCGGAACGGATATAATAACAGTGGGAAATGGCCTCCCCCACCTTAAATATATTGCTGCCTTTTAAAAACCGTCTTTCCTGCCCTATTCTTAATAAGCTGTCAGGGATCTCACACGTTACAAATTGTTTCATTATAAATTCCTCTGATATGATAATTCTCATAGTGGGTTATTCAGTAACTATGGTATCATAATACCGAGGTGAAAACAATGACGAAGAAAAACACAGTATTAACTGTCTGTTCTGTCCTGTCCTTTGTATTCTTTGGTTTCGGGATATCTCTGCAGTTAAAAGCAGCCATCGGCCAGAGTGTTTTAAATGCCCTGGCAGTTACACTTTCCTTCCTGATTCCATGGAAGGTGGGTACCATATTAAATATGATCAATACCATTTTTTTTATCTGCTATTTACTTTTTAAACGTACCAGATTAAACTATAAGGACATCATTCAGATTATTGCCACCATAGCCAACGGAATTATTATAAACTTCTTTTTATATCAGATCCTTTCCGGTTTTACGGCTGAAAGCTATCTTTTCAGGCTGCTGCTTTACATATCCGGTCTGCTCATCGCTTCCTTAAGCCTTGGCGCAGTCCTTGCAGTTGGAATTATCAGCTTCCCGCTGGAAAGCCTCTGCCTGACCATATCAAAACTATACCACAAGAAATTCACGGCTGTCCGTATGAGCTTTGACGTAATATTTTTGGCCGCTGCAATTGCCCTTACTCTATGGGCACATACCCCCTGGCAGATTCGGGAAGGAACCATAATCAGCGTTCTGCTCCTTTCCCCACTGCTAGGCATCTGCTATGGCTTTTTTAAAAAACACTGGAATTTGGAGGACTAGATACATGTACCAAACATATTTAATTGATATTGACAACACCATCCTGGATTTTGATGCTGCAGAAGAACGGAGCTTTAAGAATGTAATAGAATCCTACTGCATTCCTTTTGAACACACCATGCTGGGGGAATATAAAAAGATAAACAGGCATCTCTGGGATCTTCTGGAACAGGAGAAAATCAGCAGGGAAGAGGTGTTTCACACACGTTTTTCCCTATATTTTAAAACTCTGAACCAGGAGATAGACGGGATCGAGGCTGAATCCCGCTACAGAAGCTTTCTTGGGAGCAGTCCTGAGCTGATGCCCCACGCGAAAGATACACTGATACAATTAAAAAATATGGGAAAAAGGCTTTACACCGCATCCAATGGAGTCCATTCCACTCAGATCAAGCGGCTGAAACAGGCTGGTATCCACGACCTGTTTGACGGCATGTTTATCTCTGAACAGGTAGGAAGCGAAAAACCTTCTGTCCACTTTTTCAAGCACTGCTTTGACCACATTCCGGATTTTCATCAGAAAGAGACCATTATGGTAGGGGACAGTTTAAGTTCTGACATCCAGGGCGCTGTGAATGCAGGAATCGACTCCTGTCTCTTTATCAGGAAAGATTCCTTCGTCGAATCCGCCGCAACTCACACCATTCATGACCTTTCAGATCTTTTAAGCCTGTAGTTTTCTACAGGCAGAGTCTTCCTTCCAGTGCAAGGAACTGATCCAGTACCATACGGCTTACCCTGGCACCGAACACCGTAGCCGGATGTGCCGGATAATACATGGCGTCAGAGAATTCCTTATGAAACATGACAATCACATAAGGTCCGTATGGAGTAAATACGATCCCTCCATCATTGCGGCAGGCATCCATGCTCCCGCTTTTGGAAGCTACGGTAATCAGTATCTCGTCCGTATTGTCACTGTCCATATAAACCGGTGGGAAATTTTTTGTAATCATACTGTTGTAATGCTGCTTTTTTAATATTTCCAGCATTGCAGCATCAGCCTCCTGACTGATCAGTTCTCCCTTTACCAGTCTTGTAAAAATACTCCCATAATCCCCCGGCGTACTGGTTCCAAGTCTCTTATACTGTTCAAAATGAATGGGATTGTATAGAACTGTATGGTCGCATCCCAGCTCTTTAATGCAACGGTTAATGGTGTCCAGCCCCAGATAATCAATCATCATATTCGTGGCAACATTATCACTGACGATAATCATAAAAACAGCCGCATCCTTAACCCGCAAGACAGCTCCCGGTTCAAGAGCCGCCAGCACTCCGCTCCCCTCCACCACATGCTCTTCCTTATATTCTACAAGGTCCTCCAGGCTTTTATTTCCTTTTTCCACTTCATCAAACAGGCAGGCCAGAATAAAGGTTTTTATAGTACTGGCAGTCTCATATTTCTCATCCTGGCCCAAAGCGATTTCATTGCCATGAAAATCATTTAAATAGATTCCCATCTTCCCATCGTAGCTCATTATTTCCGCCTGTATTCTTTTTTCTAAAGTAAATCTTACATCCATGTCTTCCTCCGTTTCATTCCCTTAGAATATACTGCCCGATGCATACCAGCTCTTTGCCAGATCCTCCCGGTAATCTGCTGCATCCGTATTTAAACTGTTAATCACCACTCCGCTGTTTCCGATCTTTCCTGTAGAATGAATATACTTTCCATTTCCTATATACATGGCGATATGTCCTGGAAAATACATCAGATCTGCGGGAAGCATTTCTTCCTTTAATATTTCCCGGACCGGAAATCCTGCCTGGATCTTTGCATCCCGAAAGATAATGATCCCGCTCAGCAGATAACTTTGTGAAGTCAGTCCGGAACAGTCAATCCCCAGTGACGTTCTTCCTCCCCATCGGTACTGTGTCCCCAAATACTGCATTGCATTCTCCACAACTGCCTGACGGAATCCCCTTTCATCCACAATTTCCTTCTGGGGAAGCTTTCCTGTCCACAATCCGCTCTGTGAATATTCTTTCGGACGCAGATACTGATTTCTCATAAATCCCCTCTGCCCGTCAAATAACTCCACCAGTGCCCATCCAGGTTCCATGGATTCAAACTCAATAACCTTTATAAGCGCTCCCCTTGGAACACTTATAATTCTTACACCCTGTACCTTAGGCAGCGATATGATATCCACGACTTCTCCATCCGTCACCATAAGGCCCCCCTCTTCCCAGTTAATCAGTGCAGAAAGACCGGCTAGTTTAACATCCTCTTTTCTTACAAACCCCGGATAATGATATGCAGTCATAACCGGGTAAAAACCCTGTACTTCCTCCCCTCTGATCCGGAGTCCCATTCCATATATCCCTTCATCTGCAATGGAAGAAACTATTTTCTTTTTCCTGTTTTCTTTTGTTTCCTCCGGCCGGTCCCATATGGTAATAACCGGCTTTATAATCACTGCAAACTGTTCCATCGCTGCCTCCATTCCTTACAATGATCCGGACTTAAAAATCAAAAGCAGCGGACAATTCCGCTGCCTTTTATCCGTTTCGTCTGCATTCATATAATTTCTTATATTCTTCTGCCTCTTTTTTATTCGCCAGCACATAATGATCCTTTCTGATTTCCTGCCAGGAAGGCTGATCTGTCGTATAATCATGCATATACGGATCATAAACCATCAGTTTCTTATCCCGTTCATGCTTTGGATCCGGCATGGGAATTGCTGAGAGCAGAGCCCTGGTGTACGGGTGTATGGCATGAGTGATCAGTTCTTCCGTCTCAGCCATCTCCACGATCTCACCTTTCCGGATTACCGCAATCCGATCTGTTATAAAACGCATGACCGATAAATCATGGGCAATGAACAAATAAGTGATCTGACGTTCTTTCTGCATTCTGGCAAGAAGATTAAGAACCTGCGCCCTTACCGATACATCAAGAGCAGAGATTGGTTCATCTGCAATAATAAACTCAGGTTTCATAATCAGAGATCTGGCAATTCCGATCCGCTGTCTCTGGCCTCCTGAAAATTCATGAGGAAACCGGCTGGCAAACTCCGGGAGCAGTCCCACATCAAGAAGCGCCTGATTCACCCTTTTCTTTCTCTCAGGCTCGGAAATGTTTTTTTTAATATTCATTAACCCTTCGCTGACAATATAATCCACCTTGGCTCTCTCATTCAGTGATGCCTGGGGATCCTGAAAAATCATCTGAATCTCCTGTATTACCTTCCGGTCCAGTTCTGCGGATATCTCTCCGTTTATCTTCTGACCCTTATAGAGAATTTCTCCTCCTGAAGTCTTAATAATTCTCATGACAGCCCTTCCAATGGTGGTTTTTCCAGAACCGGATTCCCCCACCAGTCCAAAGGTCTCCCCTTTATAAATCTTAAAATTAACCCCTTTAACCGCCTGATATTTCTTTCTTCGTTCTCCGAAGGTCACATCCAGATCTTTTACTTCCAATAATACTTCCCGCTTCATCTAAACAGACCTCCCTCTCTGATTATTTTTAGTACCTGGGGAGGATCCACCTTTGGTGCCCTTTCATCAAGCAGCCACGTTTTCGCCTTATGAGTAGGGGAGATACCGAAATATGGAGGACTCTTTACAAAATCAATTTTAAGCGCCTGTGGATTTCTCGGAGCAAATGCATCCCCTTTTATTTCTGTATAAAGATTGGGCGGCGTCCCGGCTATGGAGAATAGATCTTCTCCTTTAATCCCTATCTGCGGCAATGAAGAAAGAAGCGCCCAGGTATAGGGGTGCCGTGCATCATAGAAGATATCTTCACAGGTTCCAATCTCCACAATATCCCCCGCATACATTACAGCAACTCTGTCTGCTATATTAGCTACCACTCCCAGATCGTGGGTAATCAGTATAACAGAAAGCTTATATTTCATCCGCAGTTCCTTTATCAGCTCAAGAATTTGTGCCTGTATGGTTACATCGAGAGCCGTTGTGGGTTCATCGCAGATAAGAATCTTTGGATTGCAGGCAATTGCTATGGCAATTACCACACGCTGGCGCATCCCTCCTGAAAATTCATGGGGATACTGATAAAACCGATTCTTTGGATCCTGAATTCCTACATCAGCCAGATACTGAAGCGTCCGTTTTTTTGCCTCAGTCCGGCTTACCTTCTGATGAAGGAGAACTGCCTCCATAATCTGTGCTCCTATGGTTCTTAACGGATTTAAACTGGTCATGGGATCCTGCATAATCATGGCAATTTCCTGCCCCCGAAGCTTTAACCAGTCTTTTTCTTTCTTAATTCCCGTTAAATCTACCGCAGTTTTATCATCACAACCATAATAAACCGCCATTCCGCCGCTGACGCATCCGTTTTTATCCAGAAGACCCATAAATGATTTTGTAAAAACCGATTTTCCACTGCCCGATTCCCCTACAATTGCCAGTATTTCCCCTTTGTAAAGTTCCAATGAAACTCCCCGGATGGCTTTTAGCTGTTTCCCTCTCAATTCAAATCTAATATTAAGATCACTAACCTCTAATATCATATCACGTTTCACAGGCTGCCTCCTTATATGTGATTCTTCGGATCAGCGGCATCAGAAAACGCATTGCCGATGATATAGAATGAGATAGTTACAAAGGACAGGATAATCGTAGGATAAATCAGCTGATAGCGCAGAGCCGGACTGGTAATGAGCACCCTGCCTTCATTGATTAGATTTCCAAGGCTGGGAATATTAACCGGAAGTCCCAGACCGATATAGGTAATAAACACTTCATTGCCAATGGCTGCAGGAATGGTAAGCGCCATACGAAGCATAATGACAGAAACCAGATAAGGCAGAAGGTTTTTTACAATAATTTTGGCAGCAGGCGTCCCAAGACAACGACTTGCCACATTATAATCCCTGTCTCTGATAATCAGTATCTGATTGCGGATAAATCTTGCCATCTGGATCCATCCCGTAAGGCACATGGCAAATATCAGCGTCTTCACGCTGGGCTTTAATATGTAAGAAATCAGAATTAAAATGATGGTATTTGGGATGTTATCAATAATATTATAAATCTCAGTCAGAATAAAGTCCGCCTTCCTGACATAGCCCCATATTACCCCTACTGTAATTCCAATCACAGCCTCCGCCAGTGCAACCGATAAGCCGATAAACAAAGACGTCCTTGTCCCTGACCAGATCCGTGCCCATAAATCCTGGCCGATGGAGTTGGTTCCCAGAATGAACTGTTTACCAGGCGGAACATTACGAAACTGAATACCGCTGGCATCATTGATGATCAGGTTGGGGTCATACTGCCCCGGAAGATACGGCTGAACAAACGTAAATACCAGAAGCAGCATTAGCAGCACAAGTAACGCAAAGGCCATGCGGTTTTTCAAAAAAGCGTGAAGTGTACTGTTCCAGTAAGAATAATTACTAAAGCCCGTTTTCTCAGTCTCGGCCTCATTATATCCCCCAAACGTAAACAACTCTGCTTCCTTCATATTGTCAATGAGTTCCGCTTCTTTTGTATGCCGGTAAGAAAATTGCTTCATCATCTGTCACCTGCTTTCCTGCCAAGACTGATTCTGGGATCCAGCATCACCATCATAAGATCCCCGAGAAGCAGTCCCAGTACACCTACACAGGCATACAAAAGCACAATCCCCTGTACCATGGCATTGTCATGCTTTTTAATCACTGTCACCAGCAGGCCGCCCATCCCTGGAATGCTGTACAGAGATTCTATATAAATAGAACCGATCACTGTATTTAGAAAGGCAGTAGGAATATATTGGACAAGTGGTACAAAGGCATTGCGGAAAATATGTCTGAACATGACCTTTCCCTCAGACAGTCCCTTTGCCTTTGCTAATCTCACGTAATCTTTATTGCTTTCATCAATCATATATCTTCTCAGCCACATCCCATAAAAAGCAATATTCCCCAGAGACATAGAGATTACCGGAAGAATCCAGTATTTGGGATCATCAATTTCAAACAGAAGCCCGACATGAATAAGCTGAGTCCCATACAGCTGAATATAAAGGAAATAGACTGCAGCCGGAACCGCCTGAATACAAACAATGAAAAATGTACCGATCCTATCAAACCAGCGGTACTGATACCTTGCCATTAAAGCTCCCATGGGAAGTCCTGCGAGAAGCGACACGACCATAGACCAGATCCCCAGTTTAATGGATACCGGAACCTTATCCGCCAGAATATCAGATACCGGTACATTGGACCGGTAAATTCGGGAAATTCCCAGATCTCCATGAGTCAGGTCCTTAAAAAAATGGACAATCTGAAGGGGAAGGGGATCGTATAATCCCATTTCCTTTAAACCTACTTCAATCTGCTGAGGTGTCATTTTATCAAAGTTCTGAAAATAACCTTCTATGGGCATGAGGCGGAGAAGACAAAAAACAGCGGTCAGAATAATAATCAGCGTAATAAATGAGCGCGCAATTCTTTTACTTAAGTATTGTAACATCAGTTTTTCAGACTCCTTTATTTTTCACTTGCATCCCTGTTCGCCTTATACTCATCCATGGAGATGAAATGATCCTTTAAATGCTGTCCCTTATACCGGAGATTGGACACTCCAAAAGGTGCATACTGCCCTTCAAATACATCCAGCTTATTGGCCAAATACTTACTGACAGATATGCTGAATGGAACTACAAATGCATGATCAACCAGACTTGCCTCTGCCTTTGCAAATGCCTCATATCTAGCATTGATATCCACTTTTATTTCTTTCGCCTGATCTACAAGCGTAAAATACTCCAGGGCCGCATCGGAAGAAGGAGTTCCATCTTCGATTGCTTTCGCAATATTTCCGTATTTATAGCCCAGTTCGTATCCGTTTTCTCCCTTTTTCTGATAAAACGGATCTGTCCATGTCTCAGGATCTGCATAATCCGCACCCCAGTTGCATTTCATAAATGCAAATTTACCATTTCTTCGAACCTCTGTTAAAAATGCATCTGCAGGACCCGCCTCCACAATAATATCAATAAAATCATTGCCCAGAAGGCTTTCCATCTGCTGTTCCACTACCTGGCACTCTTTATCCCAGTTTACTTCAGAAGGATTATATGGCATCAGAACTTTAACAGGAAATGTGACACCTGAGGCCAGCAGCTCTTTCTTTGCCAGATCTCTGTATTCCTTTGCCTTCTTCTCGTCAAACGTCTGCGTTAAGTTTGCCATATCCCCTACTTTTGTATAGTCTGTACCTTCGCCATTAAACGTAAATTCCGGCGGAGTAATGGAGTTAATGACAAAATCGTCGGGAGATGCCGACTCTAAAACTGCAACCTCTTTGGTCTTGTTTAGAGCAGATGACAACGCCTTGCGGAAGTTTTCGTTATTCACTGCCTTTTTCCAGTTCTCCGGCTCATACTGGGCATCAAACTGAGGATTAAAGTTAAAACAGTAGAAATAGGAATAGCTGGTTTTCGGTCTTTCCCTGCTGATTAAATTCTTTGTATCTTCACTGCTCATCCAATCATCCAGAATATCAGAGGAGAGTTCTGCGTAATCCACCTCACCCCTTTTTACCATTTCAGGCCCGATTGTATTGTATTCCGCATTATAAATTTCCTGGATCTCATCAATATAAACCAGAGACGCATCATAGTTCAGAGAATTCTTCTTGAAAATATGTTTCTCCTGAGGCGAAAATTCCTCCAGATAGTAAGCACCGTTATAATACATCTTGTCTGCTGCTGTCGCAAAATCCTTTCCTAATTCTTCCAGCTGGGGTCCATAAGCAGGCATATAAACCACATAAACCAGAGAAGATAAGAAATAGGGAACTTCCTTTTCCAACGTATAGGTAAGGGTATGTTCATCAACTGCCTTTACACCAACCTGAGAAAAATCAACTGGCTGCCATATCGTTCCATCTTTATCCGCACCGCCGTTATAAACCAGTCCGTTATAATAATTCTCAGCATTGGCAATGATACCAAATAAATTCTGTACATTAGCACTTTCATTTTCAGGTGTCAGCTCATACTTCATTGCATCCACGAAATCCTGGGCAGTCACAGCTCCAGCTTCTTTGCCAGTATTGTCAACCCACTTGGCATCTCTTAAATGAAAGGTCCAGGTAAGTGAGGCCTCGTCGTAAGACCAATCTGTTGCCAATCCCGGTTTAATCTGCCCCTTGTTATCATATTCCACCAGAGTATCAACCACATTTGCTCCGATTCTATGACTCACGTCTGCCGAAGAAGTGAGATAGTTGAGCGTTTCTGCTTCTGCTCCATAAAGCTTTTTATAAACTGCCGGCTCTGCGCTTCCTTCTGTCTTTATTCCATCTTTTGCATTTCCTGTATTGTTATCAGAAACTTTTTTACCTCCACAACCGCTGAGTACAGTTGCTGTTGCAAGAACCACACAGAGAATACTGGCTGTTACTCTTCTTTTCTTCATAATTTTCCTCCATTTTTTTATTTCTAAGCCCGTCAGGGATTAGTCTGCTCTTGGATTAATTACTGATTTTCGTTAAAAGCAGGTACCTTATAAATCCCCAGTCCGGGCTTTGCATTCATTAAAATTCTGGGACCCAAGAATGAGGGTCCTCCGGTATACGGATCCTCACTGCATAAAGATGGACCGTCTAAATCCGCCCTGGTAATAATGCCTTTTGCAGCTGCCAGATGAGCCGCTGCACTGACTGCAATCTTACTTTCCAGCATACAGCCTATCATGCATTCTACTTCATAGCATTCCGCTATGGCGCAGACTTTCAAAGCTTCGTAAATTCCCCCTGTTTTCATTAGCTTTATGTTAATCAAATCTGCCGCACGCTCTCTGATAATATGTATGGCATCCATTGCAGAAAACACGCTCTCATCTGCCAGAATGGGAGTATCTACCTGGCTGGTTACCAGCTTCATTCCTTCGAAATCATGAGCATTTACCGGCTGTTCCACCAAGTCCATATCAATCCCCAAATCCTCCAGCTTTTGTATAATTCTCACCGCTTCTTTCGCCGTCCAACCCTGATTTGCATCAATTCGAAGCTTAATATCTGGACCAACAGCCTGGCGAATGGCATTGATCCGTTCCACATCCTTTCGGCCTTCCTTACCAACCTTAATCTTAAGTATTCGAAACCCCTGCCCAGTAGCAAGGAGACTGTCTTTTACCATTTCCTCTGTCTCATTGACGCTGATGGTTAAATCCGTTTCAATCTCTCCCTTACTGCCTCCTAAGACTTTATAAAGCGGCTTGCCGCAGGACTTTGCAAACAGATCATAAACGGCCATATCCACAGCCGCTTTAGCTGAGGTATTCTTCACCATGGATGTCTGAATCCTACCCATGATCCCTTCCAGATTCTCTATCTCCATCCCAATTAATCCCGGTGCTATAAACTCTTCAATCGCGCAGCGGACAGAGCCTTTTGTCTCTCCCGTAATTACTGCCGTAGGCGGTGCTTCCCCATATCCGTATTGGCCGTCATCTGCGGTGATTCTGACCACAATATCATTCACACTGTCTACAGTCCTCAGAGCTGTTTTAAATGGAGTTACAAGAGGAATGTTCACTTCTGCTGTTTCTATCTTTGCAATTTTCATTCCCAATTCCTTTCTATAATCCTGACCCATTTACCTCACTGTATAATTGCAGCGATAATTCTCCCATAATCCGCTCAAATGCGGGAGTATCTGTTTCATTTCCGCAGAAGCATAACAGGAGCGGGACATTTCCATAAACAATACCAACATCATGGGTAATACCACGATCTTCTCCTGTCTTATGGGCTATTTCCGGTTTCTCTTCCAACGCCTGAAGATAAAATGGAATTTTACTGCGAAGCTGCTGATTCTTTAATATCGAGATCATCTGTCTGCTTGCCGCTTTGCTGACTAGTTCTCCCCGATGCATCATCTTAAGCAGACGTCCTGTCTCGGACGCTGTTATATAATTTTGAATCCCCTGTCGTGATTTTTCCACATCAAACATCTTTCTGTTAAGGAATGTCCTTTCAAATCCAAGAGAATCGATATACTGATTAATCTTTTCCATCCCCAATAAGTCAATCAGCACATTTGTAGCCGTGTTATCACTGAATATAATCATCAGCGTCACCAGATCCAAAGCGGTAACGCTGATTCCTTCGTGCAGATAGGTAAGTGCACCGCAGGATGGAACGCAATCTTTTTTATATATAGTCAGCGAAAAATCCTGTCTCAGCCCTCCCGTTTCAAACTGATGGAATGCAAATGCCATAACAAACAGCTTTATCACACTGGCTGCCATGAGCGGCCGATCTTCCCTGTATCCCATGTACTCCCCTGTTTGCAGATTTTCACAAATAAAGCTGATTTTTCCAGGCAGTTGGTCCAATTTTGTATTTATTACTTCCTGTGTCATTGTATAAAACTCCTGTCTGTCTGAATAGTTTATATAAAAAAAGAGGCACTGCACCCATTGTTGCCAGCTACCTCGTTGCACCTGATTCAGACTTTGATATTAAATTTTCTAATGATCATTTACTATTTAGTATAATAAATTCTGGAAAAAAATCAAGTAATAATTATATTTTATGGGAGAATACACCAAAAAAGGCATCCACACTTTCGTGTAAATGCCTTTTCCGTACGTGCGTGAGACGATTCGAACGCCCGACACCTTGGTCCGTAGCCAAGTGCTCTATCCAGCTGAGCTACACACACATATTCAATTGGCTGCCTGTTCAGGCAATGCCGGCGACCGGAATCGAACCGGTACGGGCGATTAAGCCCGCAGGATTTTAAGTCCTGTGCGTCTGCCAGTTCCGCCACGCCGGCATTCTCATGATTTCTCATGGAAATGGGACCTATAGGGCTCGAACCTATGACCCTCTGCTTGTAAGGCAGATGCTCTCCCAGCTGAGCTAAGATCCCATAAACGATACAGTAAGCATTATACAACTTACATGCTGGTTTGTAAAGCCTGTATTAAAAAATACAGAACGACCCGGATGGGATTCGAACCCACGACCTCCGCCGTGACAGGGCGGCGCTCTAACCAGCTGAGCCACCGGGCCAGATTATCAACTATTTAGTTCAGTGCTAGTGGACCTTCGGGGACTCGAACCCGGGACCGACCGGTTATGAGCCGGTTGCTCTAACCAACTGAGCTAAAGGTCCTAAACATAATAATCTGATCGATTGAATTTAGTTATGTGAAAGCCGATGATCGGACTCGAACCGATAACCTGCTGATTACAAATCAGCTGCTCTGCCAATTGAGCCACATCGGCATTCAATGACCCCAACGAGATTCGAACTCGTGTTACCGCCGTGAAAGGGCGATGTCTTAACCGCTTGACCATGGGGCCAAAGCTCCCCGAGTAGGACTCGAACCTACGACCTAACGGTTAACAGCCGTTTGCTCTACCA